>JAPSJC010000003.1 GCA_031178355.1 Ureibacillus sp.
TTGATGATTCAATTGAATATGATAATTTAAATCATTCGTACGTAGTAATAGAACATGACGTCAAGGAATCCGAAGAAAATCAAGAATTGCCAGTAACTGAAGAATCAGAATCAGAATCAGAATCAGAAGAATTATCAGATTTGCCAATATCCAAACAATCCGTAGTTCCGATTTATGAGGAATTGGAGCGATTTGTAGAGGTTAATGAAGTTGACTTCGAAGATCCTATTGATTCTATTGATCCTCAGGAAAAAATAGATGATTACGATAATGTAGAAAAAGAGGATAGACAAAATCAGGTAGGTCAGTTGGATGGCGAACCTAATGAAGTAGTGGAAGAAGCAATTTTTTCACCGCATTTGAATAATGTAGAAGATAAACAAATTATTCATAAACCAGATATTGAAAATAATAAAATATCATCGGGAAGTAAATTGCCATTTAATGTATTAATGTTAAAATCCGATAAAGAAAAATTAAAATTAAAAGAGGCTATATTGAAGGCAAACTCACCTTCTGAAGTGAAACACATAACAATAGCCAATTCTGAGTCTGTGAAACCGCTATCTGAAAAAAATGAATTATTGCCGGAAGAAGAACTACTCGATACCACTCAGAATGTATTAGAGTATGCAAAACCAACTTTTGACTGTTTAATACCGCCAGAGGAAAAAACGGAAGATAGAGAATGGATGGAATCACAGGCAAATAACTTAGTGGAGTCCCTCTCATATTTTCAAGTGACTGCTCAAGTTGAATCCATTGTTCAAGGTCCTGCAGTAACACAATTTGAGATTACTGTCGGTCATGGAACTAAGGTAAGTAAAATTAAAAATTTAGCGGATGATTTAAAACTTGCTTTAGCAGCAAAAGATATTAGAATACAAGCACCTATACCAGGAAAAAGTTCAATTGGTATTGAAATACCGAATCGCATCTCAAGAGCGGTAAGACTCTCAGAAGTAGTGCGTAGTGCAACATTTGAAACTTCTGATTCGCCTTTAGAGGCAGCGTTAGGACTTGACTTGACTGGTAAGCCTATTACGATTGATCTGAGAAAAATGCCCCATGGGTTAATTGCGGGAGCAACAGGCTCAGGGAAATCTGTCTGTATTAATTCAATTTTAGTGAGTTTGTTGTATAAAGCCGATCCTCATGAATTGAAACTAATGTTAATTGACCCTAAAGTGGTGGAACTTGCTCCATTTAATAATATTCCACATTTAGTAAGTCCTGTTATTACAGATGTCAAAACAGCGACAGCAGCTTTAAAATGGGCTGTGGAAGAAATGGAGAGACGTTATCAATTATTTGCGCATGTAGGAGTTCGAGATTTATCTAGGTATAACAAGCAAGCTGAAAAGAATGGCAATAAAAATAAGTTACCTTATATTTTGATTGTAATTGACGAGTTGGCTGATTTAATGATGATGGCACCTAGTGATGTTGAAGAATCGATAGCACGAATCGCACAAAAAGCGAGAGCATGTGGCATCCATTTAATTGTAGCTACACAGAGACCATCTGTTGATGTTATCACCGGGTTAATCAAATCAAATATTCCAACACGTATCGCTTTTGCCGTTTCTTCACAAATCGACTCTAGGACGATCTTAGATAGTCAAGGTGCAGAGCGCTTGTTAGGCCGCGGAGATATGCTATACCTAGGTAATGGTATGAGTGCTCCAATTCGCATACAAGGTACTTTTGTTACGGATGATGAGATTGAAGAAATTATCGAACATGTTCGTAGTCAAGGTAAGCCTAATTACATGTTTGAACATGAGGAATTATTGAAGAAATCGGAAATTGTAGAAGAATACGATGAATTGTTTGAAGAAGTTTGTCGATTTGTATATGAACAAGGAACAGCATCTACTTCATCCATTCAACGTAATTACAAGGTTGGGTATAATCGTGCTGCAAGACTGATGGACCTTTTAGAAAAGAATGGTTATATATCAGAACAGCGCGGAAGTAAGCCACGAGAAGTATATATTACCGAATCTGATATTCATTCTATGTTTGATCAATGAGAGGGTTTAAACACCCCTCTCATTTTTTTCAAAAAGGGTAATTAATGTTTATAATTGTGTGGCTTTACAGACAAACTAAAACTTAATCCAATGTATTAATTCAAGTTAAAGTTTTACCAAATTAGTGCTATAATGGTATAGGTCTTTACCAAGTATAAAGAGTGGGGAAAAAGTAATGAAATTGTGCTTTTTTAGCGCGTTTTCTACTTGAAAACTTTGATTATGAAAACCCCAATAATAGAGATTTACTTTTATTGTAATTATTCATTCGTTAACACCTTTAATTACAATAGTTCATCATAGGGGTCAAATTGTGTATCCCAGGAGGTTTGCAGTATGACATTTTATCATTTTACAGGAATAAAAGGTTCCGGTATGAGTTCATTAGCTCAAATTTTATTTGACTCGGGTGAACAAGTACAAGGTTCAGATTATGAAACGTTTTATTTTACAGAGAAGCCATTAAGAGATCGTAATATCACAATTTTAAATTTTGATCCTGACAATATAAAGCCTGGTATGACAGTCATTGCAGGTAATGCCTATTCCGACGATCATCCAGAAATTGTTCGAGCAAAAGAAATCGGAGTAGAGGTTATCCGATACCATAAGTTTTTAGGGGATTATATTAAAAAACATACTTCGATTGCCATTACTGGTGCGCATGGAAAGACATCAACTACCGGTTTAATGAGTCACGTAATTGGTGGTTATATGCCAACATCATTTTTAATTGGTGATGGAACTGGTTCGGGAAAACAAGATGCTTCATTTTTTGTAATGGAAGCATGTGAATACCGACGACATTTTTTAGCTTATCATCCTGATTATGCAGTAATGACGAATATCGATTTTGATCACCCGGATTATTTCGCAAATATTGAAGATGTGTACAATGCTTTTCAAGAGTTAGCATTACAAGTGAAAAAAGCAATCATTGCATGTGGCGATGATGATCATTTACAAAAAATTCAAGCAAATGTACCTGTTGTTTATTACGGATTTGGAGCGCAAAATGATTTTGCTGCTCGAAACGTAGTTAAAACTACAGAGGGTACTACATTTGAGGTATACGTACGAAATGAATATTACAATACGTTTACGATTCCAATGTATGGAGATCATAGCGTATTAAACTCATTAGCTGTAATCGCGCTTTCACATTACGAAGAAATTCCGGCAAACTTAGTTCAAGAAAGATTAAATTCTTATACCGGAGTAAAAAGACGTTTTACAGAAACAATAATTGGTAACAATATTCTTGTAGATGATTATGCACATCATCCGACTGAAATCCGAGCAACAATCCAATCTGCACGACAGAAGTACCCGGATCATAAACTTGTTGCGATATTCCAACCACATACATTTAGTAGAACTGAAGCATTCTTACAAGATTTTGCTGATAGTTTAAATCAGGCAGATGCAGTATATTTATGTGATATTTTTAGTTCAGCCAGAGAAAAGAATGGTAATTTAACTATTGAAGATTTAAAAAAGTTAATTGACGATAGTGAAATTTTACAAATAGATACTGTATCTACATTAGAACAATATGAAAAGACAGTATTCTTGTTTATGGGTGCTGGGGATGTTCATAAGTTTCAAGAAGCATTTGAAAGCTTACTGAAAAAATAAAAAGCTTCTTTACTTATAAAATGTACTAATTAATGTCTAGACTAAATGTTGACAGCTTATCATATTGGTAGGCTGTTTTTTCAAAATTTAAAAGGTATTGATACAATTTTTGTCGAAACATTATTATAACAAGCTACAGGAGGTTTTATTGCATGATCATCGTTTTATACATTGCAGCTTTGATTGCAGCGGTCGCTTTTCTAATTTTATGTATTAGCATAGGGATGACATTATTCTCATTAAAAAATATATTAAATAGTATTGCTGGTACAGCATCAGGTATTGAAAAACAAATGGAAGGTATTACTCGTGAAACAACATCATTACTCGAGAAAACGAATACATTAGCAGAAGACATAGCTCACAAATCGGAAAAATTAAACACGGTTGTAGATGCTGTGAAAAATATTGGTACTTCAGTAAACGGTTTGAATCATTCCATTAATAAAATTACACATACCATTTCAACAGAAGTTGAAAAAAATGAAGAAAAAATTGCTCAAGTAGTACAGTGGGGTAATGTTGCAATTGAGCTAGCTGATAAGTGGAAACAACGTAAAACTTCTAAGTAGGTCTAAAATAGCGATGTTTTCTAGTTTAAAATAAATATACAAATGTGAGGGGATGTAAATTATGACTAGCGAAAAACCGAATTACAATGAAGTAAGGAATCAATCTAATTTACCGCAGGTTTATAACGGAACAATTGATCCAATTTATAATGAGGAGACGGTGAATGTGAAAGATTTCGTAATTGGTGCATTAGTTGGTGGAATTGTTGGAGCAGCAGTAGGACTATTACTTGCACCAAAAGCAGGAAAAGATTTAAGAAGTGAAGTTGCGAATCAGGCCATTACTTTACGAGACAGAAGTTTAGAACTTTCTTCTACAGCTAAGGAGAAAACAGTACATTTATCAAATCAGTTAAAAGAACAATCTGTTTCATTAGTAGATAAAGTGAAATTAAGAACGACAAAAGTACCTACATTGTATGATGATGGCACTGTATCAGCTGAAGGTGAAGAGCCTTTAGAATTAATCGAAAATGAATTAACGGAAGGGATAGAAATTTCAGAGGCATCTAAACCGTCATCAATTTAATTCTTCCAGAATAAAAGGGTTGAACCCAAAGAGTATTTCTCTTTTTGGATTCAACCCTTTTGTTATAACAATCAACGAAATCATGCTATGAAGAAGTTTGTTGTTTGTCTTGTTTAGGATCCGCTTAGTATAATTTCTAATTGATCTCCACCGAAGATTTCAGTATCAAATGAAGCAGGCTCCCCATTTTTCATTATCTTAAATTGCCCTTTAAATTGAGTCGGTAATTGCCAATTTGAAAAACGAAATACATCTTGGAAAATCCATTTTTGAGAAGTGTCTTTTTCCACAAATTGAACTGTTGCTCCATTGAAGATGAATGCATTTGGTTGATAAACTGAACCGTTTACTCGAACTTCAAACTTATTTCTATATAATTGAATTTCTTCTTGTTGAAATATAACCAATATTCGTTCTTCCAATAGAATATTTAATTTATTTGCAATGCTCTGAACCGTCGGTAATGAAGATTTTTCAACATATACTTCATCTCCATCATTAATGGGGTAGTGTAGTTTTCCTGGCTTCCCATTAATATAAAGTTTAGCTGTATATTCCGGTAAGTATAATGGCTTGTCCCCAACATTTACATAAATTGTTTGTAAATGTTGAATGAATTCTTTATTGTATGATGTTAATAAATCTTCAATCGTATCAACCGTTTCAACAGAAAGGCTATCACGATCGTGTAGAGGCGTATTTAAATTTGTATGAACACCATTCAGTCTAACTATAGGTTCGACAGTATATGGCTGATTCTGAATCTTAATTTTTTTAACCAGAGCATGATCAATAATATCTCGAACCTGTGCAGTAGCATTATTTCCGTTATGACCCTCTAATAGATCGATTAAATCACCGTGTTTAATCAGTGTTTTCGTTGTAGCGATTTCGCCATTTACGTAAATGGTTGCTGGCTTCCCGTGCTCTCCTGGTATGGAAATAGCTTGATTATTTAAGGTGATTGAAATCCCTTTCCCTGGTTTTCCGTATAACTGTTTAGCTGTAATATTAGCGGCTAAAAGAGCGTCTGAAACTGTCATATCCTTCATTTCAAAAAGACGGACTATTTGTTCATTGACCGTTACAGTCATATATTGGATTGGTGCCTTTTTTGCAGCTATTGCAATTCCAATTGGAGTAACAAGCTCAGGTGAATCAGCAATCGAATCTGCTTTCGTTAAATTTTGAATTGCGTTTAGCCCACGTACAGCTACACGATTTTGTGGAAGTTGTAGAAATTTACCTAACACATCTGTAATTGTTGGAGTTAAACTGCCACCACCTACTAACATGACTGCTTTAGGAGGTCGTTGATTATTTAATCTCAAGATTTCTTTACCAATTGCTTCTGCAAGATTTAAAATTGCTGGTTTAATCGCTTCAACTACCTCATCTGGATGAAATTCTTGATCAAAACCAAGTATATCTTTTATCAATATGGTTGAATGAGACTGTAGCTGTCTTTTTGTTATTTCTGCAATTGGAAAATCTAATAAGAAATGATCACTTAATGCTTCTGTAATCTCGTCTCCTGCAACTGGGACCATACCATACGCTATTATTGTGCCATGATCAGTTATGGCAATATCTGACGTACCTGCCCCTATATCAACGAGTGCGACATTTAATCTACGCATACTAGTAGGAATGAGAACGTTTATGGCTGCAATTGGTTCTAAAGTCATCGCTTCCATTTCTAAATCTGCTCTTTTTAAAGCAGCTAGAAGGGACTCAACCACTACGCGTGGTAAAAATGTAGCAATCACATCAACGGATGCTTCATCACCTTGTTGATCAACAAGACTTCCTATTTCTTCACCATCTAGTTTGTAATGTAGTACAGAGTATCCAACACAATAATAATGATTTAACTGATTGTCCATAGTGTGTTGAATTAGTTGGGTTTGAGCTTCTTGAACTGCTTGCAATTCTAAACGGTTTATATCTTCTTCTGTAAATATTGGGCGATTTTTAATATTAATTGTTACACTAGCTTGTTCTGTTTTAAGTGCACGTCCAGCTGCTGCAACACTTACTTTAGTAAGTGGACCATGAATTTGTTCTAACTCTGTTTTAATTTCTTTAATTAGCTCTGCTACGTATAGTACATTATGTATTTGGCCATCTACCATTGCACGTTCTTTATGTTCTTTAATAAGAATATCTACAACATGAAAATATTTATTTTGTTCTTCTAAAATTATACCAACAACCGACCGGGTGCCTATATCTAATGCAAATAGTTTCGAACACATTGCAACCGCTTCCTTTTCAAAAATGAAGTTTATACACTTTAGCGAGTTGAAGCGCTAAATTAAATGCGTGACAATTTATAATAACTTGATTATAATGAAGTTATTATTTTAAAATGTATCATACATTTCAGACTTCTGAAAGAGTTCGGTACAAGGAGAGGGGAAAAGGAATGAGTGAGCAAAATTTAGAAGCACTTCGCAGTCAGATAGATAACCTGAATTTAGAAATTTTAAGATTAATCAATGAACGTGCGGAGGTTGTTAACGAAATCGGAAAAATTAAAGAAAAGCAATCCGTAAACCGATACGATCCTCTACGTGAACGCCATATGTTAAATTTATTGAAAGAACATAATAAAGGCCCGTTAAATCAAATGACGGTTGATTATATATTTAAACAAATCTTTAAAACTGCACTTAAACAATTGGAAGCAGATAAAAAGAAAGAATTACTTGTTTCCCGTAAGAAAAAATCAGAAGATACTGTCATTGAGATTAATGGTGAAACAGTCGGTGCTGGTGGACCATCATTTATCTTTGGTCCATGTTCAGTAGAATCATACGAACAAACTGCTAAAGTAGCTGAGTCAATTAGTTCAAAAGGGTTGAAATTCATTCGTGGTGGCGCTTATAAACCACGTACTTCTCCATACGATTTCCAAGGTTTAGGATTAGAAGGCCTAAAAATTCTAAAACAAGTTTCTAAAGAATATGGTTTAGCAGTTGTGACAGAAATCGTAACACCAGCTCATATTGAAGAAGCATTAGATTATGTTGATGTCATTCAAATCGGTGCTCGTAATATGCAAAACTTCGAACTATTAAAAGCAGTAGGTTATACAAATAAACCTGTATTATTAAAACGCGGATTGGCTGCAACGATTGATGAATTCATTCATGCTGCAGAATACATTATGTCACAAGGTAATGAAAATATTATGTTATGTGAACGTGGAATTCGTACTTATGAAAAAGCAACACGTAACACTTTAGATATTTCTGCAGTTCCAATCTTAAAACAAGAAACACATTTACCAGTATTTGTTGATGTTACACACTCCACTGGTCGTCTCGATTTATTACTTCCATGTGCAAAAGCTGCAATAGCGATTGGTGCAGATGGTGTGATGGCAGAAGTTCACCCGGATCCATCGGTGGCACTTTCTGATTCTCAACAACAAATGGATATACCTACATTCGATAATTTCTATAAAGAACTTCAAGTATTCATGAAACAATACGAATTTAAAGGATAAATAATAGAACGACCAGTGAATACTGGTCGTTTTTTTTTCTGTCAACTTTTCAATTAGTGAATAATATTTAACAATTGTCACGAATGTTAGAAAAATTAACATTGTTCGTATAAAATATTTAAAAAGATATGTTAAAATGAATACCATATAATTACATTGGATTCTTTAATCGTTGAAAGGGCATATGTTTATATCGTATGATGATAGCAACATTAATTTAAAAAGGAGGCGGATCCTTTGACTGTAACAATTTATGATGTAGCTCGTGAAGCAAATGTTTCCATGGCGACCGTATCACGCGTTGTTAATGGAAATCAAAATGTTAAACCTTCTACACGTAAAAAAGTGTTAGAAGTAATTGAACGATTAGAATATCGACCAAATGCTGTTGCAAGGGGACTTGCAAGTAAAAAAACAACTACGGTAGGCGTTATTATTCCAGATATATCGAACAATATTTATGCCGAAGCAGCTCGCGGTATTGAAGATATTGCAACGATGTATAGATATAATATTATCTTGGCAAATTCAGATCAGAATGAGGAAAAAGAGCTATCACTACTTGATACGATGTTAGGTAAACAGGTGGATGGCATAGTAATGATGAGTGATGCAGTGACGGATAAATTACATCAGTCTATGAAACATTCTCCGGTCCCTATCGTATTAGCCGGGTCAGTAGATGATACAAATGAATTCCCATCTGTTAATATTGATTATTTCCAAGCATCTTATGAAGCAATACAATTACTGTTAAATAATGGACATAAACGAATAGCCTTTCTATCTGGGCCACTGGCATACACAATTAATTCTAAGTATAAGTTAGAAGCCTATAAAAAGGTTTTACAAGATGCTGGTATTGAAGTCGATGAACAACTAATACTTTCAGAAGAAAGCTCTTATGATAGTGGTATTGAGGCCTGGGAAACATTTAGTTCATTAGACAATCCGCCTACTGCCTTTTTTGCAGGTAGTGACGAACTTGCCATCGGAATTATTCATGGTGCACAAGATCATGGAAAAAAGGTTCCAGAAGATATTGAAGTAATAAGTTTTGAAGACTCCAAACTAGCAAGAATGGTACGTCCAAAATTAACTAGTGTGGTGTTCCCTCTTTATGATATAGGGGCAGTAGCGATGAGATTATTAACAAAGATAATGAATAAAGAAAAAGTTGAAGAAAAAGAAGTAATTTTGCCACATCGTATTGAAACGCGCCAGTCCATCAAACTTTAAATGATGTCGAAGAGATTCAAAAGGTATAAAAGGATGTCCTAGTAATGGATTTATCATTACATTAGGACATCCTTTCTTTGCATAAAGATAGTTTCAAATTAGAAAATTCTATACAATAGTTTATTGGTAGTATTATATACTTTGTTCCCTTCGAATCATTTGCAAAGCTTTCATTAGCATCTTGGCATTTCTCTCTTCGATTTCTGTCTTTCGTGGAACAGCAGTATACAATGGATTTGGGTCTTCCCAGTTTGGAAACAGTGGTATAGGCGTTTCTTTTTGCCATTGGTCTAGCCAACTTTTTGGTAATGGTCCAGAGGGAGCAGGGAAATTGTTCATTTCGGTCCAAATGTAGGACCAAGCTCTAGGAACTACTCTCCAAATGTCATAACCACCACCACCTACAGCAATCCACCGTCCATCGCAATATTCGTGAGCTAGTTTATGAGCTAGTTTTGGAATTTCCCTATAAATTTTCATTGTTCCATATAAATGTGTTAATGGATCTAAATAATGAGCATCTGCTCCATTTTGAGTAAACACAACATCTGGTTTAAAATATTCAAAAACTTCTCTCATAGCCTGTTCGTAGATGAGTAAGAAACTTTCATCTTCTGTAAAAGCATCCATCGGAAAATTAAACGTTGTACCAAATCCTTTACCACTTCCACGTTCAGTCACACTTCCTGTACCCGGAAATAAGTATCTACCTGTTTCATGTATAGATAAAGTACATACATTTGGATTTTCATAAAATGCCCATTGAACACCATCACCATGATGAGCATCTGTATCAACGTATAATACACGTACATTGTATTTTTTCAACAAATAGTGAATTGCTACACTACTATCATTATAAATACAGAAACCGGATGCTCTCCCATGAAAACCATGATGCAAACCACCGCCTAAATTTAAGGCGTGTTTACTTTTCCCTTGCATTACATGATCTACTGCCTGTAAAGTTCCACCAACTAATAAACTACTAGCTTCATGCATGTTAGTGAATATGGGTGTATCTTCTGTACCAATTCCGTAGTTCACTGTTTCTGATAGAGTGAGTAAACCTTTCCCTGCTTGTTTGACAATTTCAATATATTTTCTGTCATGTGCAAGGGCAATTTCATCCTCTGTTGCCATACGAGCTGGGATGATGTCATCATCCATGAGTGCATTGATTTTTTTTAATAAATCCATTGTTAAAATTAATCGTTTCTGATTAAAGGGGTGTGAATCAGTAAATTTATATTCGAGTTGCTCTGGTGAATAGACAAATACCGCATTCTTCATCGTGTAACACCTGGGAAATTTGCTTCCGTTAATATGGAAGATCTATTTTTAACCATAGCAGTTGCAATTTTGTCTATATAAACAGAAGCATTAGAAAGATCCTTTATAGTTGAAAATTTAAACTTAACGGAGTGTCTTTTATCCAAAATTAAAATGTGGCTGATTTTTCTATCTTTGATTAGATGGAGTGCCTCTTTTACTTTGTTAGCTTTAAGTAAAAATAGGTCGGTTATCATAATTTCTTCAACAATCATGGTATCTCCCCCTTTAATACATAAGACGATTTTTAAATCGTAATCGATTAAATCGTTCTAGTGTATCTTCGTTCACTCTTTTACCGATGCGAGCCATTAAGCAATTAGCTGGATGAGATGTAATCTCTGGGTCATCGGTTGCAAAAGGTACAAATCCGACAGTACTCATTAACCGTTCCATCATTTTTCGATATTCCCAAACATTTAGTCCAGTACCTTTTAGATCCCAATGCCAATAATATTCTGTGGTTATGACGAGATAGTCTTCCATTTCATCCCCGTTAAATGATACTTCAAGAAGTTTCTTTCCTAATCCACAACCACGATACGATGGAATAACTTCAATGGCACCTAGTTCAATCATATTTTCGATTTTATCTTCAGACCATCTTTCGAGTGGATCTGGGTATAGGTATGTGGCATAACCTAAAACTGTATTGTCTTTTCGTATAATCATAATACGGCCATCTTCTAAATCAGCAATTTCTACAAGTGCTTTTTTCTGTTGTTCGGAAGGTCTAAAGGACGTTAAGTCTTGATGAAATGTATATTGTGCAAGTTGAACTGGGGATATCGGACCTTCGATTAAAACCTGTCCATGCTTTGTTTCCATTTCAACACAATAGTAATTTTTAATATGATTCATATTGCATGAACACCACCTGTGCATGATAGTACTATTATATTATAAGAAAAGTTGAAAAAAGCTAGAAAAAAAGAATATTAATTGAATTATTTAAAGATTAAAAATTTTAAAGCATAATCTTCTTGTTTAATGTAAAATAATGTTACTAAACATTTAGCAGGAATTATTAAGGGATAATTTTATGGGGATGAAAGGACAGTTGTATAATGACTTCAGGTGAAAGTGTTGGACCATTTGAGTTAGAAAGTAGGATACATGAACATCCAGATGTTGTAGAAGTGGTAGTTATCGGGAAACCAGATCCTTTGCGCGGAGAAATAATAATTGCGTTTATTGTGTTGAAGGAGGGAATTGTACCAACAGAAGAAGTAGCGGAGAATATTCGCACATTCGTAAAGATTGGCTTAGGTGCAGATGCTGAACCCACAGAAATTAAGTTTAGGAATAATTTACCAAAAACAAAAAGCGGAAAAATAATGCGTCGCGTACTAAAATCTTCTTGGGAAATAAATATACCTGTCGGTGATCTTTCAACAAGTGAAGAATAGCGATAGATGAATTAGAAATTTTAATTGTATGTAAAAACTTTATTATTATTGTAAAATAAAGGGCATTTTATATTTATACATTATTTTATAAAGGTGATTCACTGGGAGTTGTAGAAATATTCCGGTGAAACACCTTTTTCTATTTAGTTGGTTGGTAAAATGATAATTTCTATCCAAAATTTGTGTATTAATGGTTTTTCGACAAAAAAGGCTTCTTGAGAAGAGAAGTACCTAGGATTATAGTTAAGGTTGTATAAATTGCTATGAGATGAATGGTCGGGTATTACAATATTTCATAAAAACAAATTAGTTCCTTTATTTTGAAGTATTTATGAAAAAATTGGATTAGTTATATAAAAATACAGTTGACTAAATAATTATGCAGTCTTATACTAACAATATCTTAATTTAGGGGTGGATTATTGTGAAGATTGGAATCATTGGTGCAACAGGATATGGTGGTTTGGAGTTAATCCGTTTTTTACACAATCATCCAGAAGTCGAAAAAATTGAATTATTTACTTCTTCAGATGAGGGGGCGATTTTCTCTTCAAGGTTTGGCCACCTAATTGCTATTCATGATGATCCATTAAAGAAAATCGATGTCGATTCATTCGCTTCATTAGATGTCATATTTACAAGTACTCCATCAGGAGTGACAAGTAAGCTCCTACCGTCATTAGTAGGATTAGGACCAAAATTAATTGACTTATCTGGTGATTATCGATTAAAAGAACCAAAAAAATATGAGGAATGGTACAAAAAAGAACCTGCACCACTCAATCTTCTTGCTGAAAGTGTATATGGATTAACAGAATGGAATGAGTACAATATTAAAAATGCTCAAATTATTGCAAATCCAGGATGTTATCCGACAGCTGTTTTGCTGTCAGTTCTACCATTAATTAAAAATAGATTAATTGAATCAAACTCATTAATTATTGATGCGAAAAGTGGTATATCAGGAGCTGGCAATAAACCTTCTCAAGGAACACACTTTAGTGAAACAAATGAAAACTTTTCAATATATAAAATGAATGAGCATCAACATATTCCAGAAATTGAACAGGCAATTAACATGTTTACAGATGTTAATGCAACGGTATCCTTTAATACGCACCTAGTACCTATGACGAGAGGGATACTTTCGACTGCATATGCTACAGTGTTACCTGGTGTAACAAATACTCAGTTAACTGAAAGTTTAGAAGAAACATATAAAAATCATCCATTTGTAAGAATTATTAAAGATACTTCTTCACTTGGAACGAATAGGGTAAAAGGCTCAAACTACTGCGATATATTAGTTAAATTAGATGAAAGAACGAACCGTGTCACGATAGTTAGTGTCATAGATAATCTAGTCAAAGGGGCAGCAGGTCAGGCAATCCAAAATATGAATGTACAATTTGACCTTCCACAAACGTTAGGGCTAGATGTAGTTCCGTTATTTATATAGATAGTAAAGATTAAGAGGAATACATTTTAAGGAGGAGAATTATGACAACTATTAGTTATGAATTAAAAAGACTTTCAAGTAAAAATATTGTTTCACCAAAAGGCTTCAAAGCAGCAGGTATACACTGTGGAATTAAACATAAAAAGAAGGATTTAGCTTTTCTTGTAAGTGAAGTACCAGCAAGTGTAGCTGGTGTTTTTACAACCAATGCAGTCCAAGCTGCGCCATTAAAAGTGACAAAAGAAGTAGTTTACAATAGTAAAAAAATGCAAGCAATTATTGTTAACTCAGGTAATGCCAATGCATGTACTGGAAAACAAGGTCTTGCTGATGCATATGAAATGCAACAACTTGCTAGTAATAAATTAGGAATTGACTCTTCATTAATTGGGGTTGCTTCTACTGGTGTGATTGGAGAATTACTTAAAATGGATCCAATTCGTAATGGGGTTCAGACAATAGAGGTAGGCAATTCTCTAGAGAATGCAATTGATTTTTCTCAAGCTATTTTGACGACAGATACTGTTATGAAGAACACAGCATATAGCACATTGATAGATGGTAAAGAAATTCTTATCGCTGGTACAGCAAAAGGCTCAGGAATGATCGAACCGAATATGGCTACGATGTTAGGATTTATTACGACTGATGCAAATATTGAATCGCAAGAATTACAAAAAGTTTTATCTGAATTAACAGAGCTAACTTTTAATGCAATTACAGTAGATGGTGATACATCTACGAATGATACTGTACTCGTAATGGCAAATGGTTTAGCAGGAAATGAACCTTTAACTCCATCACATCCTGATTGGTTGAGTTTTTATAGTGTCCTAAAAGCAGTATGCGAAGATTTAGCAAAATCAATCGCAAGAGACGGTGAGGGAGCAACGAAATTAATTGAAGTAGAAGTAGATGGTGCGGCTTCAGATGAGGAAGCTCGTAAAATTGCAAAAACAGTTGTTGGTTCACCATTAGTTAAAACTGCAGTATTTGGCTGTGATGCTAACTGGGGACGTATAATTGCGGCTGTTGGATATAGCGGTGCTACTGTTGACCCAGAAAAAATCACAATTAGAATAGGAAATGCATTAATGGTTGAAAAGGGTGAACCAGTTCCATTTTCAGAAGATGAGTTAATTCAAATTCTAAAAGCAAATGAAGTGAAAATTAACGTTTCTTTAGAACAAGGAAATGGTCATGGCTTAGCATGGGGGTGTGATTTGACTTATGACTACGTTCAAATCAATGCATCCTACCGATCGTAAATGTATTGTTATTAAACTGGGTGGTAGTACTTTGGAAGGTTTAAATGAGGAATTTTTTGCCAATTTAAAACTTTTACAAAAGGAATACGCTTGTATTATTACTCACGGTGGTGGCCCAGCTATTAACAAAGAACTTGCAAAACAAGCAGTTGAGTCAAATACATTAAATGGTATTCGAGTTACAAGTGGGGATGCAATTGGAATTGTACAATCGACTTTAATAGGAAAAGTGAATCCACAACTTGTTTATGAACTAAATAAAGCTGGTATTTCTGCTATCGGATTAAGTGGATTTGACCAATTTTTACTTCAATCTAATTACTTAGATCAAGAAACATATGGCTATGTTGGTGAAGTGAACTTAGTTAATACTCAATTATTAGAAATGCTAATTTCTCAAGGCATTGTACCAGTTATTGCTTGTATAGGTGTAACTGAAAGTGGGCAAGCACTTAACATTAATGGTGATACAGTTGCCAGTGCAGTTGCTCTTGCAGTTAATGCAGAAAGCTTACTTCTAGTAACCGATGTATCAGGAATTCGTATTGAAGATGAATATCAAGAATATGCAACACCAACTGATATCAATAAATGGATTGAGGAAGGTCATATTTATGGAGGAATGATTCCTAAAGTTCAAGGTGCAATAAAGGTATTAAATGCTGGAATTCCATCTGTACAAATCGTAAACGATCGTTTAATTGGAACAAACATTTTAAGCCAGGAGTTGAGTAAGGTAAAATGAGCGCACTTTTTAACAACTATTCTAGAAGACCAATTAGCCTAGTAGAAGGTAAGGGTACAACTGTTGTAGATAGTAATGGAAAAAAATATTTAGATTTTACAAGTGGAATCGCTGTATTATGTTTAGGACATTCACATCCTGAACTCGTGAATACGTTAAAAGAACAAAGTGAAAAGATTTGGCACACTAGTAATTTATTCGAGATTCCGGGCCAAGTAAAATTAGCTGAATCTTTAGTAAAAGATCAACATCTATCCCATGCTTTTTTCTGTAATAGTGGAGCAGAAGCGAACGAAGCTGCTATTAAAATGGCAAGAAAACATACAGGAAAAGTGAACATTATCACATTTGAAAACTCCTTCCATGGGCGTACTTTCGGAGCTATGTCAGCAACGGCTCAAGAGAAAATTCATAGTGGTTTTGGACCTTTAGTAGATAAATTTACTTATCTACCTTTTAATGATGTAGAGAGTTTAAAAAATTCTATTGATGATTCTGTTGCTGCAATAATGCTTGAAGTTGTTCAAGGTGAAGGTGGAGTAAATGCAATTACTGAAGAGTTTGCAGCTGCAATAAATGAAATCTGTTCAAATAGTAATATTTTATTAATATTAGATGAAGTTCAGACTGGAATCGGACGTACGGGTACTCGATTTGCTTATGAACAAACAGTATTAAAACCTGATTTCGTAACAATGGCAAAAGGATTAGGTGGAGGTTTTCCATTTGCAGGTGTTTTAGGAACATCTCAAATTTACGACACTTTTAGTCCAGGATCACATGGTACAACATATGGTGGGAACCCATTAGGCGTAGCAGTATCTCAAAAAGTGGTGGACATTGTATTTCAAGATTCTTTCTTAATAGAAGTAAGAGAAAAAAGCGAATATTTAATCAGCCAACTTGAAAAAGCCTTACCGCAAGATCAAATCACAATTCGTGGTAAAGGTTTACTTTTAGGCGTTGTAATTGATAATGTAGACGTTGCACCTATTATTAAAAAGTTAGAAGATGAAGGTTTACTTGTATGCAGTGCAGGAGCAAATGTAATTAGATTATTACCGCCTTTAAACGTTAGTTACGAAGAAATCGATCAAGCAATTGCTATTTTAGAAAAAGTATTACTAAATAAAAGTGTTGCATTATCCTAGAGAATTAAGAAAAACTGAATAGAAAAAAGTGCTCTCTTAATTTAACTACCCCGTAAAAGTTAGAAACTAATCTAATTTTTTACGGGGAATTTTTTATGGATAAATTAACAGTTGGACTGCAATATCATTTTAAATTGTAGGAAAACCTTGTAAACGGTGATTATATGCCCTTGTTTCTTAGAAAGAGGAGCGAACGTCCATGAAAAAAATTTCCTTAACCCTATAAGAATCGGACATTCCTGTAGAAGAAAGATTAGATTGAAGGGCGTGTTTGCATGTAAGATCTGTGTCCAACTTCGTGTTCGCCCTAAGAGGCTCAAGCGAGGTCGGTAGAAAGCGTTCACTAACAGAAATCAATTTTTCCTCATATCAAAAACACAAAATTTTTTGTAACTAGATATGTTGTGTTTCAGGTTTGTTCACCATCGTAATAATTAGGAAAAAGTTTTAACTATAAAAATGTACATTTGCTCTTCCTTTTGCTTTTGCAGTATATAATGATTCATCAGCGTTCCGAATCAATACTTGTGGATTTGTTCCATCTTTTGGGAAAATCGAAATGCCAATGGAAGAAGTTGTTTGGAAAATTTTATCTTCTATATTCCATGGTTCTTTCAATATATTTACTATTCTTTCGCCAATTACTTTTGCTTCTAATTCATTCGTCAAGTTAGGGAGTATAATTGCAAATTCATCCCCACCAATTCTAGCTAATATATCTGTTTCCCTAATTGATTGCTGAATTCGTCTTGCAAGTTGAATGAGTAGCTGGTCCCCGATATCATGACCCATTGAATCATTAATTTTTTTAAAGTGATCAATATCTAAATACATTAGAGCTAGTATCTGTTTAGAATCTCCAGCTTTCACAATTTCTTGAGAAAGTTTATCCATAAAAAAACGGCGATTAGGTATATCAGTTAAATGATCATAATAGGCCATTAGTTCTAATTGGTTTAGGTATATTTTCCGTTTTATAATATCTCGTGCAACTAAAATTAATTTCTCAAAATCCCCATTTATGTTATATATACTATTTATATTTGCCTCTAACCAAATATATTGACCATCGGAATTTTTTAGTCGATATTCATAATAGGCGTGAAGTTTTTTTCTTTCAAATATCAACTCGTGATATGTTTGTTTTACAAAATCCTGATCTTCTGGATGAATGTACTGCAAAAAGGCTAGGGCATCCACATTTAGGAACTCCTTATTACGATAACCTGTAATTTTTTCAAAAGAAGGGGATAAATAATTAATTAAACCATTATGGTCAACTGTTATAATTATATCTTTCATATTTTCAGCAATTAAACGATAGTTCGATTCGCTATTTTTTAATGCTTCTTCTGCGATCTTCCGCTTCGTTATATCTCTACTAACGATAATTAAATGACTTCTATCACCGTTTTGATTAAAGATTGGTGTTTTAATGACTTCCCAAGTTCGACTAATACCATTAGGTGTTTGAAGGGTTTTCTCAATTTGAATTGTTTCACCTTTTGTCCACGCCAATTCATCTGTTTCGACATTATAAAAAAAGTTATGTTTTTGGCTCGTGAAAACTTTTGAAAGTTCTTTATCAGTTTTTCCTTGATAAGGGTAATCTTCACCCATTCCATAGGAATTAAGGACTAATTTATTCGTAACGAGCCAACGACCTTCTCCATCTTTTAAGACGATAAACTCAGGAATCATATCTATTAACAACCTTAGTTGAGGTTCATGAGCAATTAGGGAAGATAGCTGCTTAGTATAATCCATATATCCTCCTAAACAGTATATTTATATTGTTTTATTAAATGCGTAAATTGGATTGCTGGTATCGTTTACTATAGATGTTATGGATATTTACTTAAAAAAGGTAAATGATCCGGAATATGGACATTAATAAAGATTAAAACTGTGCTTATTTAATAAAGAATAATTAATATCATAATGCCCTAAAAGTGTTTATTTTTACTAAAGCATTTATTGGGAATTTCTAAAAAAATAACTACATTTCTTTGTTAGTTTGGAGGTTTTGGATAGACTAACCTAAAAGTGTGAAAGCATGGATAACTTTAAGGGGTATAAGCAATGTATATTCACTATTATTTATAACAAACGCCAAAGGTAAAATTAAAAGACCTAAGCCGGGAAAACCGAACTCAGGTCCTTGATGCAATCTAAAAACTATGTCTAATTTTATGAAGGAGAGCTTTATTTAGTTAGATACTAAATCCTATTTATATCCATCAATTGGGATCGATAATGTCTTCAATGATATTATCTTCATTTTGATTACCATTACCATTATTGTCATTGCCGCTTCCATTACCATTACCGCTTCCATTGCTGTTACCGTTACCATTACCGCTTCCATTGCCGTTACCATTACCATTTCCACTATCTGGAGATGGTCCATCCTCTTCTCCAGGTAGATCTGGATTAGGGTTTATTGGGGGAGTAGGATCATCGGTTGATTCTGTTGTAATAGTGTTTGAATTTGCTGATTCTAATCCAGTAATATCAACTGCTACGACGATATATGAACTATTTAGAGTAATGGTGAATTGACGTTCTTGGCCATCTTTAATTGTTGCTACTAATTTACGATCGCCATTAGTGATATCGTAAACACGATAACCGATCACGTCATTCGCATTCGATTTAGACCAAGTAATTGAATTCCCTTTCAATGTCACAGTAACTGTTGATGGTTTACCACTGTCTGGTTGTAATTTTGCAGTTGAAACAACTTTTTCTGTTAGAGAAGAACCATTAGGCAATAATTTTGATGGTTCTCCACCTAATCTACCAAGCATTTTTTCAACAAAGTCAGGATTTAATCCAATTCCATTTTCAGTTACAAATTCTTTTGGTGTTGAATCTAGGGCAACATATGCTTTTCCATCTATCATCACTGTTGATGACTGAATCAAACTATCATCAAGTTTAGTTGGTAAGAAATTCCTATTAAATAAATCCGAATTAACCAAACCAGCCTGTGTACATGCATCGGAAGGCGCTAGACCAGAAATACTACAAAATGATGCATTTACGACTCCTGGTGGAGGTGTGAATTGTTCGGAAGTACCTATTAAATCCGGGTTCACATCGTATATTGCATTCATCAAATTAGCCCAAAGCATATTAACGCGAGTACTTGGTTGATAATACGTATTGTTAAATTGATATAACGAACGTGGTTCTTTTTTGTCGTCATAACCCATCCATAATCCAAGTGAAATATTTGGATTATAACCTACAAGCCAAACGTCTCGATAATTTTGAGATGTACCAGTTTTCGCAGCAAAGTCTGATGAGAATTTCAATAAACTTTTTGCTCTAGCACCAGTACCGTAATCTAACACATCACGTAGAGCATCAGTCATCATATAGGCTGTTTCTGCAGAATAGACATCAACAGCTTCGGATTTATGTTCGAAAATAATATTTCCGTCTATGTCAACAATTTTGTCAATCATATAGGCATCCACGAATTGTCCGCTATTTGCAAAAGCAGCAAATGCATTTGTATTTTCCTCAACTGTTGTACCAACTGTCATAGCTCCTATTGAAATAGCTAAACTTTCATAATCAACTGGTACTAATTTAGAAAAGCCTAGTTTTTCTAGATAGGTGACAGGACGTTTATCTCGTATGGAATCATACAATCTTAGTGCAGTTAAATTTTGTGAGTGGGCTAAAGCTTCCCTTACTGTCATAATCCCTCTTTCTTCATTTACTAAATAATTCGAGGGTTCATATCCAGGAAGGGTGAATTTTACATCCACTACGGGACTTCCGGCACCGATAATTCCATAGTCCATTGCAGGACCATAAGCAAGTAATGGTTTCATTGTTGATCCATTAGAACGGTATGCCTGTGTTGCATAATTCAATTCACTTAGGTCAAAATCACGTCCACCTACGAAACTAAGAATTCTTCCAGTACGATTTTCGATTAGCATTCCTCCGACTTGTACTGGAATTTGAACTTCATATTCTTCACCGGATTCAGGATCAGTTTCTGTTCTAGTAAATGTATGACCGTAGTAATTAAAGTTTTCTGCAGCTTCCTGCATTGCATCATACATTTCCTTATCAATGGTCGAATAAATACGATAGCCACTTGAGCGAATGTCGCGGTCTGCAAGAATCATATATTTTTCAAGTAAGTTGTCTTCCTCATCTAAACGGTTAGGATCAATACCATCCTTTTCCGCTAAAATTCCTGCTATAATACGTTTTGCTCGACTTTCCAATTCATAAGTTAACCAAGGATAATTATCAGTGGCTAGTTTTTCAGGCTCTCGGAAATCTTGTGTAATATCATAAGATATTGCTTGTTTATATTCAGTATCCGTTATATATCCCACCTCTAGCATACGAGAGAGAACAACTTTCATTCTTTCAATTCCAGGTTGTAGTCCATTGATATCCTTTATTTGCCCATATTGTGTAAAAGGCGTATAAGCAAAAGGTGCTTGTGGGATACCTGCAATGTATGCTGCTTGAGGTAAGTTTAATTCAGATGCACTTTTACCAAAAATACCTCTGGCTGCAGTTTCCACACCAGCTATATTACGGCCAGAAGAACTTCGACCATAAGGAATGATATTTAGATATGCTTCTAATATCTCATCCTTTGACATGAACTTTTCTAATCGTAAGGCAAGTAAAATCTCTCTAGCCTTTCGTTCGTATGAAACTTCGTTCGTTAAGATCTGATTCTTAATTAACTGTTGTGTTAACGTAGAACCTCCAGTTTGTGTACTAGTATTTAAAAAGTCTTGTAATAGTCCTCTAAGTACTGCCTTTGGAACAATCCCACCATGCTCTTTGAAAAATTCATCTTCTGTTGCAAGTACGGCGTTGACAACCAGAGGAGAGACTTGATCTAAAGACGTTTCACGACGTTCTAAGTCTGTACGTAGTTTACCTATGTAAATATTATTCGCAAAGTAGACTTCACTAGTTTCTTCATAACTATAGATTTGCGCTAACATTTCATCCTTCGATTGTAGATGCTCATCCTTTACTAATGATGCAAAATAACCTGCACCAACTGCTGATACAAATGCAAAACCTGTAACAATAATAAAAAGGAATAATAGTGTTAAATTCCATACAACTCTTAAACCAATACGAATTGGGCGTGTACGCTCTGAAGTAGACAGTTGTTCAATTTTTTCATTGAGTTGTTCGATACGTTTTTTTATTTCATCCACTTAATCGACCCCCTAAAATCTCGTTTATTATAGCATAATTCTAATAGTCAGTAATCAATTTATTGACAATGTCATGAAAACAAGTAAAATTATCTTTATAGTTTTTCAAGTAGTGAAGAGATTGAAGTAGTGTTTTCACTCCCTGTATAGAGAGCTAGCGGTTAGTGTAAGCTAGTCACAGTGTAAACATGAATTACGTTCTTGGAGCTTGAACGTGTTTGTCGCGATAAGGCAATACGAGTGGAAGAATTTATTCGGGTAAAAAGTACAATGCTTTTGATATCCGAATCGATTGTCTTATATATGATTCTTCAAGCTGGGTGGTACCGCGTTAATTTATCTTAAACGTCCCTGCATACAATTTATGATTTGTATGTAGGGACTTTTTTTATTGATTTTTAATAAGTAAGTACATCATTCGACCAATCATGGCTGAAAGATGTCTTTCTAATAGAGGGTAATATCATTACCCATTTCAAAAATAAAAAAGGAGGAAATTTACATGACAAATACTTTAATAGAAGACTTACAATGGCGAGGTTTGTTATATCAACAAACAGATGCTGAGGGAATGGAAAAATTATTAAATGAGGAAAAGGTTTCATTGTATGTAGGTGTGGACCCAACAGCTGATTCAATGCACATTGGTCATATTGTACCTCTATTAACATTAAGACGTTTCCAACAAGCAGGACACCGACCAATTTTATTAGTAGGTGGAGCGACAGGAATGATTGGTGATCCATCAGGAAGATCAGAAGAACGTAATTTATTAACAGAGGAGCAAATTGCTCATAACGTAGCAGGATTAAAAGCGCAAATGGAGCGCATCTTTGAATTTGGTGAAGATGGTAATGGTGCCCAATTAGTGAATAACTTCGATTGGGTAGGTAAAATGAGTATTATTGACTTCTTACGTGATTACGGAAAGCTAGTCAATGTAAATTATATGTTAGCCAAAGATACAATTGCCTCTCGCCTTGATACAGGTATTTCCTTTACAGAATTTTCCTATACATTAATACAGGGTCTTGATTTTAATCATTTATATAATCATTATGATGTACGAATTCAAGTAGGGGGATCTGATCAATGGGGGAACATTACAACTGGCCTTGAAGTGATTCGTAAAACACACGATGAAAATGCGAAAGCATTTGGTATCACAATTCCACTTGTAACAAAAGCTGATGGTACAAAATTCGGTAAAACAGCTGGTGGAGCAGTTTGGTTAGATCCTGAAAAAACAACACCATATGAGTTTTACCAATTCTGGTTTAACTCTGCAGATGCTGATGTCATCAAGTACTTAAAAATCTTTACATTCTTAAGTCGTAACGAAATTGAAGCTCTAGAGGTCTCTGTTCAGGAAGAGCCACATTTACGTAAAGCACAAAAAACATTGGCTGAGGAAATGACTCGCTTAATCCATGGGGAAGAAGCGCTAATTACAGCAATACGTATTACAGAAGCATTATTCTCTGGTGAATTAAAAGCATTATCTGCAAGTGAAATGAGAAATGCATTTAAGGATGTTCCATCAACAGAACTACCGAAAGAAGAGAAAAATATTGTCGATGTCCTAGTTGAAGCAAAAATCTCATCTTCTAAACGTCAAGCACGTGAGGATGTAACGAATGGCGCGATTTCCATTAATGGAGAAAAGATTACTGATCTAGATTATGTAGTGGATAGTAAGGATCGCCTTGAAGATGAATTTTCTATTATCCGTCGCGGAAAGAAAAAATACCATATGGTGAAATTTAACTAAGAAAAAGACGACTCAAAATAAATTGAGTCGTCTTCTATTTTATCTATTGTTCATTCTAATTAAACTAAATTCCAAATCATTTTTTAAATGTTCAACCATTAGTTCTTGAGCTAATTGTTCATTATGCTCTTCTATGGCCCTATAAATACTAGCGTGTTCATCAATTAGGTGCGGTCTTTTTTGTTGGACAACTAATTTTCTAAATAAATAAATAATCGATTGCATTCTATCAATTATTTGAATAAGGACTGGATTTTTCGTTTCTTGCACTATAATTTGATGAAAATCATGATTCGCTTGCATTATTTCTTCAGTACTTCCATTGTATCCTATATCTATACACTTTTTTAAATTATTTAAGGCTTCCTCAGATATAAAGTTTGAACAGTACTTTGCAGCATGCCCCTCTAGTAGCATACGCACTTGAAATATATTACGCATATCACTCGCTGTTGGAATAAATATCCTTTTGTTGCGTATTAATCCTTCTTGTTCAAGTTTTGCAATTGCGGAACGTATTGGTGTTCTACTTATACCTAATTTATCTGCTAACATTTCTTCAGTTAATTTAACATGTGTTTCTATTTCGCCACATAATATTTGATCTCTTATTGTTTCATATGCGTATGTATAAGCATGCATGTCCTTTTTTTTCAATGTAATCGACTCCTATAGTAAAAACTCCCCACTTGTAGTATAAATTCCAATACGTCAAATGAAAAGTTTTATTACAATTTTCTTAACCTTTAGTGTGTACAAATAAGTAAATGTTACATACAACTCCATAAAAATGTGTACAAAATAAAGTAGAATGTGTACAATTTTAAATATAATTTAGAAATGAAAGCGCTTTTTTATAATCAATTAATTGTTTGTTAGTATACAACTCAATTTATGGTGAAAAAGCATTTTACATAAAAGGAGAAGAATGTGAAAATGACTAAAAAAGTTGGATTTGTTGGTTTAGGAATTATGGGTAAACCGATGGCGAAAAATTTACTAAAAGCAGGTTTTGAAGTTTATGTTTTTGATATAAATCAAGATGCAGTAGACTCTCTTGTGGAAACAGGTGCAAAAGCAAGTACGGTTTCTGTAATGGGAGAAGTTTGTGACTGTGTTATAACAATGCTTCCAGCTGCACCACATGTTAAGTCAATAGTACTTGGTGAAAATGGGTTATTAAATGCTGCAAATGAAGGGTTAGTAATCATTGATATGAGCTCAATTTCACCAGTTGATTCTATTGAAATTGCCAATGAAGCTCTAAAAAAAGGTGTTCATTTTATCGACGCACCAGTAAGTGGTGGAGAACCAAAAGCTATTGATGGAACTTTATCTATTATGGCTGGAGGAAACGAAGATGTATTTGAGTCAGTTAGAGATATACTACAAGCTGTTGGAAAAGATATCGTATTAGTTGGAGCTAACGGTAGTGGGGTAACAGCGAAACTTGCAAACCAAATAATAGTTAACTTAAATATTGCCGCAATGTCTGAAGCTTTAGTATTGGCTGCAAAAGCTGGTATTGATATTGAAAAAATGTATCAAGCCATTCGCGGGGGCTTAGCAGGTAGCACGGTGTTAGATGCGAAGGTTCCACTAATTTTAGATAGAAACTTTCAACCAGGCGGCACAATGGCAATTAATATGAAAGACATTTCGAACGTAATGGATACTGCTCATCAACTAGATGTTCCACTCCCATTATCTAGTCACTTACTAGAGATTTTCCATGCCTTAAAAGCAGATGGAAAAATTATGGATGACCATGGTGGAATTGTTCAATACTACGAAAAACTAGCAAATGTTGAAGTAAAGAGAGTGTAATGTCATGTTAAAATTAAACGTAAACGAAGTATTTTCTCAAATACCTTCTAGGCCAAAAGAAGAAAAAGTAAATGAATTATTAACAAGCGAACTATCGCTATTAAATAAAAAAATTGTTGTTCTAGATGATGATCCAACTGGAGTTCAAACGGTTCATAATGTATCTGTGTATACTGATTGGTCTAAAGAAAGTATCGAAGCAGGATTTAGAGAAGATAATTCCATGTTTTTTATACTAACGAACTCCCGAGGATTTACTGCAACTGAAACTGAAAAAGCTCACAAAGAAATTGCAAAAGTTGTTTCAGATATTGCAAACACAGTAGGTAAAGATTTTATTATTATTAGTCGTGGAGATTCTACATTACGTGGCCATTATCCACTAGAAACTGAAGTCTTAAAAGATACAATTGAAAGTTTAACTGAAACTCGTTTTAGTGGCGAAGTAATTCTACCATTTTTCCAAGAGGGTGGACGTTACACAATTAATAACATCCACTATGTACAATACGATGACGAGTTAGTACCTGCTGGTAATACAGAATTCTCCAAAGACCGTACATTTGGTTACAGTTCTTCTAACCTAGGTGAATGGGCCGAAGAGAAATCTAATGGCAAATACAAAGCACAAGATGCAACATATATATCTATTGAGGATTTGCGTTCCTTAAATATAGATAGATTAGTTGGCCAATTAATGGCTGTAAGTGATTTTAATAAGGTAATAGTAAATGCTGTCGATTATATTGACGTTAAAGTATTTGTTATAGCATTAATTCGTGCAATTAGAGCTGGTAAGACTTTTATGTTTAGAAGCGCAGCAGCATTAACGAAAATAATTGGTGGTGTAATGGATCGTCCACTATTATCACGTCATGAGTTAGTAAAAGATTCAATTAATAATGGTGGACTTATTATGATTGGATCACATGTAAAAAAGACTACAGAACAATTTGAAGAACTAAAAAAATGCGATTTCATTCACTTTATTGAGTTCAATGTTCATTTAGTTCTAGATGATGAAGCATTTAAACAAGAGATAGAAAGAATTGTTAAAGAAACGAATGAACTAATAGCTAATGGTCAAACGGTCGCTGTTTTTACGAAACGTGAAAGACTTGATCTTGGTGAAAATAAAAAAGAAGAAGAATTAGTATTAGCTGTTAAAATATCAAATGCTGTAACGAGTATTGTGAAACGTTTAGAAGTACGTCCAAGTTTTATCATAGCCAAGGGTGGTATTACTTCGAGTGATATTGGTACGAATGGACTAGGTGTAAAGCACGCAATTGTTGCTGGACAAGTAAAACCTGGTATACCTGTTTGGTATACAGGGGATGATTCAAAGTTCCCTGGTATTGCGTATGTTATTTTCCCAGGTAACGTTGGAACGAAAACAACGTTAAGAGAAGTGGCAGAACTACTACAAGGATAAGGTGAATAACGTGCTAGTTAATACAAAAGAGATGTTGCTAAAAGCTAAAGAGGGAAAATATGCAGTTGCTGCATTTAATGTATATAATTTAGAAACTGTTCAAGCAGCAGTACGTGTTTCAGAGGAGTTACAGCATCCAGTTATTATTGCTTTAGGAGAACGCTATTTTGACACTGTTGATGTTGAAGGATTTGCGAGTCTTGTTCAAACAATAGGAGCAAAATCTTCGGTACCTGTATCATTACATTTAGATCATGCATATGAAAAAGAGTCTATTATTCGTGCAATACGTGCAGGTTTCAACTCAGTAATGTTTGATGGGTCAAAATTCGACTTAGAAGAAAATACACGACTCACAAAAGAGATTACTGAAATTGCTCATATGGCAGGGGTAAGTGTTGAAGCAGAAATTGGCTCTGTAGCGCTTGGTGCATTTTCGGATGAAGAAGAGGGTACGGGCACGTTAACAGATCCGCTTGAAGCGAAAAAATTTGTTGAGAAAACGGGTGTCGATTTTTTAGCGGCTGCTATTGGCACTGTCCATGGTATGTATAAAGGCGAGCCGAATATTCGTTTAGATTTGTTAGATGAAATACGTAATTTAGTTGATGTTCCACTTGTTTTACACGGAGCATCCGGTACACCAGATGAAATTATAAAAGAGGCAGTTGCAAGAGGTATTTGCAAAATAAATGTAAATACGGAAGTTTCACTAGCTGCAACTAGACATTTGGACGAAATGTTCAAAAACGGGAATCAAAAAAATGAACACTTATCAAATATTATGGCTGAGATGCAAAAATCGATGGAGCCAGTAATGATGAAGTTTGTTCAACTATTAAAACAATCAATTTAAAAATATGTCATAGAATGCCGTGGGATAACGCGGCATTCTATATAGAAAGAAAGAGGATCATTATGCCAGTAGTATCGATTTTAATAGGAGTTATTCTTTTATTAATACTTATGATGGGATTAAAGTTAAACGCTTTCATATCTCTCATTATCGCAGCATTAGTCGTAGCTATTTTAGAAGGAATGACACCAATTGAAGCCATGGCATCCGTTCAAACCGGTTTAGGGAATTCGCTTGGTAGCTTAACGCTAATTATTATATTTGGAGCAGTTTTAGGTAAGTTAATGACTGAATCCGGTGGTGCACAACGTATTGCCACAACGATGTTAACTGCTTTTGGGATAAAACGAGTTCAATTTGCATCTGTAATTACTGCCAGCATTGTAGGAATTGCCTTGTTTTTCGAAACAGGGGTTGTTGTACTTATTCCATTAATATTTACAATTGCAACAGCAGCAGGTGTGCCACTTCTTTATATTGGACTTCCGGTAATTGCAGCTTTAATTACAATGCATGGATTTGTGCCTCCACATCCTGGGCCTACAGCAATTGCGGAAATTTTTGGCGCTAGTATTGGTCAAACAATTATGTGGGGAATTATACTAGCAATCCCTGCTATTATTGTTGCTGGTCCATTATTTACTAAAGTATTCAAAAAAGAAGAATTAGAGGTTGAAATTCCAAAAGGATTATTTACTCCTAAGACATTTGAAAATCATGAAATGCCAGGATTTGTAACAAGTATTTTAACGGCACTATTACCGGTAATTTTAATTGGTATTAAGACTATAGTGGAAATAGTAGCACCTGATTCTGCTATTCGACCATTTACAGATTTTATTGGAACAGCAAGTACAGCATTATTAATTTCAGTTATTATAGCAATGTTTACATTCGGACTTAACCGAGGAAAAAACATGAACGAAATTATGAACATCTTTGCTGATGCAACAGCAGGTATCGCATTAATTCTATTAATTATCGCTGGTGGTGGTGCGTTCAAACAAGTATTACTTGATAGTGGCATCGATCAATATATCGCAGGTTTAATGGAAGGTACTACACTATCACCAATTCTTTTAGTTTGGGTGATAGGTGCGGTATTACGTGTAGCATTAGGATCTGCAACAGTTGCTGGTATGACTGCAGCAGGGATTGCAGCGCCAATAGTAGCAGTAACAGGTGCTAGTCCAGAGCTTATGACACTCGCTGCAGGAGCAGGTAGTGTAGGATTCTCTCATGTTAACGATGCAGGATTCTGGATTGTTAAAGAATATTTTAATATGTCAATAGGGAAGACATTTAAAACTTGGACAGCATTAACTTCTATTATCTCAATAATAGGGTTATTTGGAGTATTAATTTTGGATATGTTTATTTAAAAGTACATTTCGAGGCACGAGTGAGTATATATCATCTCACTTGTGGCTTTTTTAAGTTAAGTTATGAATATGTAATGATTGGTTACATATACATCGTTAAACTAGATTATTTGATTTGATAATCAATTCACGATATTCTATTTACTAGATTGTTAAGAATTGGGGTGTTTCTGATGGGAACCACACGCTAAATATTTGTAATTTTATAAAAAATGGAAATAAAGACTATCTAACCAGGAGGTGGAGTCTTACTTATTATTAAGTAAGACAATTAGTTGACCGCATTAAATTTAACCATTTTTGTCATATTAATTATTTTAACTGCTTTTTTTGTTGCAACAGAGTTTGCGATTGTAAAAGTGAGGCATTCTCGTATTGATCAACTTGTAGATGAAGGGCATAAAGGTGCATTAGCTGCAAAGCATGTTATATCACATCTTGATGAGTATCTATCTGCATGTCAGTTAGGTATAACTGTAACCGCATTAGGAATCGGTATGGTTGGTGAATCAACCTTTGAATTTATTTTACACCCGTTATTTGAAGCAGTAGGTATTGGCCCGGATTATGTACACTATTTTACAATTGCAGGTGCATTTGCATTGGCTACATTTTTCCATGTAGTAGTTGGTGAATTAGCACCAAAATCTGTTGCGATTCAAAAAGCAGAGGAAATAACATTATTGTTCTCAAAGCCAATTATGATATTTTACAAAATACTTTTCCCATTCATCTGGTTTTTAAATGGTTCCGCACGAATTCTAATCGGACTTTTTGGTATGAAACCAGCAAATGAGCATGAGCTATCCCATACAGAAGAAGAACTGCGATTATTACTAACTGAAAGTTATAAAAGTGGAGAAATCAATCAGAACGAATTGAATTACGTAAATAACGTCTTCGAGTTTGATGAAAGAATCGCAAGGGAAATCATGGTATCGAGAACACGAATGGTTGGTTTTGATAAAAGTGTCTCATTTGAGGAAATATTAACTACTGTATCTGAAGAACGCTATACAAGATATCCAATATTTGATGGTGATCGTGATAATATTATTGGTTTTATTAATATTAAGGATTTTTTAACTCAAGGAATGAGTAAACGCATTAGGCCAGAAACATTTAAAATCGAGGACTTTATTAACCCAATAATAAAAGTAATCGATTCAACACCTATTAACACCTTATTAGTTAGAATGCAAAAAGATCGAACACCAATTGCTATTTTAATCGATGAATACGGTGGGACATCGGGTCTTGTGACAATTGAGGATATTATAGAAGAAATTGTTGGAGAAATACAAGATGAATTCGATGATGATGAAATCGCTGATATAAGAATTGAAGCAGAAGGAATCTATATTTTACATTCTAGTGTATTACTTGATGACGTCGAGGATTTATTAAAAATAAGCTTTGAAACACCAGAAATCGATACAATTGGTGGTTGGTATTATAACCAAGATGTAGATTTAGAAGAAATCACAAGTATTGAATACAATGGTTATATATTTACAATTTATGATAAAGAAGATCACCAAATTAATTTTTTAAAGGTTGAAAAGCTAGATGAAATAGAGAATATAGATGAAGAAGAGTAGGCCGAATTTTTCGGCCTTTTTTTAATAGTTTGATAATAGCTAACAGATAAAAGGGAATTGTATTTTTCTATATAAAATTTTTAATAAATAACCTAAATAAGTATGTTCATGCTTATTTATTGTCTATCCTAATGGAGAAACATAATAATGAAGGAGAATATAGCGTATGTTAACACTACAAACTGAACTTGAAGGTAAACATGCACAATTTGGCTTTTTACGTGAAAATCTTAAACATCATGGATTCACTCTAGGAAGTTACTGGGAGTATGATCGAGGATTTTTTGACGCGGTTCTTACTAAAGAGGAAGGTGAAACCATCTATTTAAGATTACCATTCAAAGTAACTACTGGAATGCTTGATTCTGACAATGCATATGTAAAATTTTTAAAACCTTATGTGATCAAACATGTAGTTCATCTTGGCTTAGAACATGATGGAAGTTCATTGCTCGATTCGACTGGGATTAGTCAGTTCCAAACACCTATTGATAAGGATGCAGAGATTCAACATAGGAACAAATGGGTTGCTGCAGGTGAGGAAGTCGTAGAAAAAGTAGTACAATACTTGAATTAATATAAAAGTATCATAAAGCCTTTAAGAAAAGAGAAATATAGGTTTATCATTAATATCATTTATAAAACGTTAATTCCTTTTTCAGGAATTGACGTTTTTTTTTACGAGTAGTGAAAAATGTTTTTTCAATAAAGGGTAAGGTAATTTTTACTTGCTAAATCGTAATCATTACGATACAGTATAAATCGTAATGGTTACGATTTTAAAACAGGGAGATGGGTATCACTATGAAATTAACTAAAAGGAAATCTAGGCTTAAATTGACAATTATGGATAAGAATTACTTATACAAAGGAAGGCACTTCCTTAAAATTGGTGTATTATTGGTCTTTATTTCCGTATTAAATGCTTGTGCTAACCCTTCAGAAAGCAATACTAAAGAACTATCAGAACAAAAGCATATTAACTTCCTTTATAATTTTTCAACAAATTCATTGGATCCTCATGTTGATTCGAGTTATGTTCCGTTACGAGCAGGTATAACAGAAACATTAGTGAGATTAGATGAAGAAAACTTAACTGTTGAACCATGGCTTGCTGAAAGTTGGGAAGGAGAGGATGGTCAACATTGGACGATTAAGCTTCGAGAAGATGTTACATTCCAAAACGGTAAAATAATGGATGCAGAAATGGTGAAAGCTTCTCTTGAACGAGCACTACAAGAAAGTGTTGCTATTCAAAACGCTCTGAAAATAGAAAAGATTGAAGCAGATGGGTATACATTACATATTACCAATAAGGAACCTTTTCCAGAGTTTATTTCTGAGTTAGTAAATCCAAATGTTTCTATAATTGATGTGACAGAAGAAGATATTATCAATAAACCTGTAGGTACAGGTCCGTTTGTATTGAAGAAATTTTCACCAGGAAGCAAACTTGAGCTTAAGCGTTATGATGATTATTGGGACGGTGCTTCGAACCTTGATTCAGTGACATTCTCTTTTAATGAGGATGCAAATGCCCGATCGCTTGCTCTAAAATCTGGGCAAGTTGATATTGTTTATCGTCCAGAGGTAGAGAGTTTGACATCATTACAAGAACTTGAAGGTATTAAAGTGGAATCTACGGCGACCTTCCGTGTTCATCAAATGACCATGAATATGGAGCGGGAAAGTTTACAGGACATTCATGTTCGCCGTGCGGTAGATGCATTGATTGACCGCCAGAAAATTGTGGATAATATTCTGTTAGGTTATGGCGAACCAGCTGTTAGTCCATTTTTACCATCATTGCCTTTTGCACCATCTTATGAACCAAGTAAGACGGGAGCAGATATAGCGATTAAGTACTTAGAGGAAGCGGGTTACTCGTTAAAAAATGGAAAAATGCAAAAAGATGGGGAACAACTTAAATTTACTCTTTTAACTTATAGTGCTAGAGCAGATTTACCATTAATTGCTCAAGTTTTTCAATCGGATGCTAAACAAATTGGAATTGATGTAGAAATTCGGCAAATTGATACTCCTGAGGAATACATGGCGTCAAATCGCGATTGGGATTTGGCAACATATAGCAATTTAACAGCTCCGCGAGGAGATGCTGGATATTATTTAAATGCAACTTATCATCCAACTGGTGCTCTTAACTTCAGTGGTGCTCATGAGCCTGAACTGACTGCAATTATTGACAAACTGAATCAAACTGTTAGTCAAGAAGAGAGAGCTGTACTTGCTGAACAAGCAGCAGATTATGTACATAACAATGTAATAAATACATTTGTTTTACATCCTTCAACTATTGTTGCTTATAACGAAAAAAAAGTTGAGAATTGGGTGACAGCTCGAAGTGAATATTACATGATTACAAACTTATTGGACGTGAAGTAGATGGTACGGATTCTTATTAGTAAATTTATTGAAATGTTAATTTTTATGTTGTTTATTACATTTATTAGCTTTTTAGTTGTTCGACTTGCCCCTGGCGATCCTGTTTTGACCATTTTAAATGTTGACGAACTATCTGTTAATCAGGAGCAAGTTGAGGAATTAAGAGAGGAAATGGGATTCAACAAACCATTACTCATTCAATATGGACTTTGGCTCTTAAAGTTCATACAGCTAGATTTCGGGGTGTCTTATGTAACAGGGCAACCGGTAATGGATATGATTCTCACTGGATTGCCTGCCACTATGGAATTAGCCATTGGTGCATTGAGTGTAATGCTGTTTGTGTCGATTCCATTAGGATCGTTATCGGCCCTTTACAGAAATAGTTGGATTGATCAGTTAAGTAGAACTCTATCGGTTCTTGGTGCGGCCATCCCAAGTTTTTGGCTTGGCCTTATCCTTATTGAACTATTCGCGGTCCATATTAACTGGCTTCCGACCATGGGGAGAGATGGATTTGTTTCTTTAATTTTACCTTCATTGACACTTGGTCTGGCCATTTCAAGCGTATATGTGCGTTTGCTCCGTTCTAGTCTTCTTGATTCGCTAAGTCAGGAATTTATTCGTGCAGCCAAAGCGCGTGGGTTGTCAGAAATGCGTATTTTTTTTATGCATGCATTTCGACACAGTCTTCCTCCTGTTATTACCGTTTTTGGCGTTAGCTTAGGAAGCTTAATTGGCGGTGTTGTAGTAATTGAAGTATTGTTTGCTTATCCAGGAATAGGAAAACTTGTCGTTGATGCCATTCGTCAACGCGATTACCCACTCATACAAGGATATATTTTAATTATGGCAATTATTGTTTTTGTAGTTAATACATGTGTGGACCTGTCCTATAGGTATTTAAATCCCGAAATGAAACTAAAAGAAAGGGGGACCAACCGATGAATGGATCTTTACGTATACCCAAGATGAAAAAGTACAGTTGGCAGGGAATAGTGGCTTTTATATTTTTGATTTTGCTCTTTGTAGTTGCGATATATACTTTTTCCTATTTACAACATGATCCAAATTTAACAAACCTCGATGAGCGTCTTCAGGGCAGTAGCCTCCTGCATCCGCTTGGTACAGATCAACTCGGCCGGGATGTACTGACTAGGCTGTTGTTAGGTGCTCAACAGACAATTGGCTATAGTCTGCTAGCACTTATTGTAGCTCTTATTATTGGGGTCCCCATCGGACTCATTTCAGGATATAAACGTGGTTTGGTTGATCGAGTGTTTATGCGTATTGCTGATGGATTTTTAGCATTTCCTGATACAATTGTAGCAATTGTTTTAAGTGGCTTACTTGGACCAGGAATTGGAAATTTAGTATTCGCAATCATACTGATTAAGTGGGTGAGTTATGCCCGTCTTGTACGCAGTACGATGTTAACTGAATCTCAAAAAGAGTATGTACTTATTGCCCGTACCAATGGACTTTCTCCAATAAAAATTATTCGAAAGCATTTATTACCTCACATCGTAGGGCATGTTCTAGTACTTGCGAGTCTTGATATGGGGAAAATTATTTTACTCATCTCTGCTTTTTCATACATAGGTTTAGGTGTTCAGCCGCCTACACCTGAATGGGGAGCAATGTTAAATGACTCGCGTCCATACTTTCAATCGAGACCTGAATTAATGATATTTCCAGGGTTAGCAATCGTAGTAGTTGTGTTGCTAACGAATATGGTAGGCGATTATTTACGTGATCACTTTGATGTGAAGAAAGAGGTGCAGTAGTGATTTTGTCGTTTGAGCAAGTTTCAATAAGCAGTAGAGAAAAAACAATTGTTGACAACGTGTCGCTCTCTATTGGTGAAGGGGAGTGGTTTGCCTTGGTGGGGCAGAGCGGAAGCGGTAAAAGCTTGTTATCACTGGCAATTGGACAAATGCTTTCTCCTAATTTAAAGGTTAATGGGAAAATAAATTTTAAAGGGGAAGATTTGCTTTCGTTATCAACAAAGCAAATACGAACAATTCGTGGTCGAAAAATGTCTTATATTTTTCAAGATTATCAAGGTTCTTTTACACCATTTAGAACAATAGGACAGCATCTTGATGAATATCAAAAAGCACACGGTATTCGGGACGGGAAAATAAGAAGGATTAAATCAATTGATGCACTTAATTCAGTAGGGTTAGATGAGACTTTGTACAATAGTTATCCTTTTCAGTTAAGTGGAGGACAACTTCAGCGGGTTTCAATTGCTATGTCACTTTTGCTGTCCCCTGACTTACTAATTGCAGATGAAATAACGACCGCACTTGATAGTGTATCAGGGCATCGTATTTTGGAGTTGCTTGCAAAAAGGCAACAGGAAACGGGTTGTACAATTCTATTTATCACGCATGATTGGCGACATGTGAGAAAATATGCTACCCGTTTAGCTGTAATGAAAGAGGGAGCAATTATTGAATCAGGTGGGAAACACCGAATACTCGACCATCCAAGGCATGAATATACTAAACAGTTAATACAAGCTGCTCCTATACTTGGTCAAGGTTTACCATCGGGTTTACAGGAGGACGGAAACGGATGAACCTACTTACAATTAAAGAGCTAACCAAATCCTATTACGGGGGAAAATTAGCTGTTGATCATCTCTCATTTGAATTGAATAAGGGAGAGTGTCTCGGTCTAGTTGGAGAGAGTGGTTGTGGTAAAAGTACATTAGCTCGTTGTTTAATGAGGATTGAACCGATTGACAGCGGTTCAATCAGTTTTGAAAATGAAGCAATTGAACACCTTGATGGACGTCATTTACATCCTTATCGAAAAAAGATGCAGATTGTTTTTCAAAATCCTACGGCTGCCTTAAACCCAAAACTGAGAATAAAGGATTCACTGATTGACCCTTATGAGCAGTATCACAAGGAACTAAAACTTAGCCATTTTACCTTCACATCCAAGGATGCTTTTGTAAAACAACTAATGGAAGCTGTTGAATTACCATACGATTTGGCTAATAAATACCCACATGAGTTAAGTGGTGGACAGCGACAACGTGTAACAATTGCACGTGCTATTAGTATTGAACCTGAACTTATTGTTTTAGATGAGCCAACCGCAAGCCTGGACGTTATTTCACAAAAGGCTGTGCTTACATTATTAACGGAGCTTCGTAAAACGTTAAGTCTATCCTATTTGTTTATCTCACACGATCTTGCCGCAGTTAGCCAAATGTGCCAACGCATTCTTGTCATGAGAGAGGGCAAACTAGTTGATCAGTTTGACAGCAAACATCTATTTGCCGATGAACGTCATCCTTATACGAAAGAACTTATTTCAATATTTTAATAGAACAAGTAAGATCCAGACAATAGTTCACATAAAAAAGGTACTCTATAACGGTAAATTGTTACTAGTTGTCCGGTATTACAATAAAAAAATTAAAAGAACCTCTTGGTTATAAGAGGTTCAAAAGTAGTTACGATATATAATACTTGCTGTACGGATGGCCAATGCTTGAGTTGTTAGTGTAGGATTTGCACCTCCCAAACCATTACTTAGAATACTGTTATCAGATATGAATAATCTCTTTACCTGTAATGCTTCGCTGTTATAGTCTACGACATATCCCATTCGCATTGTACTCATAATATGGATCATCATGCCATCTGGCCATGCTGCATGAACAACTTTTTTTGCACCTGCAGCCCGTAGTATATCGATAGCGACTTTCGTTAGTTCCTTCTTTTTTCGTAAAGAATTAGATGTTGGTACATAATTAATAAATGGGACAGGGCCATGTTCATCTGAAACTGTAGGAGTTATCGAAACATAGTTACTATTGACTACTTCATCATCAGTTACGATTAACATGTTTAATGTATTTTGATAATTGGCCATTAATTCCATTAGTTCTTTACCGACCATTCGACCTTTCGTATAGTTATCGTTTCCTGAAGTAGAAGCGTTTACAGTACTTAAAGCATAAGAGAAAGAGGAGGTTAAACCTGGACTAATACCCATTACTAAAATTGACCCAAGTCCCGGATAATCAAATCTAGCACCTGAAGTATGGCCAACATTTGGTCGAACAGAATGACTACCTACTATAGAATTTAAGTCTATTGAGTTGAAAATCCCTGTAACCATATCCATATTATGATTCGTTAATCCTCTTCCAACCCATTCATTCTTTGGTAACAGTGAATTGAGCCAGAGGCGTGGTGTTTCAATCGCTCCTGCTGCCATTACAATACAATCTGCAAACAATTCTTGATTTTCACCTGTCCAAGTATTTCTTACCTTCACTCCAATTGCTCTAATACCTTCTTTAGCATGATTTTCAGTTATAATCTGATATGTAAAAGTATTTGGCATTATTTCTACATTTCCTGTAGCTAATGCTAAAGGAGTATAACTTACATTTGTAGAGCGTTTAGCTATTTTATCAACAGATGGTCCATGGGGACAGCCGTTTATACAATGGCCGGCGAGTGTACAACCTTCCATCCAAGATAATTCATATTCGGAATATGCCCTATTAGTGAGCTGTGAATTTGGTGGTAGTATTGCATTTGGTTGAGGTCGAAATCCTGCACTAGTAATATTTAAACTAGACAAAAGACCCCACCCAGCCTTCTTAGCGCCAAAATAATATAATTCTTCCTTTGTTGTAGTAGGAGCGAACTCCACTGGTAATTCAGCCTCGGCCTTCTCGTAAAAAGGAATAAGGTCGCGGTAAGAAATTGGCCACTGATTATCAATGGAGATAGGATACGCTCTAGGTGAATTACCTAAATAATGCTGGGTAGAACCGCCAACTCCTGAATTTTGCCATGTAAAGCCCCGTTTTTCGTATACGCGATTCCATAAAGGACGATCTCGGTTTGCAGGTCCCCAACGAAGCTTCCCTACAATTAAATCGTTCATTTCATTTTCCATCTTATTATAAGTTTGCTTAAACAAATGAATATCTAAATCTTGTAACTCACCACTTGAAATTGCGCCCTTTTCAGTATTAGGGAATGGCCACTTTCGATTTCCATACCACGGTCCAGCTTCAAGCAAGAGGACTTTTAATCCTAATTCACCAAGTTCTTTTGCAACGACTGCACCACCACCACCTGCACCGATTATAATTACTTGATAATTTTTCAATGATTTCTCTCCTTGTGTAAGTGTTCCATTTTTAATAGAAAGCCCCGGAAATCGCGGTATCCATAAGAAGGACCTGGATAACCGGCGTATACCCATCCTAAAGGGAAGCACGTAAGTTTTCTATAACTTGGAGAGTAACCTCTTGTATAAAGATAGCCACTCCATTCAGAGTAATATCCGAAAGAAGTAAGTAGGTAGAATGAATCAACGATGTTTTTTATCAATGAAGGATTGTTTTGGTACGGAATAGGAAGCAAATCAAGTGGTACCTGAAGATTCTCTAATGCTGTTAAAGTTTTTAGTCGAGCATCTCTTGATAAGGTAGAGAAAAAACCGTTGTAAGTATAGGGGGTAGGAATTGTATAATAGGCAGAAATATCGAGTAGCTGTGATGTTTGTTCGGATAAAGGAATTGTAAAATTGTCAAACGAAATTAGGAGATACTTCCAAAGCGATAAATCGTTTCCACCATATTGGAATTGCAAATTTGAATTACATCTTATTAAACTAGTAGGGAGAATGGCATCAACGATAGCCATAAAGTTTAACTGTGTTGTATAAGACCATTTGTATTTAGAGACCATATCTCATCTACTTTCTACTGTACTTTAAATATCATAATAATTTTATGTTAGTTTAGATTTAGATAGTACAACTAAAATCTTTATAAAAATTAATGTGAATACAAAGGGATTACATGTATTCCAAGATACTAGGGACACATGGTTCAGCAGTTAATTTATGTTTATATTATTTGTTGTTCATCCACAATATAGCACGAATTTACGCATTTACTCTGAGTTGATAAATAAAATAAAAAAAGCCCTAGAACCTTGATTTAACAAGGTTTCTAAGGCTATTAACATTACACTATGCAAAGTGTAATTATTAACGAGAGTAGAACTCTACGATTAATGATTCGTTAATTTCAGCTGATAATTCTGAACGTTCAGGAAGACGTACGAAAGTACCTTCTTTTTTGTCAGCATCGAATGATAAGTATTCTGGAACAAAGTTGTTCACTTCGATAGCTTCTACTACTGTAGCAAGGTTTTGAGATTTTTCACGAAGAGAAATCGTTTGACCTGGTTTTACACTAAATGAAGGGATGTCAACGCGTTTTCCATCAACTAAGATGTGACCGTGGTTAACTAATTGACGAGCTCCACGACGAGTGCGAGCTAAACCTAAACGGTAAACAAGGTTGTCAAGGCGAGTTTCAAGAAGGATCATGAAGTTTTCACCAGCAACACCTTTCATTTTAACAGCTTTAGTGAATAGGTTTTTGAATTGACGTTCGTTCATACCATACATATGACGAAGTTTTTGTTTTTCTTGTAATTGTAAACCATATTCAGATAATTTTTTACGTTGGTTTGGACCGTGTTGACCTGGTGCATAAGGGCGTTTTTCTAATTCTTTACCTGTGCCGCTTAAAGAAATACCTAGGCGACGAGACACTTTCCAAGATGGACCTGTATAACGAGACATAATAGTCTCCTCCTTTTTACATTTGGTTTTTTTGTGTTCAAAGAAAACCAGTTGTACCCAATACTAATAACTATTTTATATTCATGTATCTTCGCCCTTGCAGCCGGTAAGGGTTACACAATACACCGTCTAATATAGATTAGAGGAATAAAATACAAACTAGCTTATACAACTGCTGCATTCATTTTACACAAAGAATATTGTATAATTTTATTCACATTTCGTCAAGAAATAATGTACTTTAATACATTGTTTTTTAGCGCTTCAATTATATAAAATGTACTACTATATGATATAATATAGTCATAATAGTCATAGATTAATATTAATAAAATGAAGTTTCCAAAATAGATAGTCAATTAGACTTGAAGCGTGTATACTTAAATATTAGTAAAATTATTACAATTTATTGCTCTACTTATGATTAGAAAAGGTGATTTTTATGAAAGTGCATCAACAATCCATTATTGACTTTAAATCGGATTTACTTGCTATTTGTGTAAAATCTTTAGATGAACTTTCTATGAATCATAGTTATTTTGAACTAATTCAACATTGTTTAAATAAACATTTTGATATTGAATATAGTTATTTTCTCCTTGAAGAAGATCATAAATTTATATCACCTAATCCTAATGCTTTAATAGAATTGCAATTAAGTGGAATTCCCATTGAAAATTACTTCTTAAATCAAAAAATCGAAACTCTACCGTATTTTTTACGGGAGAAAAATGAATTCAAAGAAATGACTCATATGATTTTATTAGAAGAATTGGAACAAAAGAGTATACTATTAATTAAAGAAAGTAAGAAATGGAACGAATTTATTAAATCTGAATATTTCGAGAATACAATAAGTTATTTAGCAAATATTTTAACAACACTAAGAAAAACGGTAGAAATTCATGCTAATGAAACTCATTACCGTAAATTATATAATATGACTGAACTATTCCATTCAACAATGGATATTAATGTTATATTGGAAAATGTATTAAATACAATACAAGAGAATTTCCCAAATTTCCAAGTGGATTTAATCTTGTCAAATGACCAAGATCGTCAAACAACAATAAATATCAAGCAATTCGATTATCTATCGGAAAGACCATCAGCTATAGAAGCATTTGTTTCTGGTAATATTACAACGGAACAGGCAACTGATTTAAATTGCAGTTTATTAAATGCGCCTATTAAAGGACGCCAAGCAATCTATGGCATATTGCAAGTTAGTGCACCTACAACTTATGTTTTTTCACAGAAACAAGAAAACTTTATACGCATGCTTGCTCATGCATCTGGAAATGCACTTGAAAATGCAAAATTACATCATCAATCCCATCGATTAATAAGTGATTTACAGCTAATAAATGAAACATCCCATCGCTTAAATATGAATATGGATATGAATGAAATGTTAATGTTCTTACGAAAACAATTGGTTAAATCTTTACAACCGATGGAACTTTGTTTCTGTTTCGTTGACAATGAATTTATTAAAAAATCGAATGCTTGTACCGATTTCTTTTATACATCTGAGGGCAAAGATTATATCCAATATGTAACAAAACACTTCAATAAATCACAAGAACCGATGTTTATAGCGGATTTTAATCGTTTAATTTCGAAAGAAGTACCTTACAAGTCGATTATGGCTATTCCAATGATTGTTGAAAGGCGAATCTATGGATTTAGTATTGTATTACATCGTGATGCATACTTTTTCTCATTTGATAGTTATAAACTCATGCAATCGTTGATTCATCACTCTTCTTTAGCAATAGCTAACTCTATGCTTCGAAATCAACTACAAGAAATGGTTGATCACGATCATTTAACGAAGTTATATGCTAGAAGTTACTTAGATAATTATGTGGAAAATTCATTACTATATGATGATTCCGGTATGTTTTTACTAATTGATATCGATTATTTTAAACGCATAAATGATACCTATGGACATCAAGTTGGTGACGAAGTACTTATTCAAATAGGGCAACTATTAAATAATGTTATTGGTGAAAGAGGCATTAGTGCTCGCTGGGGTGGGGAGGAAATGTCTGTTTATATTCCAAACATTTTAAATGATGAAGCAATAAGTATTACTGAAAAAATTGTAAAGTCTATACCTCGAGTAACAAATCCGACTGTAACGATTTCTGCCGGACTAACAGTTTGGCATAATGACAATCGACCAGATTTTCAAACGATTTTCTTACAAGCAGATACGGCACTTTACCATGCAAAAAACAATGGCAAAAACAAATTTTGTGTACAAGATGGCACATTAGAAAAAATGCATTAGACAAGGGCTGATTTGATAAGGTAATCTTATCAAATCAGCCCTTTATTTTTTGATTATATATGTTGAATTAATACCTCTACATACTTCTCTAACCCTATACGGTCATCCTCAGAAAATCGATTTTTAATAGGGCTATCAATATCTAACACACCTATAACGATTTCGTTTTTAATTAGAGGGATTACAATTTCAGAGTTAGATGCTGCATCGCAAGCGATATGACCTGGGAATGCATGCACATCTTCAACAACAATCGTTTCCTTTTTCATAACGGCAGTTCCGCACACACCTTTTCCTACTGGTATTCTTACACATGCTGGAAGCCCCTGGAAAGGTCCTAATACAAGTTCTCCTTCTTTCATTAAATAGAAACCGACCCAATTAATTTCGTCTAGAAATTGATTTAATAATGAAGAGGCATTGCTCAAGTTCGCTATTACATCTTTCTCACCTTCTAAAAGTGCGTTTAACTGTTTTGCTAATAGTTCGTACTGTTCTTTTACTGATCCAGAATAATTTAATTTATTAAACATTAAAATGCTCCTTAACTTTTTATGATTGTTTCAAAATGTTGGTGTAAATCTTTAACGCTATGTGCGTCTGAACCAAACACCATAGGTAATTCAATTTTTCTAGCATATTCTATCATAGATAACGGTGGATATGGTTCTTGACAATTCTTTTTACTTAAACCTGCACTATTTAAATCAAGTTCGTATCCATTCGTTTTCATATGATCAAGTAATTCTATTATTTTGTTTGTATCATCTATTTCTTCGTTATGTGCTAATTGGAACTTATGAACGAGTGTTGGATGCCCAATCCTTCTGGGTTTATACCTTCCCAGATTTGCATTAATCGAGCTCGTTACTGCTTCGTAGTATAAATTATAAACTTCTCCGACACTTCCTACTTTTTTAGCAAAATCAAAAAATACTTCTTCAGAAAAATCAATACAACAATATTCATTTTCCCATTTTAAGAAGTGAACAGATAAGATTGCATCATCTAATAAAGGACCAACAATATCTAGAAAAGCTCTTGTCTCTGTTTCAAAACCAATTATATAATCAATTTCTAATCCGATGTTAATTTTTATTTTGTTTTCATATGTGGATTTTAGTTTATCTAACTTTTCAAAATATGGTTTGAGTAACATTGGATCCATACCACTATCTTTATCAGGTGTCGGGTCATTAAAGTTTGTTGGTAATGGTGCGTGTTCTGTGAAAGAAATCTCAGTGAAGCCGCATTCAATCGCTTTTTCAATATATTCCTCAAAGGGATCTGCTGTACCATGGGGACAAAAAGGTGTATGAATATGTCCATCTCTTTTCAAATAAAACTCCTCCTTTACAAAAAGAAACTTATTCCTCCATATATTTCTATTAATTTATTCAACAAATTACGAAAAACGTGATATATTATAGATACAAACTAGCCGATTGAGTGATTGAATAGGGGGCTTACGATGAAGTATATCATCTTTATTGTCATCGTACTAATAACATTATTAATTATCGGACTCGTCATGAGACGTAAACATAATGTCGTTATACAGCGATTAGAAAAAGAAAAATTACAAGTTCAACATTATCCAATCTTTGAGGAACTCACAAAAATAAAGACACTTAATATGAATGGTGAGACGGAGAAATTATTTGAGACTTGGCGTGATCAGTGGACAGAAGTCGTAGACGTACATGTTATTAAAATGGATTCAATGCTCTTTGATGCTGAGGATTACATCGACCGATTTAATTTTAAAAAAGCATCGAAAATAGAAAAAGAACTCGAAGAATATTTATTGAATTGTGAAAAAACTAAAAATCAGATTATTACTGAGTTAGAAGAACTGGTAGGTAGTGAAGAAAAAAATCGTATCGAAATGGAACAACTAAAAGAATACTATCGCTCTGCACGTAAAACTTTGCTAGCACATCAATATTCGTTTGGACAAGCTTTATCAAGCTTAGAAAAAATTCTTGAAGATATTCCAGTTAGATTTGAAGGATATGATGAGCTAACACGAGAAGGAAATTACTTACAAGCAAGAGAGATTGTACTTGCGTTAAATGCAGATGCAGAAAGATTAGATTATTTCATAAATGAAATTCCAAGTGTTATTACGGAAATACATACAAAAATTCCCAATGCTATTTCAGACTTAAGAAATGGTCAACGTGAAATGGAAGAGCAATCTTACTACCTAAATCATTTAGAATTAAATGAATCACTTGATAGGCTTGAAATGGAATTGAAACAGTTAAATGAAGAAGTGATTAATTTAAATGTCTCAACAGTTGCAACTCGTATTCAAGAAATCAATGATGAAATCGACAATTATTACGATTTACTTGAAAAAGAGGTAATTGCAAAAAACTTTGTGGATAAAAACTGTGAGAATATGTATTCTACACTTTCAGAAGTAATGCGTGTTACGAAAGAAGTTAGTGAAGAAGCTGAATATGTTCAAAGTAGCTACCGTTTATCTGAAAAAGAAGCTGAAATACCAAGAATTGGATTGAAGCAACTTGAACTGATACAAAAACGATATGAAGTCTTAAGCAATAGGGTGAAAGCAGAACAGTCTGCTTATACTAGCTTACAACAAGAATTAATCGAAATAAGTAAAGAAATTGAAAATATTAAAGCACAACAGGAAGAATTATCGAATCGACTCAAAAGTTTACGAATTGATGAAAATAAAGCTCGAAACCAACTAAATTCATTAAAACGACTTCTTCAAAATACTGATCGCTTATTAAACAAAGCGAATATACCGGGTATTCCCGAAGAAATGGAAGCTAGATTAGAAGAAGCGGAAGAGAAGATCTTTATCGTTATCCAAAGTCTACAAGAAGTTCCATTGAATATGAATTTAGTAAATAACAATTTACAGAATGCAAACCAATGTGTACAAGAAGTTAATGACCGTGCTAAGGAAATGATTGAAAATGTCATGTTAATTGAACGTATTATTCAATACGGTAATCGTTATCGTGCGATAAATTATACTGTAAATCAAAAATTATTAGAGGCTGAAGAAGCATTCCATCAATTCCGATACATGAAAGCATTAGAAGATGCAGTAGCTGCCGTAGAACTTGCAGAGCCTGGTTCTATTAAGCGAATTGAAGAACTTGTACAAGAAGAATTGTATTCTAAATCTTAACGATCTAAGCTCACTACTCGCTATACTTTTTGCGAAAAGGGCTGTCTAGAAAATATTTCTAGACAGCCCTATGCATTTTTTCATGTATAATAAGTAATTGAATTCGTTATAGTCTACTGGAAAATTTCAATTTATTACTAATCTGGTTATATTCAAAGGACGTCTCTAATGGTTTTTAGACGTCCTCTTTATTATGGAAGATTCAGTAGGATGGAAATTTGGGTGCGGGCACCATCCATTCGTATTACAATTAGGTTAAAATGGATCTTTTCTCTAAATCTCTATAAAAAAGGTTGGTTAATATGATATATTTTGACAATAGTGCAACAACAAAACCATATAAAGAAGTGTTAGACACTTTTGTTACGGTAAATGAACAATTTTACGCTAATCCTGCATCAATCCATGAAGCAGGTACGGATGCGAATATATTATTAGATCGAGCAAGAAATCAAATTGCACAAATTTTTCATACAGATGAAAGATGCGTGATTTTTACAGCAGGTGGAACAGAATCAAATAACCTTGCGATATTTGGAATCTCAAAAGCAAATACTCATAAAGGGAAGCATATTCTTACAACCGACATTGAACATGCATCGGTATTAGAAGCATATAAATCTCTTGAAAAAGAAGGATTTGAAGTTGAATATTTACATGTCGATAATTCTGGGGTTATCTCATTAGAAGAATTAAAGGCAAAAATTAGAAAAGACACTGTGCTTGTGAGTATGATGCACGTAAATAATGAAATAGGTTCAATACAACCAATTGAAGAAGCAGCACAGATTATACATGCTAATAGTCGTGCAACTTTTCATGTCGATGCAGTACAAAGCTTCGGAAAATTGCCAATTCATTTTAATGGTGATAATGGTCCGGATATTATTACGATTTCTGGCCATAAAATCCATGCTTTGAAAGGAACAGGCATTATTGTGTTCCGTCAAAAAATGAATATTAACCCATTAATACTTGGTGGTGGACAAGAGTTTGGAATTCGAAGTGGAACAGTAGCTGTTCCGCAAGCTGTTGCTCTTGCCAAAGCTGCAAGAATTGCAATAGAAAATTTAAATGCAGCAAAAGTAAGATATCGTAATTGGCACAAAGGCCTAATTCAATTCTTATCTAAATTTGGAGACCTTATTCATATTTTATCTACTAATTCTGGTGTAGGGCATATTGTGTCATTTAGTGTGAAAGATCTTAAAGGTGAAATATTAATAAATGCATTGCAAGATCGTGGAATCATTGTATCAACTTCAAGTGCATGTTCTTCAAAACAAAAGAAAACGAGCCATGTTGTAACTGCACTCAATGTAGATCCTAAATATAAAAATGGCGTTATTCGTTTAAGCTTTGGTGCATTTAATACAGATGAAGAAATTGAAAGATTTAAAACAGAATTTACTTATGTGATGAAAGAACTAAAAGGAGTTAATCTATAATGGAATGGAAAGAAGTATTAATAAGATATGGTGAATTGTCTACAAAAGGAAGAAATAAAAAGGAATTTATTAACCGTCTGAGAGACAATATTCGAAATACGTTTAAAGAAATATCGCCACTTAATATCGTTACTGAACGAGATAGAATGCATATTCAAATTGAAAGTAATGATCAAATGAACATTTTGATGGAGAAATTACCGAAAGTTTTTGGTATTCAATCTTTTAGTCCAGTTGCAGTTTGTGATAAAAATTTAGACGCGATAAAATTGTTAGCAATTGAAATAATGAAGGATTTTAAGGATCAAAACCTAACATTTAAAGTTGAAGTAAGACGTTCCGATAAATCGTTTCCATATGAAACACATGAACTTCAAAGAGAAATTGGCGGAGCAGTTTTAAGTCATTATGGAAATCTTACCGTTCAGGTAAAAAAACCAGACGTTGAGCTTCGTATTGAAGTACGTAAGGATGCCATTTATATGATGGCGCAAATTATTCAAGGTGCTGGTGGTATGCCAGTCGGTTCAAACGGTAAATCACTTTTAATGTTATCCGGTGGAATTGATAGTCCTGTGGCTGGCTACATGATGTTAAAAAGAGGAGTTCGCTTAGAAGCAATTCACTTTTTCAGTCCACCTTATACTAGTCAAAATTCATTAGAAAAAGTAAAGGTTCTCGCAAACGAATTGTCTAAATTTGGATATAAAATTCGATTACACGTCATTCCATTTACGGATATACAAGTCCTTATTAAAAATCGAGTACCTGAAAATACAATTATGACCACTACAAGAAGAATGATGATGAAAATCGCTGATAAAGTACGTGAAGAAATTAATGGATTAGGCATAGTAACTGGTGAAAGTTTAGGCCAAGTTGCAAGTCAGACATTAGAAAGTTTAACGGCAATTAATGATGTGACATCTACACCTATTCTTAGACCACTAATCGGATACGACAAATTAGAAATCATTGATATAGCAGAAAAGATTGGAACATACGAAACATCGATTCAACCGTTTGAAGATTGTTGTACAATTTTTACTCCTGCAAGTCCTAAAACAAAGCCGAAAGTTGAAAAGGTTAACTACTACGAAAGCTTTACTGACTTTGATGAATTAATAGACAAAGCAGTACAAAACCGTGAATTATATATCTTCCCAATGGTGAAGCCGAAAGAAGATAAATTCGATGGTTTACTGTAAACGATAATTTAATTTGAAATAAAAAGAACAAAAAAATTTCTCTCATCTTTTGTGTATGAAAAAACGAATCCGGCACATTCTAAATGCACAAGGAGGTGAGACAGAGATGGCTTCAAACAACAACGGTAACAGCAACAAATTATTAGTGCCTGGTGCTAACCAAGCATTAGACCAAATGAAGTATGAAATCGCACAAGAGTTTGGTGTTCAACTCGGACCAGATGCGTCTTCTCGTGCTAACGGATCAGTTGGAGGAGAAATCACTAAACGCCTAGTGCAAATGGCTGAATCACAATTACGTGGTACTCAAGGTCAATAAGACTTGCAAGGGCTAGTAGCTTATGCTACTAGCTCTTATTTTTTGTGTTTTTCAAGTTCTTACTCTAAGTAAAATTACTTATTTTAGTGAATAAAATAAAAAATAGTACCTACTACTAAAACCTTGGTATATAATGAGGTTATAGAAAATGCTTAAAGGACTTTTTTACTTCTTTTGTATATGTCTATTTTCTTAAGCACTAACATATATAAAATTCAAAAATATATTTAATTTGGGGGAATGAGTAATGAAAAGAGAAGATTTATTAGCTCCTGAAGATTACAACATCGTAGATGAAATTGAACGATTTGCTAGTAAAGAAGGAAAATTAGCGTTAATGGTTCATCATGAAAATGGAGAAATTACGAAAATAACGTATAGAGAATTAATGAAACAAGCAAATAAAGTAGCAAATGTTTTAACAAATCGTGGTCTTAAAAAAAGTGACGTTATACTAGTGATGGTTCCCCGTTCAATCGAAGCTTATTTTACATACATTGGAGCTTTAAAAGCTGGACTAACAATTATTCCTAGCTCAGAAATGTTAAGAGCAAAAGATATTGATTATCGTATCATACACTCTCAAGCAAAGGCAGTTATTGCGTTCGAAAATGAATTATCTCAATTCGATGAAGTAGAAAATCTAAATGGCCTACAACAACTAGTTTTCGGAAATTCACAAGGATCTTGGATTTCCATGCAAGCTGAAATTGCACAAGCTTCAGATGAGTTTGAAGGCAAACTAACAAAAAACTCGGATATCGCTTTCCTATCTTATACGAGTGGTACAACTGGTAATCCTAAAGGTGTTGTACACTCACATGGTTGGGGATATGCACACTTACGTACAACAGCTTCACAATGGTTAGGTGTAGAAGAGGATGATATCGTTTGGGCAACAGCAGCACCAGGCTGGCAAAAGTGGATTTGGAGTCCATTTTTAGCGGTATTAGGGAGCGGAGCAACAGCATTTGTTCATATAGGTCGTTTTAATCCACAAGATTATTTACAAATGCTTCAAGATCACCAAATCAATGTGCTATGCTGTACACCTACAGAATATCGATTAATGGCAAAAGTGGATGGTTTAGAAAAATATAACTTATCTAGTGTTAAGAGTGCTGTCTCAGCTGGTGAACCGTTAAATAGTGAAGTCATCAATAAGTTTATTGAAGTATTCTCACTACAAGTACGTGATGGATATGGCCAAACAGAAAATACATTATTGGTCGGTACTTTACTTGATATGAAACCAAAACCAGGATCAATGGGTAAACCAACTCCAGGTAACTTAGTTGAAGTAATAAATGACTTAGGAGAGCCAACAAAACCTGGGGAAGTTGGAGATATTGCAGTCCATTCCTCTACTCCAGCGTTATTTAAAGGATACTTAAAAGATCCTGAAAGAACGCAATTACAATATCGTGGTGAGTGGTTTTTAACTGGAGATCGTGCATATAAAGACGAAGAGGGCTATTTTTGGTTTGAAGGTCGCGGTGATGATATTATCGTTTCTTCAGGGTATACAATTGGACCATTTGAAGTTGAAGATGCGCTTGTTAAACATTCAGCAGTTAAAGAATGTGCTGTTGTTGCTAGTCCCGATGAAATTCGTGGTAACATCGTAAAAGCCTTTGTAGTTTTACGCGATTCAGAGTTGAAAAACAATCCAAACCTTATTAAAGAACTACAGGACCATGTGAAAACGATAACAGCACCATATAAATATCCTAGAGAGATTGAATTTATTGACGAATTACCAAAGACGTCTTCTGGTAAAATTCGTCGAATTGAACTTCGTCAAAAAGAGTTTAACCAAACTGTTTAATAGAAACAATTGTTTGTGTTAAAAAATTCTATTAAAGTTAATACTATTTCTCGGGAAATATCTATGTTAAATTGACAAGAACATTTCTTTACGAGGTAGTAGGGATATTTTTGAAGAATTTATTAAAACGGCTAATGAATATAATTAGTACTGAAGAAGACTGTCCAGTTATTAAAAAACTGGACAGTCTTTAAAATTTTATTTCTTTGAAACATTTGTTGATGGTTAATCGTAAAACTATATAAGGAGGAATTAATACTATGAATACGAAAAGATGGATTGCAATAATAATTGCAGCATTTTTATTTATTTTTTCAATTGGATTAAATGCTGTGATAGGCTTTTTTAGTTCGGATTTGATATCAAGTGTAACGAATGATAATGACATTACATTAAATGAAAATGTCATTGAAAGTGGGACGCTTACGGAAAAAATCGTATTACTAACAGTCGATGGTGCTATTCAAGATGTTGGGACCGGTACAGCTTGGTCACAAGTAGCATATGATCATCAATTGTTTTTAAAACAACTTGATACAGTTTTACAAGATAATACAGTAAAAGCAGTTGTTTTATCCGTGAATTCACCTGGTGGTGGAGCTATTGAATCCGCTGAAATTCATGAAAAATTAGTACAGATTAAGCAAGAAAAGAGTATACCAATATATGTTTCAATGGGTTCAATGGCGGCATCGGGAGGCTATTATATAGCAGCACCAGCTGATAAAATATTTGCTCATAGGGAAACGATAACAGGCTCTATAGGCGTAATCATGTCTAGTTTTAATTTTTCTCAGCTAGCTGAAAACTTTGGCATTGAATTTGAAACGATAAAATCCGGAGAACATAAAGATATGTTCAGTGGAACAAGACCTACAACTGAAGAAGAAAAAGTAATGGTACAAGAGATGATTAACGATTCCTACGAAGTATTTGTAGATGTTGTTGAACAAGGGCGCGGTATGAGTGAATCAGAAGTAAAAGCAGTTGCAGATGGTCGTATTTTAGGTGGTTCCCAAGCAGTTAAAGCTGGATTGGTAGATGAATTAGGTGGCTTGCAAGATGCAATTGATAGCCTTCGATCGGATTATGGATTACAAAATGCTACGTTGTTTGAATACCAAAGTGGTTCTGGTGGCCTCAGGTCTTTTATTGGTATGAAAATCAGTTCATTATTTGGCCCTACTCCCGAACAACGAATGCTAACTGAGATTATGAATTCATCAAATTCACCAAGACTAATGTATTTATATGGTGAATATTAAGGAGGGATAAATATGTCAATACAAGACAATTATGGATCTAACTTTCACCCCTCACATGATAGTAATAGTATAAATAATCCGTTACATGAATCCATTTCCGTTATAGGTGAATATCAAGAAAAAACGGTTGGGTTTTGGATGCGCTTTTTTGCATTTATTATTGATCAAGGGCTTGTTACTGCGATTATTGGTATTGTTGTGTATCCTTTATTTAGGGTCTATGATTGGAGTTTAACCGATTCTAGTTATTTTGCTCCAATTACAATAATCTCAGCTATTTTCTATTATGGTTATTTTATTCTGATGACTAAATATGTTGGGCAAACATTAGGGAAAATGATATTTGGTATAAAGGTACAAGCATCAACTGGCGGTAACTTAGATTGGAGTACTGTATTCTTTAGAGAGTTAATTGGAAGATTTATTAATAACACCATTCCAATACTATATCTACTTGTCATCTTTATGCCGAAAAATAATAGTGTGGCAGATTATTTCGCAGATACAGTTGTGATTCAAGAAAACGTATATATTAAAAAGCAGACTAGGGATACAACTTCGGTTGAGGTGAATTCACAAAGTAATATTTCACCTTTAGTATAATTTGTTTTTTTGTATAAGTTTTTAAATAATAAGCTATCTTATTTGCATTGATGAAATTACTTTTAGTAAGATGATTACAGAAAGGGAGGCGTTCAAATAATGGTACAAGTAACATTTAAAAACAATCCAGTAACTTTAGTAGGAAATGAGGTAAAAGTAGGTGACCAAGCACCTGATTTTACAGTATTAGCAAATGATTTGTCACCTATTACTTTACAAGAGTCAGAAGGGAAAGTTCGATTAATCGCTTCTGTTCCTTCATTAGACACAGGTGTTTGTGACGCGGAAACTCGTCGTTTTAATGAAGAGGTAGCGAGTATTGGTGGAGATGTTGTATTCTATACTGTATCTGTAGATTTACCATTTGCTCAAAAACGTTGGTGTGCAGCAGCTGGAATTGAGGGAGTACACACAGTTTCAGACCACAAAGAATTGTCTTTTGGTGAAGCTTACGGAGTATATATTAAAGAACTTCGTCTACTTGCTCGTGCAGTGTTTGTCATTGACCGTTCTGGTACAGTAACATATGTTGAATATGTGTCAGAAGGAACAAGTCATCCAAATTACGAAGCTGCTGTTGAAGCTGTAAAAGCTGCTCTAGCAAAATAATATCTTTAAGCGAACTATTATTGTAGTACAATCATACTTAGATAATTACCATCTTTGTCTAGTATTTTACGTATAACCCACTCGACTAAATTTTTGCGAGTGGGTTGTTCATTTAGAAGGAGTAAACCATGGAAAAATTAGAACAAATTTTTGCTTTCATTAACGAAAAAGCTGAACACTATGAACAAACTAATAATCTAACATATCTCGAAAGTGTACTAAATACTCTTGAAGATGTGCTTGACCATAAAAATGAGTGGGCTGGGGAGGGTGCTTCTAAAGAGGAAATAAGGAAAGCTATTCAATTGGCTATACTTAAGGGTATGAGAAAAGCTTCTCAACCCAATCATCAAATGACACCTGATACACTAGGATTGTTAGTAGGATATTTCGTAGAACAATTCTTTGAAGAAAAACTAAAAGATTCACCTATATCCATACTCGACCCGGCAGTAGGTACAGGTAATTTACTAATTACTGTTATGAATATGTTAGATGGTAAAACATTTGCAACTGGTATAGAAGTGGACGAAACATTAATTCGCTTAGCGGCAGATACCGCAGAATTAACACAACAGCCTATCATGCTATATCATCAAGATGCGCTACAAAAAATGCTCGTTGATCCTGTTGATGCGGTTGTTTGTGACTTGCCGGTTGGATATTATCCAAACGAAGAAGTAGCCCTTGATTATGAACTTTGTGCAAGTGAAGGGATGAGTTATGCACATCACTTATTTATTGAACAGTCCTTAAACTATGCTAAAGAGGGAGCGTATTTATTTTTCCTTGTTCCATCCAATCTTTTTGAATCAGAGCAGTCTAAGGATTTACACAAATATTTGAAAAAACATGCTTGGATTCAAGCGGTCATTCAGTTGCCTGATGGAATATTTGCAAATAAAGTATTAGAGAAAAGTATTCTAATTTTACAAAAGCAAAGTAAAGATTTACGTGCTCCCCGAGAAGTGTTATTAGCGAAAGTTCCAAATATGTCCAATAAGCAAGCGTTAGCCGCATTTTTTGATAAAGTTCAAGTGTGGAAAGAAGAAAAATAAGAATTGCATAAAGATGGCAAATCCCCAAAACGGAACTAACTTCGTTTGGGGATTTTCTATATTTGTTAACTTTATTATTCTTCGTTATCAGGAGTACGAACTACTAATACATCACATTTTGCAGAGCGTACGATTGCTTCAGAAACAGAACCAATTAAGAATCGTTCAACTGCATTTAAACCTGTTGCACCACATACGATTAAATCGGCATCGACAACTTTAGTAAGCTCTTTTGTAATAATGACTTTTGGGGAACCGTATTCAATCATCACATTTACATTTTTCACGCCGGCATCTTCAGCTTGCTTTTTATAACTTTCCAAAAAATCCTTAGAAAACCCTTGGGCACTTTCCGCGAGTGAACGATCAGATGCTTCTCCTGCTGCAAATGAACGTGAGTCAATTACATTCACTAAATTTAGCTTTGCAGCATCATTGCATTTTGCTATACCGATGGCTTTTTTTAATGCGTATTCCGCCTCTTTTGAACCATCCACGGCTACAACGATACTATTGTATTGAGTCATAAAAAATACTCCTCCTTTGTCTTCATACCTTGATTATAACAAAGTGAATAATAAAGGTAATATATAACACACAGTCCTTAATCAGAAGATTTACTAAATAGTATATAATATCTTGTAATTAACAATTATGTTCTTTACTAGCAATATTAATAAGGTGATTCGTAACCTTTTATTATACTATCTATTATTTAAAAACTAAAAATAGCAAATTATAGAAAACTTTGTTTCCAAATTTAGAAATGACTGATAAGATAGAATTGTCAGATTATTACTTACAGAAAGAGGAATCGGCTATGAAAATAGGGGTACCAAAAGAGATAAAAAACAATGAAAATCGTGTAGCTATGACTCCAGCTGGAGTTGTAACATTAACGACTGCAGGTCATAAAGTATTTATTGAAACAGGTGCAGGACTAGGTTCTTCATTTACAGATCAAGATTACCTTTCTGCAGGTGCAGTGATTGTCGAAACTGCAGCTGAAGCTTGGGCACAGGATATGGTTATGAAAGTAAAGGAACCAGTATCTAGTGAATATCAATATTTCCATGAAGGATTAATATTATTCACATATTTACATTTAGCTCCTGAATATGAACTTACTCAAAATTTAATAGATAAAAAAGTAGTAGGAATTGCATATGAAACAGTACAATTACCAAACCGTTCATTACCATTACTAACACCAATGAGTGAAGTAGCTGGAAAAATGTCAGTTCAAATTGGTGCACAATATTTAGAAAAAATGAATGGTGGAAAAGGAATTTTGTTAGGTGGAGTTTCTGGTGTCCAACGAGGTAAAGTCACAGTCGTTGGTGGTGGAATGGCAGGAACAAATGCTGCCCGTATAGCAGTTGGAATGGGTGCAGATGTGACAATTCTAGATGTAAATCCGGAACGCTTACGCCAATTGGAAGATATTTTCGGGTCTTCTGTACAAACTTTAATCTCAAATCCATTTAATATTGCAGAATCAGTAAGGGATTCTGATTTAGTGATTGGTTCAGTGCTTATTCCTGGAGCAAGAGCACCAAAACTAGTTACGGAAGAAATGGTTAAGTCAATGAAACCTGGGTCAGTTATTGTTGATATAGCGATTGACCAAGGTGGTAGCTTTGAAACAACTGATAAAGTTACAACTCATGATGACCCAACGTATGAAAAACATGGTGTTGTTCATTATGCAGTTGCAAATATGCCCGGAGCAGTTCCGCGTACTTCAACAATTGCGTTAACTAATAATACAGTTCCATATGCATTACAAATTGCAAATAAAGGTTTCAAACAAGCATCTATTGACAATGAAGCATTAAGAAAAGGGATCAATACATTAGAAGGTCATGTTGTCTATCAAGCGGTAGCTGCTGATCAAGGTCGCGGATATGTACCTGTTGAATCTCTACTAGTAGATACATTACAAAATAAATAGAAAAAAGCTATTTAAGGAGTAATTATCCTCTTTAAATAGCTTTTTTCTATACTAGTATAATTATAAAAATAGACACAATTTATCAGAAAATATTAAAGATTATAAAAATATTATTTACATTTTCACGTAAATGTAATTAAATAGAGATGTTTCATATAAAAATGAAAAAATAAAAAATGGATAGGGGGCCTATTGATAATGAAAGGGATTAGTAGAAAATTATTCTCAATTTTATCAATTATTATGCTATTATTACTTGCTGCATGTGGAGGTAACAATACAGGTTCGGAGACAAATACAAATGAAGGTTCAAGTAATAAAGATGGAGTAGTAAGCGCAAAATTTGGCGTTATTGCATACTTAACAGGTGCTGGAGCTGCTTATGGTGAGGCCATAACAAATGGGTTAAAGTTAGCACAAAAAGATATCAACGCACTTGGTGAAGTAAACATTGAATTAGTAATTGAAGATTCAGCTGGAAAAGCAGATCAAGCACTTAATGCATCTCAAAAGATTATGAGTGATGATTCTATTACAGCAATTATTGGACCAACTTTAAGTACTGAAATTTTTGCAGTTGCTCCAGAAGCTGATTTAAACGGTATTCCTATCATGGGTACGTCAACTACTGTTGATGGTATTCCTGAAATAGGTGATTATGTTTTTAGAAACGCAGTTCCAGAATCTTTAGCAATTCCTGCAGCGATTGAAAAAGCAGTTGAAAGAACTGGTGCGAAAAAAGTTGCGTTGATTTATGGAAATGACGACGCTTTAACAAAAGGCGGCTTTGACGTAATGGAAAGAACAGTTAAAGAAATGGGACTGGAAATTACTACAATTGAAACATATCAAGATGGTCAAAGTGATTATAATGCACAATTGACAAAAATTAAAAACACAAATCCAGATTTAATTTTAGCATCTGCTTTATATAACGAAGGTGCTGTCATTATGGACCAAGCTCGTAAAATGGGTATCGATATTCCGTTTGTAGGTGGAAATGGTTTTAACTCTCCACAAGCTATTGAAATTGCTGGTGATGCAGCAAATGGTTTAATTGTTGCGACTCCGTATTTCGGTGAATCGACAGATCCAAAGATTGTAAAATTCAATGAAGATTATGAAGCAGAATTCGGTAAAAAACCTGACCAATTTGCTGCACAAGCATATGATGGACTATTCATTTATGCAGATGCATTAAAGAGAGCAGGAAGTGCTGATCGTGAAGCGTTTAGAGAAGCTTTAGCTGAAACAAAAGATCTTGAAGGTATTTTAGGGAAATTCTCATTCGATGAAGTTGGAGATGTAATCATGAATGTTACTGTTCTTGAAATTAAAGACGGTAAGTTTATTGAATTTGAATAAAAAAATTGACTGGTTCTCGTAAGTAATTGCGAGGACCAATCTATATTAAGTTTGATAGGGTAATCAAATTAATTAAAGGATGATTAAATTTGCTATTAGAACAAATAATTAACGGCATAACATTAGGTAGCATTTATGCCATAATAGCACTCGGTTTTACCCTTGTATTTGGTGTGCTGGGTATCATCAATATGGCACATGGTGAAATCTTTATGGTTGGTGCTTTTGTAGGGGTAACAACAACAGGAGTACTTGGATGGCCTCTTTGGATGGCATTTATAGCAGCTATTGTGGTTACTAGTATTTTAGGCTACTTATTAGAACGTTTTACTTTAAGACCATTACGAGGAAAAAAGGGTGTATCACATTTAGCACCATTAATTAGTACGATTGGTGTGTCCATATTATTAGAAAATCTTTCGCACCACATTTTTGGTGCTGGTAATAAACCATTTAACACGCCGTTTTCTGAAATTAGCATTAACATAGGATCAATCACGGTTTACCTAGTTCAAATTGTTATTTTCGTTATTTCCATTTTATTAATGATTGGTTTAACAGTTTGGCTTTCTAAAACAAAAGCAGGTAAGGCTTTAAGAGCAACTGCGGATAACTTAGAAACAGCTAGTATACTTGGAGTAGATACAAAGAAAATTATTATACTTACTGTTGTCGTTGCATCTGCAATTGGTGGAATTGCAGGGATTTTAGTTGGTATGGCATTTAACTCTGTAAGTCCACAAATGGGATTATCAATGGGGTTAAAAGGTCTAGCGATCATCATTTTAGGTGGTATGGGTAATGTAAAAGGTGCTATGGTTGGTGGCCTAATATTAGGTTTATCAGAGACAATGCTAGTTGCTTATGGAGATTCAGGCTACCGAGATGCAATTGCATTTATTATGATTATTGTCATCCTGTTATTACGTCCACAAGGTATCTTTGGTTCAAAGGTATCTCAAGAAAGAAGGTGATCACTTGTTAGGAGAAATTTTAAATACGTATTATTTACAAATAGGCTCGTTCATTTTGATTAATATTATGTTAGCAATTAGTGTATATGTTCCTTTATCGTCTGGTCAGTTATCACTAGGAAGTGCTGGGTTTATGGGTGTCGGAGCCTATACATCTGCATTACTGACAATCCATTTTGATCTACCAATTGTAATAGGAATTATCGCTGGTGCCTTAGCGGCAAGTATTTTAGGTGTGATTGTTGGGATTCCTTCTTTAAGACTATCAGGTGTCTATTTAGCCATTGCAACATTAGGTCTTGGGGAAGTAATCCGTGTAATCTTTGTAAACTGGGACACTTTAACTAAGGGGTCAGTTGGATTAACAGGTATTCCACAATTAGGTAGGGAAATTCTAGAGTTTGCTCGAGGCTTAGGATTTGAACCAGCAATGATTGGTATTAAAAACAATCAATTTGTGTTTCTATCTATTTTCATAGTGCTTTTAACTTTAGTGATCGTGATTTTATGGTTTGTTGTACGTCAACAAAATTCACGAGTTGGGAGAGCATTGTCATCCATAAATCAGGATGATAAAGCAGCAGAATCAATGGGGATTAACATAACTTACTATAAGGTTATTTCATTCACACAAGGTGCATTCTTTGCTGGATTAGCAGGTGCATTATTTGCCCATGTCATTGGTTATATTTCTCCTGCTGACTTTTCATACCACCGTGCTGTTGAAGTGTTAATTTTTACTGTATTTGGTGGTAGCGAAGTAATTATTGGATCTGTGTTTGGTGCATTCTTCTTAACTTTAATGCCGGAAGTATTACGATTTGTAAGTGAATTCCGATATATTATATATGGAATCCTTTTAATTGTTTTAATGGCTGTACGTCCACAAGGAATTCTTGATGCAAATTTACTTAAAAAAATTAAGATTAAACGCTCAAAAGGAGGGGTACGTTAATGGTTTTAGAAGTGAAAAATATTACGAAAAACTTTGGCGGTATCTCTGCTTTAAAGGATGTTTCTTTTTCGATTAATAAAGGCGAAATTTTTGGTTTAATTGGTCCAAATGGTGCCGGAAAAACAACGATGTTTAATATGATTACGAATATTTATGAACCGACTTCAGGTGAAATTATATTCCATGGCGAAAATATAACAGGAATAAAGCCGTATAAAATCACAGAAAAAGGGATATGTCGTACGTATCAAAACATCCGTTTATTTTCTCAAATGTCTACTTTACATAATGTAATGGTTGGTGGACATAGCCAATCACAATCTGGCGTATTTAGCAGCGTTTTTCGTACAAAAGCCCAACGTACAGAAGAACAACAATTAATTAAAAAATCAGAAGAATTGTTAGAGTTAGTAGGCCTTCTAGAACATAAAGATACGATTGCAGAGAACTTAGCCTATGGACAGCAAAGACGTCTTGAAATTGCACGTGCACTAGCAAGTAATCCTAGTCTGTTATTGTTAGACGAGCCTGCTGCAGGTATGAATGAAAAAGAGACTGATAGTTTATATGATTTAATAAAAACTGTACAATCGAGAGGGATCACAGTATTGATTATTGAACACGACATGCCGCTCGTTATGAAATTATGTGATCGAATCACAGTTCTAAACTTTGGGGAAAAACTAGCAGAGGGTACTCCAGAAGAAATTCAAAATAATGAAGCAGTTATTGAAGCCTACCTTGGTAAAGAGGAGGATGAGGTGGATGCTTAAACTTACAAATGTTGAAACATTTTATGGTCAAATTCAAGCACTTAAAGGGATTGACTTAGAGGTAAATGAAGGAAAGATAATTACCTTATTAGGGGCAAATGGTGCCGGAAAATCAACAACAATGAAGAGCATAGCAGGTCTTTTAAAACCTAAAAATGGAACAATTCAGTTTATGGGTGAAGATATAACAGGTTTACGTCCAGACCAATTGTTACGTAAAGGTATTTCTTTAGTTCCTGAAGGACGTGCGATTTTATCATCGATGACAGTACTAGAAAATCTTGAAATGGGTGCTTATCAACGAAAAGATAAAGAGGTAAAAGACGATATTGAAGACGTAATGAAACGTTTCCCAATATTAAAAGAAAGACAAACGCAAATGGCTGGTACTCTTTCTGGTGGTCAACAGCAGATGTTAGCAATAGCAAGAGCTCTACTATCAAAGCCCAAATTGTTATTATTAGATGAACCCTCTATGGGATTAGCCCCATTGATTGTTGCGGATATCTTTAAAATTATTAAAGAAATAAAAGAGGCTGGTACGACGGTTCTTCTGGTTGAGCAAAATGCAAAACAAGCATTGAAAATTGCTGATTACGGCTATGTTATGGAAACAGGTAAAATTATTATTGAAGGTAACGCAGAAAGTCTATTAGAGAATCCTCAAGTAGTTGAAGCATATTTAGGAAGAAAATCTACTTCTTGATGGATAGTAAAAAATAAGGTGACGAGAAGTAATGTTCTCGTCACCTTGCTCACTTTATAATAGAATTAATTCTTTTGGATATTTTGTTAGCACTTCAACACCATTTTCTGTGACAACAACATCATCTTCAATACGTACTCCCGCAACACTGTTATATATTCCTGGTTCAATTGTAAAAACCATTCCCGGTTTCAGTTTTAATTCATTTGTACCGGTTACGGAAGGGAATTCATGTACTGATATACCAAGGCCGTGACCAAGTCGATGTGGAAAATCTTCCCCATAACCTCCCTCAGTAATAACATCTCTAGCAATTTTATCAATATCCATTGCACGAACTCCTGGTTTCACTGCTTCAATCGCCTTCTCATTTGCACTTCTAACGAGTTGATAAATTTCCTTCTGGGCATCTGTCACACTACCGAAAGCGACAGTTCTAGTAATGTCTGAACAGTAACCTTCAAATTCCACACCTAAATCAAATAAGATGAAATCACCTTTTTGAATTTTACGATCCCCAGGTGTTCCGTGAGGTGAAGCTGTTTTTGGACCGGATAGAACCATCGTATCAAAGGACATTTTATAACCCTTTTCTGTTATCGCCTTTTCAATTGCCGTTAATATTTCCATTTCTGTTTTACCTTCAGCAATTTCATTGACTCCAATTTCCACAGCGAAATCGGCTAGTTGAGCAGCTTGACGCATTTTTTCAATTTCAACCGCATCCTTGACTACGCGCATCTCATTGATTTTCTCATCTAATCGAGCAAAATTTGCTTGTGGGAAAACTTGTTGTAAGGCTTCTAGTCTTTCTACAGTTAAATGACTTTTTTCAATGGCAATGTTATTTACAGAAATACTGTTTAATTTTACCTTTTCTTTAATCAGTTCAAATGGCTTATCAGTATCTAAATGACCTATCACTTCAAAGCTCCATCCAGAAGCAACCGCATCAGGAACTTCCATTTTTGGACATACTAATACAGGAGGATTTTCTTGGAAGACCATTACACCAAGCAGTCTTTCATGTGGGTCACTTTTAAATTGTGAGAAGTAAAATACGTTATCAGGAGTAGAGATAAAAGCCATATCAATTTCATTTACCATTAAATAAGATTGAATTTGATTAATTTTTGTCAAAGGAACGCCTCCAATAATGGGAATGTTTGCATAGTAATACTTAATATATTATAACAAAATAGAAGGGAATTTGACTTTAAGAGAGAAATTATCTCAGTAAGTAACTGTAAGGAGGATAATTTAATGGAAATTTCGTATCACGGACACTCAGTTGTAAAGATAAAAACAAATGGTAAGGAAATTCTTATTGATCCATTTATTCGTGGTAATGGACTTACAGATTTAAAGGTAGAAAAAGAAAAACCAGATGTCATTTTGTTAACTCATGGACATAATGACCACGTTGGTGACACTGTGGAATTAGCTATAGCAAACAATTCGCTCGTTGTTGCACCCAATGAACTAGCAAATTATTTAGCTACTCAAGGAGTTAAAGTTCATAACATGGGAATTGGTGGTGCATATGAGTTTCCTTTTGGAACAGTAAAATATACTCTTGCATTTCATGGCTCCGTATATGAGACAGAAAATGGGGAAGTTATCAATGCAGGAAATCCAGGAGGGATACTTTTCACTGCGGAAGGAGTTACAATCTATCATGCAGGTGATACAGCGTTATTTGGTGATATGAAGTTAATAGGTGAACGTCATCCTATTGATATTGCATTTTTACCAATAGGAGATAATTTTACAATGGGTCCAGAAGATGCAGCTTTTGCTGTTACGTTGTTAAAACCGAAAAACGTAGTACCGATCCATTACAATACATTCCCTGTTATTAAACAAGATCCAAATCATTTTGCTCAATTAGTTAGTAATTCAAAAGTACAAGTATTGGCACCTGGTGAAATAGCAAATTATAATTAAAAAAATGAGAAGGTAGTAAAGGCATAATTTCTAAAATGTCATGCTACTTTCTCTTTTTTTATTGATTTGTTACATTATTAATAAGTAGTTATGTATATACCAACAATATCAATAAATACACCAAATATGATACACTATAGATATGGTACTAATTTAGGAATTAGGTGATGACATGTCGACAAAACATGAAAAAATTTTACAATATATTGAATCTTTGCCCGTAGGAGATAAAATTTCAGTCAGGCAAATTGCAAAAGATATGCATGTCAGTGAAGGAACAGCGTATAGAGCAATAAAAGAAGCAGAAAATCGTAGTTTAGTAAGTTCAATTGAACGTGTTGGAACAATCCGTATCGAAAAAAAGAAAAAAGAAAATATTGAGCGTTTAACATTTGCGGAAATTGTTAACATTGTCGATGGACAAGTACTAGGTGGAATGAACGGGCTACATAAAACATTAACCAAATTCGTTATTGGTGCAATGCAACTGGAAGATATGATGCGTTACACAGAGGCTGGTAGTCTATTAATTGTTGGTAACCGATTTAAAGCACATGAGAATGCCTTAAAAGAAGGCGCGGCAGTACTGATTACAGGTGGTTTTGACACAACAGAAGAAAATAAGCGCCTCGCTGACGAACTAGAACTCCCAATTATTTCCTCTAGTTATGATACATTTACAGTTGCCACTTTAATTAATCGTGCAATTTATGACCAATTAATCAAAAAGGATATTTTATTAATAGAAGATATCTATGTCCCAATCGAAGAAACGGATACGCTACATACTCAACAAACGATTTCTGATTTCCGTTTATTAAATACGAGAACAAGTCATGGTGCTTTCCCTGTAGTTGGAAGCAATAATAAACTTGTCGGGATGATAACAGTAAAAGATGTTATTGGGAAAGAACCATCGGAAGCAATTGACAAAGTAATGACTAAACATCCAATTTCAACTTCCATGAAAACGAGTGTTGCTTCAGCAGGTCACAGAATGATTTGGGAAGGAATTGACTTGCTTCCAATCGTAAATGATGATGGAATTCTCCAAGGGGTTATTAGTAGACAAGACGTATTAAAGGCTTTACAACATGCACAACGCCAACCACAACATGGAGAAACCATAGATGATCTCGTGAAAAAAGAGATTAAATTATTAGATGGCGATGACATCATAGTGGAATTCACTGTTACCCCACAAATGACTAACCAATTCGGTTCAATTTCGTACGGTGCTTTTACTACATTACTATCTGAAGTTGGCTCATTAGCATTAAAACGTAGAAAACGTGGCGATGCGGTAGCAGAAAACATGACGATCTACTTTATTAAACCAATTCAAATGGAAACGGTACTAACCGTTGTTCCTCATATATTAGATATGAGTCGTAAATTCGTAAAAATGGACTTTGACATTTTTAATGATAATTCATTAGTTGGGAAAGCAATGATGATGTTCCAATTATTAGAGAGATAGTCGAGTTCTATATTATATTTGTTTGTTAAAGCAACATAAAAAAGCAATATACAAAATGTATATTGCTTTCTAAAATATTATCGATTTAATTCATATTCTTCATGTACAAATTTGCCTTCATGAAGCATACGTTTATAATTATTATAAGCTTGCATAATCCCTACAATAATAAATATTGCACAAATTAAGTAACTTACTATAGATTGGTGTACGATTACAGCGTTTATTCCAAAGGCAATTAGGAAAGTACCTAATGCAATTCCAGCTTTGGCTTTATACCATTTCTTCCTAATTGGTAAGATGGAACGGAATTGTTTTGTTTTATAGAAAAAGTAGACTGCAAAAGCAATAACAATAATTGTTAAAAATAAATAATTAAAATTCAATATAGCGACCTCCTAAAAAGACAAGCTTTAACTATTGTAACGATTTTTAGGGGAAAATGCTATTAACATTTCATGAAACTTTTACCCAACCAGGAGGACATAGTGTGAAGCGTCAAATCATCGATTCAATTGAAAAATACGACAAAATTATCATACACCGCCATGTACGACCAGATCCAGATGCATATGGATCGCAAATTGGACTTAAATCTCTCATTTCTACCAATTACCCTGATAAACAAGTTTATGCAGTTGGAGAACATGATCCTTCATTATCGTTTTTAACAAATCCGGATGTTATAGAGGATGAAGTTTATGCCGGAGCTCTTGTAATCGTAACTGATACAGCGAATACAGAAAGAATTGATGATTATCGTTATCAAAAAGGGGACTTCCTAATTAAGATTGACCATCATCCTAATGATGATCAATATGGAGATTTACTATGGGTGGATACAAAAGCGAGTTCTGTAAGTGAAATGATTTACGAGCTTTATGATGAAGGTCGTGACTATAAAAATTGGCAGTTGTCAGATGAAGGTGCTCGACTATTATTTGCTGGAATTGTAGGCGATACAGGACGATTTATATTCCCAAGTGCTACGGAAAGGACGTTTGAAATTGCGGGCCAACTGATTCGATATAAATTTGACCGAAGTAAATTATTTGATGGTATGTATGAAAAGAATCATAAGTTATTAAAACTACAAGGTTATATGTATCAAAATTTTGTTTTTGATGAAAACGGTGCTGTTTATATCAAATTAACAAAAGAAGTTTTACAACAATTTGATTCCACACCGTCTGATACTTCTCTATTAGTAGGATCTTTTGGTGACATAAAAGGGATATGTGCATGGGTTATTTTTGTTGAAGAAGATGATCAGATACGTGTTCGTTTACGTTCAAAAGGCCCTATTATTAATGAACTTGCAAAAAAATATAATGGCGGTGGCCATCCATTAGCTTCTGGTGCTACGGTTTATTCATGGGAAGAAGCAGACAAAGTGATCGCAGAATTAAAAGAAATTTGTCGATTATCCAAATAATGTGAAGGAGGGATCGAGTTTGACTAGTTATCCACAAATACGAACAAGTGCAGATTTGTTAAAAAGTACAATTCGTATAAATGAGCTCATCCCATTTTTACAACAACAAAAGGCAGAAGCTTGTGCAATGGTAAATACGAAATTGTACGGGCTTTTGCCTTTTTGGCAAGAAGTTAAAAATGCTGGTATTCACCCTGTTGTAGGATTAAAAGTCCAAATTCATTTTCAAGAAGATCATGTATTACCAGCAATTTTGTATGCCAAAACGAATATTGGTTATAAAAATTTACTAAAAATCTCTAGTAGTATTTCTATTCGCGAGGATGGAACACTCCCTTATCGCTGGTTAGTTGGGTATTCTGAAGGACTATTTATTGTTTTACCTGTTATTGAAGATCATGAGATTTGGTTAAAGGACGATAACTATGAAATGATGAAACTTCTTTCAGGAGTATTTTCAAGGAATTTATTACTTGGTATTTCACGGGCTGGCGGTGTTATTTCACCAAATGAACACAAGGTCCTTAACTATAGCCATATTCTAGGATGTAAAGTGATGGCCATTCATGAGTGTTTATTTTTGAATCAGGAGGATTATTTTTCGTTCGAAGTGGCACAGGCCATTGAAACAGGTATAAAATTAAATGAAAAAACGAGAACAAAACAACTAGAACACCAATTTGTACCTACAGAGATGCAATGGAGAGAATGGTTTTACGATCATCCTGAATGGCTACAAGAAAGTAAACAACTTCTATTAAATTGTAATGTAGATATTAATAGCAAACAGTCCTTTTTGCCTAAGTTTCCTTTGCCAGAAGGGGTAACTGCGGAAGATGTTCTTTTTGAAATGTCTCTGTCTGGTTTAAAAGAACGTTTACATACGAATTTACCAAACGAAAGCTATTTAGATCGCATGCGTTATGAACTAAGTGTCATAAATGCAATGGGGTATGCGGATTATTTTTTAATTGTTTCAGATTTTATGAAATATGCTCACAATAAAAAAATATTAACAGGTCCTGGTCGTGGTTCTTCTGCTAGTTCCTTAGTAGCGTATGCTCTTAAAATTACACAAGTCGACCCACTACAATATGGATTATTATTTGAACGATTTTTAAATCCAGAACGAGTAACATTACCTGATATTGATATTGATTTTGTTGATACACATAGACAAGAAGTAATTGAATATGTTGCAAAAAAATATGGTCCGCAATATGTAGCTCAGATTATTACATTCGGAACTTTATCAGCAAAAGCAGTAGCTCGTGATGTAGCCAGAATGTTTAATTTTGAGAGTGAAACACTTGAAATGATATCAAGACTAATTCCAAATAAACTAGGTATTACATTAAAAGATGCGTATTCTACCTCTGAGAATTTAAGAAAATGGATTGAAGGTGAACCGGTTCGTAAGAAGTGGTTTAACGTTGCAGTAAAACTGGAAGGTTTGCCAAAGAACGCTTCAACACACGCAGCAGGAGTTATATTAAGTCCTGTTCCATTAGTAGAAGTAGTACCGATTGAAAAAGGTCATGATGATATTTTTTTAACACAGTGGCCGATGCAAGAAGTGGAACAGCAAGGCTTATTGAAAATGGATTTTCTCGGGCTGCGAAACTTAACAATTATTGAACAAATTCGAAAATCAATTCATTTCATACACAAAATAAAAATTGATTTAAACCAAATTCCATTGAACGATCAAAAAACCTATGAGTTATTAAAAATTGGTGACACTGCAGGGGTTTTCCAATTAGAGTCAGAAGGAATGCAAAACGCATTAAGAGAGATACAACCTACGCAATTTTTAGATATTGTCGCGGTTAATGCACTATATCGACCTGGCCCAATGGAGTTTATTCCAACTTATGCTAGAAGAAAGGCAATGAAAGAACAAGTTGTGATGCCTCACCCTGTTCTAGAACCCATTCTAAAAGAAACCTATGGAATAATTGTTTATCAGGAGCAAATTATGCAGATTGCAAATGCAATGGCAGGTTTTACTTTTGGCCAAGCCGATTTATTGAGACGAGCGGTTAGTAAAAAGAAAATTGAAATACTGAATGAACAGAGGGAATCCTTTGTAAAAGGATCTATACAAAAAGGATTTTCGAAACAAGTTGCAGAAGAAGTATATGAGTTAATTGTTAAATTTGCGAACTATGGTTTTGCTAAAAGTCATGCAGTAGCCTATAGTTTAATTTCATATCAAATGGCATTTTTAAAGGCGAATTATCCTGTTCATTTTTATGCAGCACTAATGACAAACTCCATTGGCAATCCAGATAAATTATTTCAATACATTTTAGAGGCTAAAAACAAAGGGATTGAAATAGAAAAACCATCTATTGGAAAAAGCCATCGACATTTTATAGTAGAGAATGGAAAAATTAGATTTAGTTTATCGGTTATTAGAGGCGTTTCACAAAACTTTTTAAAGAAGTTAATTGAGGCACGTACGGTTATTGGACGACCATTTGACGATATTTTTGAAATGGCTACATCTTTGAGTGCACTAAACTTTACACGTAAGGAAATTGAACCTCTCATAAAGGCAGGAGCACTCGATGATTTTGGAAAGGATCGTGCTACCTTACTAGCTACTATTGATGCAGCAATTAAACATGCAAAAATTGTTAGACCAACAGAAGAGAACAATTTATTTTCTACGAACCCAAGTATTTTTGGGAAACCAAAGTATGTGGAAGTGGATCCAATCCCACAAAAAATAAAACTTGAGTTTGAAAAGGAAGTACTTGGTTTTTATTTATCTGAGCATCCTGTGTCTATTGAAAGGCAAACTATGAAAGATGTCCAAACAAACATTAAGACATTACGTACTGTAAAACCTAATTCAATTGTTAAAATGGTGGGTATTATTGACAATATACGTCAGATTAGAACGAAAAAGGGAGAGCTTATGGCATTTGTTCAGTTATCAGATGAATTTGGAAGTGTATCCATCACCCTATTTCCAAGAGAATATAACGATGTCATCGGTTGGATCAAAGAAGAAATAATTGTTTATGTTGAAGGGGTATTTGAATACCGTCTAAACAAACCGCAAATTGTAGTAAAGCAACTTAGAAGAACATCTAATAACATGAATTGTTGATTTTCTAGAGAAAACTGTACAATTTGTACAGTTTTTTCTTTACAAAATTTATTTCTTTATGTATCGTTATAAACGAAAGTGGTCAGACCACTTTAGACTTGTTTATTACATTTGTAATAAAAACATCTTTTCAGACGTATATAAACTTGTACTAAACCTTAGCTGTGAGGTGTTTATGAATACTAAGCAGGAAAACAAAAAAGTGTTTTTAGAGATCGTTAAACAGCTTCAAGAATTAATCGATAAAGAGCAAATTAAACCAGGAAATAAGTTACCTTCAGAAAGAGTATTATCAGAACGGCTAAATGTAGGCAGATCTTCTGTGAGAGAAGCGTTACGTAGTTTAGAATTACTAGGTCTTATTGAAACAAGACAAGGTGGTGGAACATTTCTATCATCAGGACAGCATATTCAACTGGTAGAAATATTAGCATCTTTTATTTTAAAAGAGAGCCGTACAGTGGAAGAAGTACATGATACAAGAAAAATGCATGAAAAAGAAGCAATTCGAGTTATTTGCTCAGATAAAAGTTTAATAGCTTTACCAGTTTGGGAAAGCTTATTTTATAAAATTGAAGTTGAAAGCGAAGTTGTTAGACACCATATATTAAGAGAATTTGTTATAACTTCTGGTAATCGGTTATCACTAAAAATATGGATGCAACTTGCAGCCTTTAGTGCAACACCACTAAAAAAAATTACCACAGAACAGGAAAAACCAATACTCCTTGTACTCTTAAAATCAATCCAACTAGGTTTTAAAAAAGAAGCACTTGAAGCATATGATCAATGGATGCAACATTTAAATACTATTAAGGAAATAGAGAATTAATATTTACTTTGAGGGGGATTATGATGGCGATAAGAAATCTTATATCGTTAAATCGTAAAAAATCGAAAGGCGGGGTAGTTATCGAACGCAATAAGGAAAAAGAATTTCCCGCTGATTTAATGACAAAATGTCCGGAATGTAAAAAAATCTATCTAACAAAAGAATTAGAAAATAATTTAAAAGTATGTCCTAACTGTGATCATCATTACAAATTAACGGCTTGGGAAAGAGTCGACTATTTCTTAGATGAAGGTACTTTTGAATCAATTGATGATCACTTAAAAACATCAAACCCATTAAACTTCCCGTCTTATGTGGAAAAAGTTGAAATGGATGTTAAAAAGACAAGCTTGAATGAAGCTGTACTTACTGGAGTAGGTACATTAAAGGGTGAACAAGTAGTTGTTGCCATAATGGATTCACATTTCCGTATGGGTTCAATGGGGTCTGTAGTGGGTGAAAAAATCACTCGAGCTATCGAAAAAGCAATTGAATTAAAAACACCATTTATTATATTTACAGCAAGTGGTGGAGCTAGAATGCAAGAGGGAGTTATTTCTCTAATGCAAATGGCTAAAACAAGTGTTGCTTTAAAAAGACATAGCGACCATGGATTGTTATTTATTTCTATCATGACTCATCCGACAACTGGTGGTGTATCAGCAAGTTTTGCTTCACTCGGTGATATAAATCTGGCAGAACCGAAAGCCTTAATTGGGTTTGCTGGGCGCCGTGTAATTGAGCAAACTGTACGTGAAAAACTACCTGATGATTTCCAAACGGCTGAATTTTTACTTGCCCACGGTCAATTAGATGCTATTTTCCATCGGAAAGAAATAAAGGAAAAAGTAGCGACAATTGTGAAACTTCACCGTAAAGGAGGTCGTTCAAATGTCTAAAAATATGGCTTTTGAAGAACCAGTTATTAAACTACGTGAAAAAATAGATGAATTAAAAGATATTGCAACTAAAGCGGATGTAGATATGTCTGGTGAAATAGAAACTCTTGAAACAAGACTTAAGCAATTAGAAGTGAAAATATACGCAAATATGGAACCTTGGGATCGAGTTCAAGTAGCAAGACATCCTGAACGTCCAACTACCTTAGATTATATTAAAGAAATTTTTACAGATTTTATTGAGTTCCATGGTGATCGCTACTATGGTGATGATGAAGCGATTATCGGAGGAATAGCATCTTTTGAGGACGAGCCAATTACAATTATTGGTCACCAAAGAGGAAAAACGACGAAAGAAAATATTCGAAGAAATTTTGGTATGCCACATCCAGAGGGTTATCGAAAAGCATTAAGACTTATGAAACAAGCAGAAAAGTTTGGTAGACCGATTCTTTGTTTTATTGATACTAAGGGTGCTTATCCCGGAAAAGCAGCTGAAGAACGAGGTCAAAGTGAAGCAATCGCTAAAAATTTATTTGAAATGGCTGGTTTAAAAGTACCGGTAATTAGTATTGTAATTGGAGAAGGGGGAAGTGGTGGCGCATTAGCTTTAGGAGTTGCTAATCGTATCTTTATGTTAGAAAACTCCACATATTCCGTTATCTCTCCAGAAGGTGCAGCATCGATACTTTGGAAAGATGCAGCCCTTGCTAAGCAAGCGGCGGAAGCAATGAAAATTACAGCACAAGACTTAAAATCAATGGGCATAATTGAAGGAATCATTCCTGAAATTTCAGGTGGAGCTCATCGAAATGTTACTGCTCAAGCTCTTGCTATTAAAGAATGCATACTTGAAGAACTGAACCAGTTAAGATTATTATCACCGGAAGAACTAATAGAAGATCGATACAATAAATTTAGAGTAATTGGTGAATTTATCGAAATGTAATTTTTTTCATTTAAAATCGGCAAAATCTTTTCTAGATTTTGTCGATTTTAAATTTATCAGCATAAAAGGATTTTAACTCTTTCTACATATGGCGAAACTCAAAATAGAATTATCTATTGTATAGAAAAGTCAGGACCAAAATAGAGCTTTATAGTTTATTTACTTTGGAATAAGTTAACAATAGTACTTTGTTCTTGATTAAAAGAAAACAATAAATTTCATTGGTTAAATGATATTTTCTTTCAAAAGGATGGAAATATTATATTTTTTTTGTAAAAGTAATGTATTTCATTTAATGGATTCATTACATAATTTTCATTTTATGATAATGTGTTTTATATGAGGAATTGTTTAGGAGGTAGAAGTGTTTGAAAAAAATTGCAGTCTTAACAAGTGGTGGAGATGCTCCTGGAATGAATGCTGCAATTCGTTCAGTTGTCCGAAAGGCAAATTATCATGGTGTTGAAGTGATGGGGATATACCGTGGATTTGAAGGATTTATTGAGGGGAATATGGAATTATTAGATTTAGGATCAGTAGGTGGAATCATTCAACGGGGTGGTACTAAATTATTTTCCTCCCGCTGTCCTGAATTTAAAGAAGAGAAATACCAATTACAAGGGATTGCAAAGATGAGTGAAGCAAATGTCGAAGGTCTCGTTGTAATTGGAGGTGACGGATCTTACCGTGGGGCTAGTGCCTTAACAAAATTAGGGTTCCCATCTGTTGGTGTACCGGGAACAATTGATAATGATATACCTGGAACTGAATACACTATTGGATTCGATACTGCTTTAAACACAGTTGTAGAATCTATAGATAAGATTAGAGATACCGCTACATCCCATGAAAATTCTTTTATTGTAGAAGTGATGGGGAGAGATGCTGGAGATTTAGCTTTATGGGCTGGTCTTGCAGCTGGAGCAGAGTCAATTTTAATACCTGAGGAGCCGTTTGATCTAGATGACATAATTGACCGGATGAGACGCGGTGAAGCTCGTGGAAAAAAACATAGCATAATCATTGTCGCGGAAGGTGTAATGTCTGGTGGGGAACTTGCGAGAATTTTAAAAGAAAAAGCGGGCATACACACAAGAGTTTCTGTTTTAGGACATATGCAACGCGGAGGATCGCCATCTGCTCGAGATCGCGTATTAGCTGGAAGGTTAGGTGCGAGAGCAGTCGAAGTGTTATTAGAAGGTGGTCGTGGACGAGCTGTAGGTATTAAAAACCATCAGGTAATCGATTATGATCTAGAAGAAGCCTTTAAAATGAAACATACTGCTGAAGTAAGCTTATATACATTATCAAAAGAATTATCAATATAAATCTTAGTAAAAAACGGAGCGAATGACATATGAGAAAAACAAAAATAGTTTGTACAATTGGACCTGCTAGTGAATCACCAGAAGTACTTGAAAATTTAATAATGGCGGGTATGAACGTAGCAAGGTTAAACTTCTCCCATGGAAATCATGAAGAGCATGCAGTTCGTATTGCAAATATTCGAGACGTAGCCACTAAATTAAATAAAACAATCGGTATTCTATTAGATACGAAAGGCCCCGAAATTAGAACACATAATATGGTTAATGGCGAAGTACACTTAGTAGCTGGACAAGTACTTGATATTTCGATGGAAGAAGTAGAAGGGAATGACAAAGTATTCTCTGTAACATATAGCCAATTAATTGACGACGTTAACCAAAACGATCGGATACTTTTGGATGATGGATTAATTGAACTAAGAGTATTAGCAAAAGATACAGATAAAGGATTAATCCATACTATTGTGGAAAACGCTGGTACTTTAAAAAATAAAAAAGGTGTAAATGTACCAGGCGTTTCAGTTAACTTACCAGGTATTACTGAAAAGGATGCACAAGATATATTATTTGGTATTGAACAAGGTGTAGATTTTATTGCCGCTTCCTTTGTTCGTACAGCAAAAGATGTATTAGAAATCCGAGAGTTACTAGAACAAAATGGCGGAAGTCATATTCAAATCATACCTAAAATTGAAAACCAACAGGGTGTAGATAATATTGATGAAATTATCGAAGTATCAGATGGTTTAATGGTTGCTCGTGGTGATTTAGGTGTTGAAATTCCTGCTGAAGAAGTACCGTTAGTACAAAAAACTTTAATAAAAAAATGTAACCTTGTAGGAAAACCGGTTATTACTGCTACTCAGATGTTGGACTCTATGCAACGAAACCCTAGACCAACACGTGCTGAGGCTAGTGATGTAGCAAACGCAATCATTGATGGTACAGATGCTATCATGTTATCTGGAGAAACAGCAGCAGGATTGTATCCAGTTGAGTCTGTAAAAACAATGAACAGAATTGCTGATTACACAGAGAACTCTTTAGATTATCGTTCAATTGTGTCAACTAGAAGCCGTGAAAAAGGGACAACTATGACAGAAGCCCTTTCACAAGCAGTTTCATATACGTCCATTAATCTAGGGGTAAAAGCTGTTTTAGCACCAACATCGAGCGGAACTACTGCAAAAATGATTGCTAAATATCGCCCTGGTGTACCAATCATCGCAATAACGAATGAAGTGACTACTGCACAAAAATTAACGCTTGTTTGGGGTGTAACACCAATTGTTACACCGAAAGTATCCACTACTGACGAAATTCTTGAATTATCAGTTGACGAAGCATTAAAACATCATTATGTTGATCATGGAGATGTTGTTGTCATTACAGCGGGTGTACCTGTTGGTGAAGCGGGAACAACAAACTTAATGAAAGTTCATGTAATTGGTGATCTACTTGCTCGTGGCCAAGGCGTTGGTAAAGCTTCAGTAGTTTCGAATGCAGTCGTAGTGAAAAATGCGAGTGAAGCTCTGGCATACGATACAGAAGGTTGTATTCTAGTAACAATCGGTACTGACCGTGAAATGATGCCTGCTATTGAAAAATGTGCTGGTATCATTACAGAAGAAGGTGGTCTTACAAGCCATGCGGCTGTAGTAGGGTTAAGCTTAGGTATTCCAGTAATCGTTGGTGTGAAAGAGGCAACAACAATCATTAGACATGGACAAGAGATTACAATGGATGCTGAAACAGGCGTTATCTATAAAGGCCATGCTAGCGTTTTATAAGCAATAATAAATTTATTTAAAAAGGCTCTGAGAAAGTTAGTAGAAGTAAATATAAAAATAGTAAACATCAGCTACTACTTTATTAGCAGGTTGTTCGTTGAAGATGCAGGGGAGACTCCTACAGGAAAAAAGAGTAGTGTCGAGACCTCACACAATTTACTGGTGTGGGCTAGAAAGTCGCCTGAGGAAAGCGAAGCCTACATCGGAAACGAAATAAGATATTCTAAAAGTACACTCCAATAATGATGGAATGTACTTTTTTCTTTTATATTAACTTAGATGAAACTTTCAATTTGTATGAACGTAAAATATGATATACAGTTTTACTAGACATCTTTGGAGGTATGATATGAAAAAATTAAAGTTTAGTCTTATAGCCATTGTATTAATTGAAATAGCTTTATTTATACTAGTTGGTAATTTCATAGGAGTGCTTAATACATTACTAGTAGTTGTTTTAACATCAGTACTTGGTATTGCTGTAGCAAAAAGACAAGGAATGTATTCAGTTCAAAATATGCAAAATAGTATGACTAGAGGAGAAGCACCTGGACCTGCAATGGTTGATACATTTATGATTTTCCTAGGTGGCGTCCTATTAGTATTACCGGGCTTTTTGACGGATATAATCGGTCTTACTCTTGTTTTCAGCTTTACACGTAGATTGTATAAACCGTATATTTATAAATGGTTACGTAAAAAAATGGAGAGTGGTAATGTTTTTATCATTAATAGGTAGACTTCTGTTTTATCTTAAGTGCAAAGAGAATAATAATTGGACTTAGGATTACCCCATAAATTCCGAATAATAAGATTGACGTAGCACTAATGAAAAATGTATGAATAGCCCGCAATTGAAACGTTTGGGCCCATAACATCGATTCTATAATTTGCCTCGTAATCATAATGAATAAAAATAATACTAGAATAGCAATGCCGAGGTAACTTTGTCCAACTACAAAGAAGTAAATGGCTATTGGTATAAGAAAGATACCTATTCCAAAAAACGGTAAGAAGTCAAATACCGATATTAAAAATGCTTTACTAATAGGTTGCTCAAACTTTAATAGCGAGAATCCTATGCTTAACAAAACAAATGTGATCATAAACAATTGGAAACTAACAAACAAGAAATACCCAAATAAATCAATAACTTTTATAAAATAGTTCTTCCATTCATTTCGATATTGTTTCGGAACATATATAAAAAACCATGTACGATTCTTTTTTGATTCAAATAATGAAAAGAAAAATGCAAATAGAAAGATGAAAAATTCTAGTATATAACCAAACAGTAATTGTAAAGAATTAATAATAGATAAAATTAGCGAATCTATTAAGGACATTGATTGTTCATAAACAGTCTCAAATATTTTAAAGTTAGCTGATTCAATAATAGGTATCTTTCCTATATGGCTTTGTAATTCTGGATAAATACCAATTAAACTTTGTACTGTAATATAAAACAATGAATAAGTTATAAGAAAAATTAATATAGATATAGTGATGGCACTGATTATGTATGGAAGTTTTAATCGCTTATAACAAAATTCAACAATTGGATAAATTAAATATGCAAAAAATATTGCTATAGAAATGGGAAAAATAAACCATATTACCAACAAATATACAAATAATACAAAAAATTTAATACTTTTCTTAAATGAGAATTCACTGAATTTTTGCATTTTCAAACAACTCACCTCTATTTTATGCATTTCATATCTCGGTAAATAATTAAAATTCTCTTTTAAACGGGATTTCCATTCCATTTACATTATTTTCTTTAATTCTATTAATTACATTCACAAACTCGACAAAATTTATTATAATAATTCTTGTAAGCGATTTACTTATAGGTTCATATGAGCAAACTAATTAAGTGCCTTTATTGAAGGACGAAAAGAAAGCACTTACAAATTCATAATAAGGGGAGAGATTATTTATGACAGCAACACGCGGTTTAGAAGGTATCGTAGCAGCTGAGTCTAAAATCAGTTCAATCATCGACGACACACTTACATATGTAGGCTACAATATTGATGATTTAGCGGATAATGCTACATTTGAAGAGGTTGTTTACCTATTATGGCACACTCGTCTACCTAAAGCAGATGAGCTTGCTGAATTAAAACAACAATTAGCTGAGAACGCTGATATTCCTCAAGCAATTATTGATCAATTCAAAGCTTATCCATTAAATACTGTTCATCCAATGGCAGCATTACGTACTGCAATCTCATTATTAGGTGTATATGATGAAGAAGCGGATGTAATGACTCCAGAAGCAAATTTCCGTAAAGCGATTCGCCTACAAGCGAAAATTGCAACTGTTGTAACTGCATTTTCACGTATCCGTAAAGGTTTAGAACCAGTTGCACCAAAACCTGAATTAGGTTATGCAGCAAACTTCTTATATATGCTACATGGGAAAGACCCAGAAGCAATTGAAATTGAAGCATTCGATAAAGCATTAGTGTTACATGCTGACCACGAATTAAATGCATCAACTTTCACTGCTCGTGTTTGTGTAGCTACTTTATCAGATGTGTATTCTGGTATTACTTCTGCAATTGGAGCTCTAAAAGGTCCACTTCATGGTGGTGCAAACGAGCAAGTAATGAAAATGTTAACGGAAATTGGTTCAATTGATAACGTTGAGAATTACATCCAAACAAAATTAGACAACAAAGAAAAAATCATGGGCTTCGGTCACCGTGTATACCGTAAAGGTGATCCACGTGCAAAACACTTACGTGTTATGAGCGAAAAGTTAACTAAATTAACTGGAAAGCCAGAACTTTTCGATATGTCTGTTAAAATTCATGACATGATTGTTAGCCAAAAGAATCTTCCTGCAAACGTAGATTTCTTCTCGGCATCAGTTTATGATTCACTAGGAATTGAACATGACTTATTTACACCAATCTTTGCTGTTTCACGTACATCAGGTTGGATAGCACATATTTTAGAACAATATGCTAATAACCGATTAATCCGTCCTCGTGCAGAGTATGTAGGACCTGGAATTCAAAAATATGTTCCAATCGAAGAGCGCTAATTTTTAAAATATGTTAAAATTGTCTAGGACTGTGTTCCAATGAATACACAGTCCTAGACTTATGATTATAGAATTATAGGAGGCAACATTCATGACTAACAAAATTGTAGTAGAAAACGGCGTACTTAACGTACCAAACAATCCAGTTATTCCTTTCATCGAAGGTGACGGAATTGGACCAGATATTTGGGCAGCAGCTTCAAGAGTAATTGATGCAGCAGTTGAAAAAGCTTATAACGGCGAAAAGAAAATTGAATGGTTAGAAGTACTTGCTGGGGAAAAAGCATTCAACCAAACTGGTGAATGGTTACCACAAGAAACTTTAGATAAAATTAACGAATACCTTATTGCTATTAAAGGACCTTTAACTACACCAATCGGAGGCGGAATTCGCTCTCTTAACGTTGCATTACGTCAACAATTAGATTTATATGTATGTTTACGTCCTGTACGTCACTTTGACGGTGTTCCTTCACCTGTAAAACGTCCAGAAGATGTAGATATGGTAATCTTCCGTGAAAATACAGAAGACATCTATGCTGGGATTGAGTATAAAGCTGGTTCAGATGAGCAAAAGAAATTGTTAAACTTCTTACAAACTGAACTTGGTGTTAATAAAATCCGCTTCCCTGAAACTTCAGGTTTCGGTATTAAACCAGTTTCTCAAGAAGGTACTGAACGTTTAGTTCGTGCTGCAATCGAATACGCAATCAAACATAACAAACCAACTGTTACATTAGTACACAAAGGTAACATCATGAAGTTCACAGAAGGTGGCTTCAAAACTTGGGGTTATGAATTAGCGGAAAAAGAATTTGGGGACAAAGTTTTCACTTGGAATCAATACGATGCAATCAAAGCTGAGCAAGGCGAAGCTGCTGCTAACGAAGCTCAATCAAAAGCTGTTGCAGAAGGAAAAATCATCGTAAAAGATTCAATCGCTGATATCTTCTTACAACAAATCTTAACTCGTCCAACTGAGTTTGATGTAGTTGCTACAATGAATTTAAATGGTGACTATATTTCTGACGCATTAGCTGCACAAGTTGGTGGTATTGGTATCGCTCCAGGAGCAAACATTAACTATGTAACTGGACATGCGATCTTCGAAGCTACTCACGGTACTGCACCTAAATATGCTGGACAAGATAAAGTTAACCCATCATCAGTATTACTTTCTGGTGTGTTAATGCTTGAACACTTAGGTTGGCAAGAAGCTGCAGATTTAATTACGAAATCTGTAGAACAAACAATCTCTTCAAAAGTTGTAACTTACGACTTTGCACGTTTAATGGATGGTGCAACTGAAGTGAAATGTTCTGAGTTCGCTAACGAATTAATTAAAAACCTTTAATCAATTTGGTGAATTTTGAATTTTTTTCAAAAATCATAGTTATACTTTAAATGAATTATTGATTAGAAAAGGAAGCATAATTATATGCTTCCTTTTTAATTACTTCATTTTAAAGGAGCGAATTATCTCATGAATATGCGACGTAAAAAAATTTCGGTAATTGGTGCCGGATTTACTGGGGCAACAACAGCTTTCTTACTGGCACAAAAAGAACTTGGTGATGTCGTTTTAGTTGACATACCTCAAGCTGAAAATCCAACCAAAGGGAAAGCTTTAGATATGTGGGAAGCTGCACCTGTACAACGATTTGATTCTTATGTAAAGGGAACGTCGAACTATGAAGATACAACTAATTCAGATATGGTCGTTATTACTGCAGGTGTCGCTCGTAAACCAGGAATGAGTCGGGATGACCTAGTACAAATCAACCAAAAAGTGATGAAGTCTGTTTCAAATGAAATCGCTAAACACTCTCCAAACGCGGTAATATTGGTATTAACAAATCCCGTTGATGCTATGACGTATACAGTTTTTAAGGAATCAGGTTTTCCAAAAAACAGAGTAATTGGCCAATCAGGTGTTCTTGATACTGCCCGTTTCTGTGCGTTCGTTGCAGAGGAACTAAATGTATCTGTTAAAGACATAAAAGGGTTTGTTTTAGGTGGACATGGTGACACAATGGTTCCACTAGTCCGTTATTCTTATGCTGGAGGTATACCACTGGAAAAATTAATTGCACCAGAGCGATTAGAGGAGATTGTCCAACGAACACGTGTTGGAGGTGGTGAAATAGTGAATCTTCTAGGGAATGGTTCAGCGTATTACGCACCTGCTGCTGCACTGGTTGAAATGGCTGAAGCAATTATTAAAGATCAAAAGCGAATATTACCATCAATTGCCTTCTTAGAAGGAGAGTATGGTTATGATGGAATTTACTTAGGGGTACCTACTCTATTAGGTGCGAACGGAATAGAAAAAATATACGAACTTGAGCTAACTGAGCAAGAAAAAACGGCGTTAGACGTATCCGCACAGGCGGTCCGTGATGTAATGTCTGCATTAATACAATAAGAAAGATGACGAGTAAGGATTTATAAAATCTTTACTCTATTTTTATATTTTTAACTAAAAAATACTTGTTAAATTTTAGCTATTAGTTTTTCAATGATTGTTATTTTCAGAAAAAATTGATACTATGAAGTTAATCTGAGATAAAGGAGTTGCTTCATTGTTGATTCGAAAGGGTATAAAACTTGGGAAAAAGGTCGGTGAAATAGTACTTGGCGAAAGGTTACACTTAGTTGAAAAAGTGGAAGATAAAGATCTTTTATTATATTTAGGTTTAACAAATGATAATAATCCACTTTATATTCAACATGATTATGCTGCTGAAACGCCATATAAGAAGCCTATTATTCCAGTTATTATGCTTAATGGAATTATTACATCAGCGATTTCTAAACACATTCCGGGCCCTGGATCTAGAATTATAGAACAAAATTTAACCTATGTGGAACCGGTATATCATTATGAAACAATTAATATAGTACTTGAAGTGCAACATATAAATGTTTCGCATAATACGATAGATATTAGTGTTTATGCTACTAATGAGAAAGAACAAACAGTAATAGAAGGCGTACTAAAAGTGATGCCTCCTATCTAATGCTTCGATTTGAAATGGGGGTTTCAAATCAAATTTTGGAGGATTTATTATTATGTCAAAAGTGATCTTAGTTGTAGAAGATGAGGTATCGATTGCAACTTTATTAAAGTATAATCTTGAAAAATCTGGTTATGAAGTCTTATTAGCCCACGATGGTAAAGAAGGTTTAGAGATCGCGATTGAAAAATCACCAGATCTAATGCTTCTTGACATTATGTTACCAACGATGGATGGAATGGAAGTTTGTAAAGAATTAAGAAGTCAAAAGAAAAACATTCCAATTATTATGCTAACGGCAAGAGACGATGAGTTTGATAAAGTACTAGGTTTAGAGTTAGGCGCTGATGACTATATGACAAAACCATTTAGTCCACGTGAAGTAACGGCACGTGTAAAAGCGGTACTTAGACGTTTTACACCAACCGCTGAAACAGATCCAGAAGTTTCGGAAAATAAGACACTACAATTTGGTAAGTTAGTCGTTTATCCGGAACGTTTTGAGGCTCACTTAAACGAACAACCATTAGAATTCACACCAAAAGAATTTGAGCTTCTTGTGTATTTACTTGAGAATAAAAACAGAGTACTAACACGTGATCAATTACTAAGTGCAGTATGGAATTATGATTTTGCTGGGGATACACGAATTGTTGATGTACATATTAGTCATCTACGTGAAAAAATAGAAGAAAATAGTCGGAAACCAAAATTTATTAAAACGATTCGTGGGATTGGATATAAATTTGAGGAGCCTAAAACTGTATGAAATCCTTCAGTAACCAGCTCTTTTTATTCTTCACGCTAATAACGGTTTCGATTTTTGCTGTCCTTGGAATTATCTTAGGCCAGCTTTTTCCTTTCTTTATCAAACGGTATTTTGAGCGAGGTAAAATACCGTTTGATGCAGAGTTATTTCTACAAATTAGCTCACAATACTACATTGTGCTTTCCATTATCATCATAATTGCATTAGTTTTAATCAGTTATGGTGCTTATCGATTAATTCGAACTTTGACAGATCCCCTAAATAATATTACTAAAACGGCAAAAGAATTATCTATAGGAAACTATCGAGCACGAGCTTATGCAATGGGTCCTTCCACAGTCGTTGAACTAAGAAGTTCTATTAATAACTTAGCGCGTACATTACAAGAAATTGAAAAAACGCGGGAAGTGGAAGAAGAGCGTTTAAAGACTTTAATCGAAAACATGGGTAGTGCTTTAATAATGATTGGAAGAGAAGGTAATGTTTCAATCGTTAACGGTCAATTTTTACAAGGTTTTAATTTAACTTTCGATGAAGTACGTGGAAAAAACTTTAATTCACTTGGATTACCCAAAAAACTTGAACATTTTATTGATCATGTTTTTTTAACTGAGTCCCCTTACCGGAAACAAATTGAAGTCGAATTACACCATGAAATACTTTACAAACAAGTATATGGTGCTCCTGTAGTTGGTGAACATGGGCGATGGCTAGGAGTAGTAATTGTTATGCATGATATTACAGAGTTAATTCGCCTTGAACAAATACGAAAAGATTTTGTTGCCAATGTTTCTCATGAATTGAGGACTCCTATCACATCTATTAAAGGATTTTCTGAAACGTTGCTAGATGGTGCCTTTAAAGATGAAAAGATGTTGCTATCGTTTTTAGATATAATTCATCAAGAAAGTAACCGACTTCAAATGTTAATTAATGATTTATTAGAACTTTCAAAGATAGAACGGCACGGTTATACAGTTAATATTGTTCCGACAAGTCTTCAAGATGTATTAATTCGAGCTGTAGAAGTAACAAGTCCGAGATTAGATGAAAAAAATATGCAATTTAACGTAGATATTGTTCGAGATGTAGTTGTAAAGGGTGATGCGAATCGATTAATACAAATCTTTACAAACTTAATCGCGAATGCTATTACCTATTCTTCTGAAAATACAACCATTACACTTCGTATTAAAGAGAACAATGAATTTGGGATTGTAGAAGTAGAGGACCAAGGGATTGGAATTGAAAAAAGTGAACTTCCACGAATTTTTGAACGATTCTACCGAGTGGATAGAGCTAGAAGCAGAAACTCTGGTGGAACTGGGTTAGGGTTAGCAATTGTAAAACATTTAGTGGAAGCGCATCATGGGAAAATTAATGTTGAAAGTCAAGTTGGTAAAGGAACACGAATGGAAATTATGATTCCAATAAAGAAATGAAATTAACAATTCGTTTACAATAGTTTTATATGTACTTCATACTAGAAAGATATATTAATAACAGAAACCCCCCCTGTTTCAGATTTTAGTAGATAGCTGAAGAGCAGACATGTCGTCTATAAAAATAGTGAGCGAATTTCGTTCACTATTTTTTATTTTTTGAAACTTTTAAGTTTTTTAATCCGTACATAAGTTAGGGCAAATATTAGTTAGTTTGATTACATTAAGGAGGTTATTTATTTGAGTGTTAAAAGAGCGTTAACATTAGTTTTTTCAGGCATATTCGCAATTATAGTGATTATTGCTGCACTTACCTCATGGTATACAGTCGATGAATCAGAGCAGGCGGTCGTAATTACTTTCGGTCATGCGGATGATACAGTATCAGAACCAGGCTTACATTTTAAAATGCCATGGCCAATGCAACAAGTAGAATTATTATCGAAAGAAACATTTAGTTTAACATTTGGATATGATCAAAACGAAAATGGAGAAATCGTTTCCCATGAGAGTGAAACGAAAATGATTACAGGTGACGAAAATATTGTTTTGACCGATTTAGTAGTTCAATGGAGGATTACAGATCCAGAAAAATATCTATTCAATTCGGACTACCCAGAAGAAATATTACATAACGCAACATCTGCAGCAATCCGTTCTGTCATCGGTAGTTCAACAATCGATGAAGCTTTAACAGACGGAAAAGCAGATATAGAAGCAGATACTAGAGAATTATTAACAACTTTAGTGAATGATTACGATATAGGAATTAGTATCTTAGCCGTAAAGTTACAGGACGTTGAAGTACCAAACGCTGAAGTTCGCCAAGCATTTACAGCAGTAACAGATGCACGTGAAACACAAGCGACAAAACTAAACGAAGCTGAAAAATATAAAAATCAAAAACTTAATGAAGCAGAAGGGGAAAGAAATGCGATTATTTCTAAAGCAGAAGGGGAAAAAATTGCCCGTATACAACAAGCTGAAGGGGATGTAGCCGTATTTAATAGCCTTTATGAACAATACAGTCAAAATGAAGAAATAACGAGATCTCGTTTAATACTAGAAACGTTAGAACAAGTATTAGCGAATGCTCAAATTTACATCATGAATGATGACGGTGAAACATTAAAGTATTTACCATTACAACCAAATACTAATAATTCAACAAGTAACTCTTCTACAAACCCACCTGTTACAGAAGGGAGTAATAATTAATGAGTAAAGACAAATACGAAAGTGATTTAGATAAATTTGTTAATTCTTTGTTTGGGAATAAAAACGGTAAGAATAAGAACGAGCAACCTAAAGAAACTGAAGAAGTGAAAGATGCTAAAGTAATTGATATGAAAAAAAAACCAATTAATATGAAACAATTTAGTAGAGTAGTAGCAGCTTTAGTTATTTTCTTTGCGATTGTAGTCATATTACTATCCAATGCTTACGTCGTTAAGGAAAATGAATACAAAGTGATTCGTCAATTCGGTGAAGTTGTAGCATATAAAGATGAACCAGGTTTAAATTTTAAAATTCCATTCATTCAGACCGTTTCAACATTACCTAAAAATGTGATGATTTATGATATGACAACAGAGGAAGAAATCACGACATTAGATAAAAAACGTATTATTGTTGACAACTATGCTGTATGGCGAGTAACTGATCCAAAAGCGTTAATTTCCAATGCTAGAAATATTACAAATGCAGAGGCTAGAATGGAAGAATTTATCTATTCTGTTCTTCGTACAGAACTTGGTCGATTGGAATATGGCGGAATTATCGATGAAGAAAGTTCTTCTCGTGGAGATTTAAATGTTGAAATTACAGAGAAAGTAAATGAGTTATTGAAAAATGATAACTATGGTATTGAAGTTGTTGATGTTCGAATTCGCCGTACTGATTTACCAGCAGAAAACGAACAATCGGTATTTACTCGAATGATTTCAGAACGTGAATCTATTGCACAGAACTATTTATCTGCAGGAGATGCAACGAAGAGAAGTACTGAAGCTGAAACCGATCGTACAGTAGTAGAGATGATTTCTACTGCGCAAAAGGAGGCAGCGCTTATCCGAGCTGAAGGAGAAGCAGAAGCTGCAAAGATTTATAATCAAGCATTCTCAAAAGATCCTGAATTCTATGAGTTATACCGAACACTTGAATCTTACAAACAAACAATTGGTGAAGATACAATGATTATACTTCCATCTGATTCACCATATGCTCGAATTTTGTCTGGCTATATGGAATAGTAAGAAATGCACTGGTAATGGAAAACAATGGTTTTCTGTTACCGGTTTTATTTTATTTAAACGTAGAAAAGATTAATTACATAATTTACTACTACATAATAATATAAATCTCTTATATAATTTAATAGTTATCAAAAATATATTAGATTAGAGGGGATTATGTTGCAAACAATAAATAAATATATTCAAAATGGTTTAGTTGCGATCATGATGGCATGTTCTGTAACTGCATTATTTAGTTCAACATCTTTCTCCTGGGCAAAAATTGAGATTTTACATATTCCGATTCTGTTTATTATCAGTTTAGTAGCTTCACTATGCATTTCTGAGGATGTTCGTAATAGCTTTAAAAAAGTATTGAGGTTTGAAAAGAGAGCAGATAAGCGCCCGATATGGGAAGTAGGTGTGGGAATGATTTTCTTTTTTGTACAAATCGGTCTAATTGAAGTATTTTTCCGAACACTTATGGAACCTAATCTAGGCGGGATGCCTCTTTACATCGTCTTTGGATTTATGAATGCTTTTTTAGCTACGGTTATTTATGAGGAAATTGTTTATTCTAAGGTAGTGAATCAAAACCAACATCATCCTGTTAAATAAAAATACAAATAAAAACACGTATTCTTCGAATAAGAAGGGTACGTGTTTTATAATGGAATTAAATGTGTATTCACGTTAAAGTAAAAATATTAGATGAATTGGTACATACGTGACAAAAAGGAGATTAATGATGGTGAAAGAAAAATTACTATTACTAGATGGAAATAGTTTAGCTTATAGAGCTTTTTTTGCATTACCGCTATTAACAAATGAAAGCGGTATTCATACAAATGCAGTATACGGCTTTACAACAATGTTACAGAAAATACTTGAAGAAGAAAATCCGACGAAAATGTTAGTTGCATTTGATGCAGGGAAAACCACTTTTAGACATGAATCATTTGATGAATATAAAGGTGGACGCCAAAAAACACCACCTGAATTATCCGAACAATTTCCTTATTTAAGAAAATTGATTGATGCATACCAAATTAAACGCTACGAACTAGAAATGTATGAAGCGGACGACATCATTGGTACTCTGGCTAAAGAAGCAGAAAAAGAAAATGTTGAAGTCATTATTGTCTCAGGAGATAAAGACTTAACTCAACTAGCATCAGACAATATAACAGTCTACATTACTAGAAAAGGTATGACTGATATTGAACAATATACACCTGCTCATATTGAAGAAAAGTACGGTTTGAAACCTGAACAAATTATCGATATGAAGGGACTTATGGGGGATACATCCGATAATATACCTGGTGTACCTGGTGTTGGAGAAAAAACGGCCATAAAATTATTAAAAGAGTATGGAACTGTTGAAAATCTCTATGAAAACATTGAAGGTATGAAAACTTCAAAAATGAAAGAAAAGCTTGTCGATAACGAAGAACAAGCAAAAATGTCGAAAAAGCTAGCAACTATATTTACTGAAGCTCCCATTACAATTACATTAAATGACTTAAATTATCCAGGTCCAAATGAAGAAGAAGTAATTGCTGTCTACCAAGAGCTATCCTTTAAATCGTTAATTGAAAAAAGTAAATTCACAATTGAAGAAAAGGAAACTGCTGAAATTGACTTTGAAATTGTAGAAAATGTTACAGCTGACATGTTAAAAGAAAAGATGGCCGTTCATTTAGAATTAGAAAATGAACATTATCATACTTGCCGTATATTTGGTCTAGCTTTCACAGATGGTTTGAATACGTTCTATATTTCATTTGAAACAATGGAAAAAAGTGAAGCAATTAAAACTTGGTTAGAAGACGAAAGCAAGAAAAAGTATATGTCAGATAGTAAGGCAGCACAGGCAATCTTGAAACGAATTAATGTTGATTTGCGTGGTGTGGAATTTGATTTACTATTAGCATCATATATTGTAAACCCATCTATTTCAGGTGATGATGTTGCAATTCTGGCGAAGGAATTTAACTTCACAGATGTTCAAGCAAATGAAACGATTTATGGCAAAGGTGCGAAATGGACAGTGCCAGAAGAAAAAGTTCTAGCTGAACATGTAAGCCGTAAAGCATTCGCTATCTGGTCACTACAACCAATAATTGAGGAAAAGTTAAAAGAAAATGAACAATTCGATTTATATTATGATTTAGAGTTACCACTTGCAGGCATTTTAGGAAGAATGGAAAGCGAAGGAATTACGGTTAATAAATCGTCATTAAAAAATATGGGCGAAGAATTAACACATAAAATTACCCAGCTTGAGCAAGAAATCTATGAACTAGCAGGGGAACAATTTAACATTAACTCTCCGAAACAATTAGGTGTTATTCTATTTGAAAAATTAGAGCTTCCAGCCGTAAAGAAAACAAAAACAGGTTATTCTACAGCTGCAGATGTATTAGAAAAATTAAAATCAAAACATAAAATTGTTGCTTCTATTTTGGATTATCGTACATTAGCAAAACTTCAATCAACTTATATTGAAGGTTTAATGAAGGAAGTTCATAGTGATGATAGTAAAGTGCACACACGCTATCAACAAGCACTCACATCTACTGGTAGACTAAGTTCGACTGATCCAAACTTGCAAAATATCCCGATTCGTTTAGAGGAAGGACGTCGTATTAGACAGGCCTTCACTCCTTCTCAAGAAAATTGGGTATTGTTTGCATCTGATTACTCGCAAATTGAGCTTAGAGTGTTAGCGCATTTTTCAAAAGATGAAAGTTTAATTGATGCGTTTAAACAAGGAATGGACATTCATACTCGTACGGCAATGGATGTATTCCATGTAGCAGCAGATGAAGTAACATCGAACATGCGTAGAACTGCAAAAGCAGTTAACTTTGGTATTGTTTATGGAATTAGTGATTATGGACTTTCTCAAAGTTTAGATATTACACGTAAAGAAGCTGGTGAATTTATTGAAAAATATTTAACAAGTTTCCCAGGCGTAAAAGAATATATGGACTCCATTGTACAAGAGGCAAAGTTAAATGGTTACGTTACGACAATTTTAAATCGACGCCGTTATTTACCTGATATCACTAGTTCAAACTTTAATTTACGTAGTTTTGCGGAACGTACTGCTATGAACACACCAATACAAGGAAGTGCAGCAGATATTATTAAAAAAGCGATGATTGATATGGATGCTCGATTGAAAGCTGAAGGCCTTAAAACAAGAATGTTACTTCAAGTACACGATGAATTAATCTTTGAAGCACCAAAGGATGAAATTGAAATTCTTGAACGGATTGTTCCGGAAGTGATGGAAAATGCAATTGAATTATTAGTACCGTTAAAAGTGGAATATTCATACGGTGGAACATGGTATGATGCGAAGTAAAGTGAAACTTCAATTAGTGGGGGATCTTATCCACTGATTATTAGTTGAACCAATCGGGGTTTTAGCGTCCGTTAACTCCCGCATAAACATCTTTGCTTTAACTTTATGTTTTAAAGGTGGGAGTCTTACGGACGGTTGCACCGGGATAAGGAAGTGAAAGGATGCCTGAATTACCAGAAGTAGAAGGTGTCGTTCGGGAGTTGGCACCAGCTGTTGAAGGAAAAATCATTAAAAAAGTTGAATTTTCGAAAACGGTCTATGATGCCTGTGCAGCTGGTAAACAATGTATTGTGAAAAATTTAGAACCATCTTATTTTGAAGAAGCAATGCAGGACATGTTCATTAAAAAGGTCACTAGAAGATCGAAGTATATTTTTATAGACGTTGAAAAAAATCATCAAACGTTTAAATTTGTTAATCACTTGGGCATGACAGGTGCATGGTTTGTAATTCATCATTTGGATGAGATTCATGAAGAAAAATTTAGAAAACATGTACATGCCATATTTACATTAGATTCAGGTGAATTACTTGTGTTTTCGGATATAAGACGTTTCGGTGAGATGAGACTACTTACTACTCTTGAAGAACATCCACCGCTATTGGAAATGGCTCCAGAACCTTTTGCGGATGATGCATGTCTCTATTTTTTACAAAAATGTACCTTGCCAAAATATCAAAATAAGCCTATTAAAGAAGTGATTATGGATGGCCATGTTATATCGGGATGTGGCAATATATATGCAACCGAAGCTTTATTTAAAATGGGAATCCATCCTGCGCGGAAAGTAAACCGAATAAGTAAAGAACGCAAAGTGAAACTATTTGAAACGATTCGAGACATTTTACGTGAAAGTATCGAAAATGGTGGTTCCACTATTTCAGACTATCGAAATATTAACGGTGAAGCTGGTGGTATGCAACATCGTTTGAAAATGTATGGCAAAAAACAATGCTCTACATGTGGTTCAAAAACGAAATCGATGACAATTGGGGGACGTACTTCTGTATACTGTCCTCATTGTCAACATTAAAAGGTGAGTTAATATGATTATTGGGTTAACAGGGAGTATCGCAAGTGGAAAAAGCACTGTAGCGAATATGTTAAAAGAATATAATTTACCAATCGTTGATGCAGATGTAGTTGCTCGAGTTGTAGTTGAGCCCGGAAAACCAACTCTTGCAAAAATAACGGAAGCGTTTGGCCAAGACGTAATTACTGAAGAAGGGGAAATGGATCGAGCAAAGGTTGGTTCTATAATCTTTCACGATGAATCAAAACGTAAGGTATTAAATGATATTATTCATCCGGCAATTCGATCAGAAATGTTACGCCAGCGAGATGAGCATATAGCAAATGGTGCAAAAACGGTAATTATGGATATTCCATTACTATTTGAAAGTAAACTTCAACATTATGTAGAGAAAATTCTAGTCGTTTCAGTTTCAGAAAAGACTCAATTGAAACGTTTAATGGAGAGAAATCATTTAAGTGAAGAAGAAGCCCTTGCTCGTATTAGTTCACAACTTCCTTTATCGGAAAAGGAAAAAGGTGCTGATGCTGTTATTAATAATAACGGTTCAACCGATGAAACGCGTGCACAGTTGGAAACGATTTTGCGTAAGTGGGAAGTAATTTCATAGAAGGTTAGTTAAAGGTCGGCACATGCCGACCTTTTTTTGCAAGATAGAATTAATCGGTATGGAATTCCTTTGGTGAGTTCTTTTTTAAACCCATAAAAATTCACGATAATGAAGTGAAAACACCTGGACGCGGTATCAAATGAATGTATTGCCTATAAAAAATCCAAAGTCCAAAAATTAATTACATAATAGTAAAACGCGCAAGGTATGGGCTTCGTCTATATATTAAAGGCGGGGAGGAGGGTTAAAAATGAATCAAGTGTTGGATGAGCGGGGCTTTCAAAAAATAATGGAAGAACATACGGATTATTTACTAAGACTGGCATTTCTATATGTGAAAGACTGGCCAGCGGCAGAAGATATTATTCAGGATGTATTTATCACTTACTACCAAAAATTTGAACAGTTTGAAGAGCGCTCATCTCTAAAAACCTATTTATCTAAAATAACGGTTAATAAATGCAAGGATTATTTAAAAAGTTGGAGATACCGCATTCAAATCCTAACGACAAGATTTTCAGCTAAACCAAAGAATATTCGAAATAGATTGGTAGAACAAGATGAGAAATTGGAGTTGGCAGAAGCGGTATTACAGCTCCCTTTAAAATATAGGGAAGTCATCATCTATTATTATTTTGAAGAATTCTCAGTTATTGAAGTTTCACAACAACTAAATCTCTCCGAAAATACAGTGAAAACTCGGCTTCGTAAAGCTCGTACTCTTTTAAAAGATGAATTGAAAAACAATCAATGGGAGGTGCTTCTCCATGAATGAATTCAAAAAACAGTTAATGGCAAAGATAGGCGATATGACTGAACAAAAAAGTAGAGTAATCAAGCGAGTGAACGATGCTCTTGATTCTAAACCTCGAAAGGGATTTGCCTGGGGTTATTATGTTACGTTTGCAACCTTTGTAGGTATCTTTGTCCTAGGACTCATCGTCTTACCAAATCTATTAAATGAACAAGCATCGTTAACAGAAGAAAATCCTACTGTCATAGATCCAATAACTGAACCTACAGAAGAAAATGGTTATTACGAAGAATTAAAACAATTCTTTCCGCCAGATGGAACAGTTGCGACTTATGATGTTGTAAGTTTTTATTCAGAGGGATCAATCGTGACGACAAAATGGTTAAGTGATAGGTATGTGCTTCAAATTAGTAAAGGAATTAATTGTCCTGAGTGTATAAAAGAAGGATCAATAAGTATATATCGAATTACAGACGATTCAATTGAATTAATCTCACCTGATGGAGATTATCGAACAGATTGGACAATTGAGGAATTAGATAAGTTACCACCGTTATCGGTAATTTTAAAAGCTCCAATTAAAGTTGGTACCGAGTTTAATGGATTAAAAATAACAACTACTGAAGAGAAAGTAACAACGAAATATGGTGAATTTTCTAATGCTATATTAGTGGAAGAAATTGAGGGATACGAACGAGATATAGCTGACTATAATGTCATACAATATTATGTTCCTGGATACGGACTTGTTAAATCAGATATTACAAGTCTTAATTCTGGTAGTACTGAATTAGTATCAATTGAATTCGGCAATGAAGTTATAGAGACTGCTGAGTATACAGATGAATTAATAAGCTATTTCTTCCCCGAAAGGAACTTACAATATAATTTCATTGGTGGATTTGAGGGTATGGGATCGACAGTTCATACTTATTGGTTGAGTGAGCAGTATGTACAACAACTCGTAGGACATAAAGATTTCGGTATTGCTGAACAAATTTATCGAATCAATGGTAACGAAATTGAGCTCATTTATAGTTCGAATCAAACGACTTTTAAACCAACAACGTGGACAACTGAACAATTGGATGGACTTTCAAAAATTCAAACAGAATTAAGAGCGCCTTTTAACATAGGTGATGAATATATAACCTCCTCCGGGCAAAGGTGGACGATAACTGAAACAAATGGCACAGTTAATACAACAGCATACGGTGAGATTAATAATGTCTTAATCTTGGAAAATATAAATGAAGAACAATTAATTAGAAGTAGACGATATTTAGCTAAAGGTTTTGGAGAAGTTAAATATGAACTCGAATTCGTAAATGAAGAAAATGGTCGATATGAAGTTACTCTAACTTCTGAATTAGCTTCAAAAAGTCAAATCATGTTTGAATTGGAACAAAATGAACAATCTATTTTTGGCGTATACGAAGCTAATCAATATGATTTTACGGCTATAGACTCTGAATGGGAACTCTCACCTGATGGGACAAAACGAGCGACACTCGTTGGAAGGGCAAAGGATTTTGAAGGAATTAATGTTCTTGTCATAGAAGATCTTGCAACAAAGAAATTCACCATCTATAAATTAAAAGATGAAAGTATACAAAATACACCAAAAGATCTAGAGTGGATCGATACCAAACGACTTTATGTCATTGTAGGATATGGTTTTGGAACAGTGACAAGGGGTGGTAGTCTTTATGAATTAGAACTAGAAAGCCACTCCACTACACCTATAGTTGAATATGACGCTTCTACGAGTAAAGAAGAAATCATGTCAATCACATCAAATGGAGATGGGACCTTCACCTACGAAAAACATATTTATCAAGATGATGAACTTAATTATGGATACGTGGAAGAAAACATTATTTCACCAACTGAATAATTTATAATTTGCTTGGCTCATTATATGAGCCAAGTTTTTATTATGTCTACAGTATGAAAGTTATTTAAATCTCAAATGTAACCGAAAAAAATTTACCATGCGACTTTTTTCTTTCATAAATTAGGACATACTGAGTGTAATTACTATACGGAGGTAGATAGTTTGTCTTACAAGCAGAATAATTTAAATACCCATGGAATTGTTGAGTATATAAGAACATACTCGTTAAACAAAAATGTGAAAAAGATATTAACAGAGATAAACCCACTACTTTCAAAAAAAGAAAAGAATATACGAATTCATTTGGATGCTTTAAGAAATTCTTATATAACAGAAGAAGAATATCAGACCATTGTTGCAAAAATGGAATTAGGAAAACTTTGTCTAGGTTTAGAAGAAATTATTCCCGATGGTTATGTTACAATGCTTTTTTATGACCAAAGGGAAAATAAAATCTTTCATGCTGCAGCTCCAAGTTTCCCCTTAGAATTTTTTGACTTCTTCCAAGATGTGAACAATGCAAATATGTTTAATTCTAATTGTGGATCTTGCGGTGCAGCAGTTCACAAAAGAAAAGTTATTGTTACAGATATCATTACATCACCTTTATGGAACCCATTTCGAGAATATATGTTTAAATGGGGATTTAAAACTTGTTGGTCCATCCCATTTTTTAAAAATGGTTTTGTTATTGGTACTTTTGCTATTTATCATAAATTACCACGTACAGTGTTAAACGAAGAAATAGAAAAGGTAAGAGACCAAGTTAGCATTTACGAAAAAACAATTTTCTATATGTTTGACCAATTGTTAAAAAAAGAAGCCTAAGAGGAGTGAAACAAAATGCATGCCAAGCGTCTAAAGGAATTAAGGCTTGAACATGGTTATACGATGGAGGAGATTGGTAAGAAGCTTGGAATAAAAAAATCAAGTTATGCCTCTTATGAATCTAGATATAGACGACCGCCTCTTGAACGACTTCGCCAATTGTCTCAGGTGTATGAGGTGAGTGTTGATTATATATTAGGTATATCCGATATACGAAAAGAACAGCATAATATGCGTACTCTTTTAGAAATGAAAGATCTTCATTGGGATGGGTTACCTCTTGACGAAGAAATTCTGTTACAAATTGCTCATATTTTAGAGGATGCAAAAAAAAGAAAATTTCAAATAGAGAAACCAGGTTAAAGACATCCAATTAGGATGTCTTTTTATTATTAAAATATCTTTTGCATGTATGTCTAAGTACACTATCGGCATACTAATGTTGTCTGGTCGCTTATAGCGAACAATATGGAGGTGGTCCGATTTGTTATTTAAGAAAATGAAGGAAAAGAAAAAGAATGTTGAATCACGAAAACCAAAACCACCGAGTACTATTTTAGAAAAGTTAAAGGACGCTAAAACCAGCAAAAATCTACAAGAAACGATACGTGTAATTGAAACTATTTTCTCCAAAGATAATGATTTCGGTAAAAGAGATATTGTCATTTTTGAGAGTATCTCCTCAACTGTTTTATTTCTCGATAGTATTACAGACAAAGAATTGATTGGTAAGGAGATAATAAAACCTCTAACGGAATGGACCAGTCAACCTGAAGCTATGGAAAATCAAAACCAGAACATGGATGAATTCAAAACATTAGTAGTGAAGAAAGTACTATATCATGCAAATGTAAAGATGGAATCGAATCTATCTAAAGTAGTAAATAGTATTTTACGTGGTAAAGCTATCTTAGTTATTGATGGAATAGATCACGTATTCATTATCGATACGGCTAAAACAGATAAACGTAGCATTGCCCAACCAGAAACTGAACAAGTAATACGTGGGCCAAGAGATGGTTTTATTGAAAACATACAAACAAATACTGCTCTAATTCGTTCTAGATTACCAATTCCTGAATTTCGTGTAAAAGCAATTGAAATTGGGACGCTAACTAAGTCTACTGTAGCTGTCTGTTACATTGATGGTATTACAAATGAAGCATTAATTGAAGATGTGATGCGGAGATTATCAACAATTGATGTTGATCGAATACTGGATGCTGGATATATAGAACAATTTATACAAGATAATCCAAGGTCACCTTTTCCACAAATCAAAAGTACAGAAAGGCCAGATGTTGTAGTCGGTAATTTAGTGGAAGGAAGGGTTGCACTATTAGTAGATGGTTCTCCATTTGCTTTGATTGCCCCATCGACATTCAGTCAATTTTATCATACAAGTGAAGACTATAATGAACGGTTTATAATGGTCAGTATCATTCGCTTTGTTCGTATTGTTGCTCTTTTATTTTCTCTCATTATGCCGTCCCTTTATGTCGCCATTATTTCATATCATCCGGAACTGATTCCTACGGCTTTTGCTGTTGCAGTTACAAGCGGAAGAGCAGGAGTGCCATTTCCCGCTGTTGTAGAAGTTTTTTTATTGGAAGCTGCAATGGAGATACTTCGTGAGGCTACTGTAAGGATGCCGAAACAAGTAGGCGGCGCATTATCTATTGTTGGAGTTCTCGTTGTTGGACAAGCTGCTGTTGAAGCTGGATTTGTTTCACCCATTACCGTTGTTGTTATTGCATTAACATCTATCGGTTCATTTGCTACGCCGTCATATAATATGGCAATTGGTTTTCGAATGTTAAGATTTCCACTTTTAATAATTACTGGTTTGTTTGGGTTTTATGGGCTTATGTTAGGATTACTGTTTACTTGTAATCATCTTTTGTCGTTAAAATCATTTGGCGTTCCATATTTAAGTCCAATAGCGCCTGCAAATTTCGGTGGGTTAAAGGATACAATTTTCAGAGCTCCTTTAAATTGGTTACTAGATCGACCAGAGGAACTTCAAACAAAAAACAAACGAAGAATAAATCCACATGACTCAAAACCTAGCAACCCTCTTTTAGGAAAAAGCCACACGAAAGAGGGGGAAGATTGAGATATGAAGGAGCCTAATCTAATTACAACGTTTCAATGTATTGCGATTGTAATCAATAGTACTATAGGTATAAGTGTATTAGCTTTACCACGTGTTGCGAGTGAAAAGGTTGGGTCTGGTGCTGTTGTAGTGACTTGTATAGCAATGATTATTGTAATCACGAGTGTATTTTTAATTGCAAAATTAACCAAGAAATACCCAAGAGAATCAATTATCCAATATGGTGAAAAATTAATAAGTAAACCTCTTGGGAAGGTTATTGGATTTTCCTTAATTATTTACTTTCTAATACTCACTGGGCTTGTTATGAGAGAATTTGGAGAAGTAATGAATACAACACTCCTACAAGAAACACCAATGAGCGCAACAATTTTGTCCATGTTAATTCTAGTAGCAGTAGCTACTAGAAACAATCATACAACCATAGCCTATATGCACACTTTTTATTTAATGTTTATTGTTATTCCGATTCTTTTAATGGTTATTTTTGCTCTAAAAGATATCGATTTACGTTATTTAAAACCTTTACTTGGAAACGATACATCCTTAATTGATTTTTTAAGTGGAGGATTATCCGTCGTAGGACTTCCATTTATCCATATCGGAATGTTCATTATTTTGGTAATTGCTCCATATATGGTAGAACCCAATAAGATAATGAAAGGAAGTATGTGGGGAATCGGGATATCTGCCATTATTCTCCTACTCGCAACCGGAGTAACCATGGCAGTTTTTGGACAGGAGGAAATTAAAAAGTCTCTCTGGCCAATGCTGGTTTTGACCAGAATGACAGAATTACCTGTTGATATGTTAGAAAGGTTAGATATTCTGTTTTTAGTAGTGTGGATTGTTTCAGCTTTTACTACTATACTATCTGGTTATTTAATAGTAATAGAATTGTCTAGTAGATTATTTAATTTATCAAGTCATCGGGTCTTATCCTATTTAGTTATACCTTTAGTTTATGGTATTACATTATTTCCTAAAAATATACTCCATACCTATGAGTTAATAAATGCTTTTGGTACATGGGGAATTAGCTTGACTGTAGGGTATCCTCTACTACTCTTACTTATTGCTTTTGTTCGAAAGGAAGGAGGAAAAGATTGTGACTAAAAAATGTTTACAAATATTAGTGGCGATTTGTTTACTCCTTCTTTTGACTGGGTGTTGGGATAGGAAAGAGATTGAGGAAAGAGCTACAATAGTTGGTTTAGCAATCGATCTTGCTAAACCAGATGAAGAGCCTACTCCAATTACTCATCCTGAAGGGGTAAATGTTCCAACTAGTGAGGTAGGTAAAATAAAAGTAACCGCACAATTAGCTGTACCGGGCCAAATACCATTAGGACCTTCCCAAGGTGGAGGTTCTTCAAGTGAAAAAGTTTGGGTAGTAGAGGCAGTTGGTAATACAATTGATGATGCAGTTCAAGGCCTACAGCAGCAATTGGCCCATAAAGTCTTCTTTGGACAATTACAAGTTATTATCTTATCGGAAGAAATTGCAGAAAAAGGAATCGACCATATTAATGACTATTTACGAAGAAGGCCGGAGATTAGACGTACAGCCTGGATGGCTATAAATGAAAGTGATGCCGCAAAATCAATGCAGGTTGCACCGAAACTTGAGCAAGTTCCGGCTGTTTATTTATCTACGATGTTTGAGGAAGCGGTTAAAATGGGTAAATTCCCTGAAAATGATTTAGGGAAGTTTTGGATAAATACTTCAAATCTAGGGGATGACGGTTACCTGCCCTACATTACCATTAAAGCAATGGATAATATTGAAATTAGTGGAATTGCATATTTTAGTGGAGAAAAGTTAGTTGGAAAAACGAAACCTTATCAAATTGCCTATTTTAATGGGTTAACTGAACAGAATCCAGGTGGAGCGGCAGCTGTTGTTACCTTATCAGAAAAGGATTCGGTAATGTTTCAATCTACAAAACGGAGAGCGCATTATCAAGTAAGATTACAGGATGGTAAACCATATTTTGATGTAAAGGTAAAAATATGGGGGATTATTCGAGAAAAAAATAATGATACCATAAAATTAGACGATCAAAAAATCATTGAAAAGATTGAAGAAAATGCAGGGAAATTGTTGGAAAAGGAAATGAATAAATTAATTAAAGAAACACAAGAAA
>JAPSJC010000033.1 GCA_031178355.1 Ureibacillus sp.
GATCGCGCATATCGTATCGGCCAAACTCAATTTGTTCAAGTGCATAAATTTATTACCATTGGTACGATTGAAGAAAAAATTGACAAAATGATTGAAATAAAATCTACACTCTCCGAAGAATTAATACAGTCTAGCAACTGGTTAACAGAACTTCAAGACGATGAATTAAAGGATTTATTAACACTTGATACAAATATGGTCAGATCTTAGAGTCTGTATAGAATAAGTATTCAAATTATCTATGTTTTTTCAATGTAAACAGAGTCGATGTATAGCCATCGACTCTGTTTTTTGCCTCGTGATTTTGTTATCCTAACATTCAGTTATTCAGTTGTCTACTCTAATAATGTTCTATTATGTAAATGAACTTATATAGAGCTTAGGAAGAATGGGTCACTACTGTGCGGTCAGCAGCAGTGAGTTAAAAGCCTCACCTCCTTTCATTACGGGGATAAAAATATTAGAGGATTATCATTTGAAGCTAGAAAGCTCTTGAACATTAATATTTGGTTTTAAAGGGGCTAAGATAAGTTTGATTAGTCAAAGTCACCTAAGTTTTAAATAAAGAATGGACGAATTAAGAATATTATTGGATTGTTTTACTTTGATAAATTTGTGATGATTTTATTTAACCTTTTTCATTGTATGGAATGCGGTAAATTAAGCTATCCTTCACTCAGTACAAGCAAGTTATCTAATTGGAAACGTAACTTCTGTTTTAGGTAATTCAAATTCAGATGTTAATTCGTTAGTACCTTTTGGAAAGCTATCTGCAAACTGTTGGTCTTCCCCAAAACCAATTGGTGCAATAGTTTCCGCAATCTTTGAGCCTTCACTCATTCGCTTTTCGTTTGAACCCTTATTTAAAGGTGTTTTTAATACATAAAATCGGACATCATCGATTAGTACTTCTGTCGAATAGATTCTCACATTGTCTTTATTCGTATAGGTTCTTGTTTGTAATCTTCCATTCACTCCTACAAGCGAACCTTTTCCACAATAATCAACGATTCGTTCTGCTAGCTTTCCCCATGCAATACAAAGAACAAAATCCGCTTCAACTGTCCCCTCGTTATTACGATAATTTCGATTAATAGCGAGTGTAAAACTAGTGTGTATTCGACCTTCTGTAAGTTTTCTTAGTACTGGATCTTTTGTAATTCTTCCTACAAGTCCGACTTGATTCATCTGTAGCACACCTCCTTTCGCTATTATCTTACTTGATGAGGTGCAGTTTTGACAAAATGAGAAAAATGAGATTTTGCTTATTTCGAACTAGGAAAAATTACTTTTCTATAGGGATAGTTTTTTATAAAATTGGGGAAAGTGATGAGAACTATGGCGTTTATGTACATTTTGTAAATTACCTCCAAATAGTAAATTTGGCAGTTTTTCTATGTTATAATAAAATCACTTACATACTGGTATACTTCTAAAATTGTTAAACGCTAGTTCTAAGCATTTGCCTCTTAAAACACTATAGAGGATTAATGCGTATTATTTATTTAGGGGGAATGCGAATGAAGACTTTTAAAATGCTTTCTTTTGATTTAATAAAAGAGGATGAAAAGCAACATTTTCCTTTAATTGATGGTATAGTTATTAACCAAGAAAACAGTCATAAATCTTGGATTTTAGAGTTGTTCCTAGAAAAAGAGCACATATCAACATTCCAACAATTACATAATTCCGGCGAGGTTTTTCATGCACATGTTGTCATCTCATTTCCCGATAACGAACCAGCACCTTTTTCTGTTGTCGTAAATGATATACGTGAGATTCGAGGACATTATTCTATTTTATTAAAAGGGGCTGTTACTCAAGTGCGAAAAAAGTATGCTGAACAGTTACTTAAATTTTTGCTTGAGGAAGATCTATCGAAAGAAGAGTTACTATTACGCTTTGAACAAGGCATGAAGGAACGCCCAAAATTACGTGGAATTTAAAAAAATCAGAAACGGACGCTAGATAGATTCTAGCCTCGTTTCTGATTTTTGTCCTGTTTTCGCGCTATAAAAAATACCCTACATGTTATTCATCTTCATTGGTAATACGTTCGTCATTGTTATTGACAGTACCTGTATTCCCATTTTGACCTGCACCATTACTATTTTGGACACCATCGTTATCTGCACCATTCATACCATTATTAGTAGTTCCGCCAAATCCACCGTCGTTAACTTCTGGATTCACATCAATACCATTACCATTTCCATCGTTAACATCGTTGTTACCGTTTGTTCCATTTGTGCCGTTGTTGCCGTTGTTGCCGTCAAGTACATCATTGACGCCATTTTCAACATTTTCTGCTCCTTGTTGGAAACCATTCCCAACGTCATCTACTACAGTCCCAGCATCATGAGCTGCCTCGTCTGCATTACACCCCACTAATAGAGCAGATCCCATGAGAAATGCATAAAATGGCTTTTTCATAAAAAAAGCTCCCTCCTTTCTTCGATTTCAATGACATCACACTCATTTGATGTGACTGTTCATAGATTGCCCGAAGAAAGTGGGAACTATCCTTGACTATTTTATTGAAAGTTTCCAATTATTATATATTCATTAACCGAAGAATTATTAAATAATCGTACAATCTGTAGAATATATATGACTGCACACCTTTAGCAATCACTTATAAACTAAAAACTAACCATTGTGCTTATTGAAGAAGCAAATGATTACTGATTTAACTGATTTTTTAATAATTGTTCAATATATGCTGCTTCTGCTTTACAACTATAAGTGTAATTCGTCCCAAGTTCTTTTTGAAGTTTTTCAATTGACTCAATTTGCTTTTTAGTTGGTTCTTCATTAAGAATCTTTTCGATTACCTCATCGATTTTCTGCGCTATTTCCTCGTGAAAATCTGGGTTTACTAATAGATCATTTGGAATTTTATCATACCAAGCAGCACTTTCTGTAAAATATGCCTGCCAAAACTTCATGAATTCTTCCATTGAGAATTTTCCTTCATCCCAGCCTATTTTTGCCAAATATGCTTCAAACGATGTCGAAATCGAACGAGTGAGACTTATTTTTACGCCTGAAGACAAATCTTTATACATATTTTTAACCTCCTACGTTTAAACAGTAAATCAAACCAATAATTACCAATCCGCCCAATTCACTCTTTTTATTGTATCTTTTATAAAATTAAATTTCAAATTTTGCTACTTTTTTATATGAATTCACGTAGAGGAGAAAAAGTGATAAGTTATTTAGGTTGTTCTGGTCCAATTGCAAACAGAATGTCAGCTTCACATACTATTTCTCCATCTACTGTCGCTATAGCGTGACCTTTCCCCATACTACCTCTCATACGAACAAACTCTACTTCTAATCGTAATTGATCGCCAGGTACTACTTGACGTTTAAAACGAGCATTATCAATCCCCGTTAAAAAGGCAAGTCTACCCTTAAATTGTTCCGATTTTAATAAAGCTACTCCACCAACTTGTGCTAATGCTTCAATAATTAAAACTCCTGGCATAACAGGATAACCCGGGAAATGCCCATTGAAAAAGTCTTCATTGACAGAGACATTCTTTAAACCAACAGCTTTTTTCCCTTCTTCAACTTCAAGAATACGATCAACTAATAGAAATGGGTAGCGGTGTGGTAAAATTGCTTGGATTTGTTCTGCTGTTAACATATTATTATATCCTCCTATTATCTTTTGATTATGTATAGATAGAAAATTGTAACTTAAAATATAACAAACTTACCAAATGAGTTTCTAAACTAATCATATCATAACTTTTAAAAATATTTTTTACCATTAAATGGAGCATCTAGAATTTTTATAACAAAAAGGTTATTGAATGCATTATAAATGTAAAAAGTGGGAAGATAATGGCACAGGCATCCGCTCTTAATAGTAAGCGTGGCCATGTGAACATTACTCTTTCCCATTTATGATGTCTAACATATGTTGCCATGTGCTCCAGTTTAATGCATCTACTGGATTACCATCTCCGATTATACCATAACCAATCATAAGTCCAGCAATGATTACAAAAAATATGACAGCAAAGAATATGAGCACTTTAATAGTAGTTGCCAGTAGGCGTGATAAGAGAATTTCTTTTGTCGTTTGAGGATGTTTACTCTCACTTTTACTCTTTTTTTGCTCTTGTTTCATACGTCTACGACTAGTTCTCTTCATTTGAGATAAGTCTTGAGGAGTTTTATCACTCATTGTTTCATTTGTCATTATTATACCCCTTCAGTATTACATATCACCTAATATCAGGAGTTTGATACCATGGAATTTAAGGTTTTTATTATTATTCACGAAATTTATTACTATTAAACATACACGAAGTTCTCCGACATCCTATCGGCTCTGGCGCTAACCTCTGTGGTAAATGTCTGCATGACCCAATTTCCTTCGGCACCTAACTAACAATCAGTGGTGGATGTTAAAAACTGCCACTGATTGAAGTTACACTTATCTTATACCATTAATTAGTCCTAACATTTGGTCTGCTATTGTAATGGCACGTGATTGGAATTGATAGGAACGTTGTGCGGTAATTAAATTAGTCATTTCTTTTGAGACGTCAACATTTGACTGTTCTAGTGATCCATTTTGAATACCGATATCGGCACGATTTTGACCTTGCAAATCAATTAATATGTCATTTCTCATTTGTTCAAGATTTTCAGGAATTCCAATGTATGTATCAGAAATGTGCTCCATTGCCTGTGGCTTTTGAAGCTCTGTAATACCAAGCTCATAGGTTAATGTTTCACCAGTAGGATAGTTTACTCCAAGTATCCCGTCTTCAGTTAAGCTAAAGTTTTGGAACGATTCTGGAAACAGAATTGCATTACCTTCAGAATCTGCTACAGCATAGCCGTCACTATTAACCAACATTACTTGTCCATTTTCAACCGGTGAAACGTAAAAGTTACCCTGTCTTGAATAGACAATGTTTGTTCCTGTTTCGCCATCTGGCATTAGAATATTAAAGTACTGCTTTTCTTTTGTAAACGCAAGATCCAGATCACGATTCGTTTGTTGAACGTTTCCCTGTGCAAAGTTGGATTGAATTTGACTAATTTTTGCTCCGGCACCATAACGAATTCCAACCGGCGATAGTCTTTCTGCTTCATCTAAAAGTTCATTATTAAATTGTTGGTATAGTAGTTCAGAAAATTGTGATTCTTTTGCTTTGTAGCCAGCAGTATTACTATTAGCAAGGTTATTACTAACTGTATCAATTTGTTGTTGTAATTGATTTAAAGTGTTTGTTGCAGTAATCATCGTTCGTAGCATAACAAAACACCTCCGTTTACTAGTAATTCTCTAAAAGCGCGTAATTTAAAAAATTACACTTTCCCAATTTCATTTACTGCTTTTTCCATACTCTTATCATAAGCTTGGAGTACTTTTTGATTCGCTTCAAACGCACGATATGTAGTAAGTAAGTCTGTCATAGATTTTGCTGTGTCAACATTTGATCCTTCTAAGTAATTTTGTCTTAGACCAAATGATATGCCATCTTGTCCATAAGCAGTTGGAAGAACTGCCCCATCTGCAGTACGGAATAAACCATTATCTGACTTCACCAAAACGTTAGGATTCTCAGAGAAGGAAATACCTAATGTTGCTACTGCATTATTTTCAAAATATATTGTTCCATCGTCTGATAGTTGGAAATTATCATTTGGCAGGTTAATACGTTCACCTGTCTCTGATAGCACGTAATAACCATCCCCATTTACTAAGAAACCTTGACCATCTAATGTAAAGTTCCCATTACGTGTATACGCTTCTCCACCATTAGGATGTTCAATACGGAAAAAGACTGTTCCTCTAGTACCTGACTCCTCATCAACTGGAAAATTTCCATCTATAAGTGCAAAATCAGTTGTCATATTTGTTTCCATTAATGAGCCTTGTGTATGGTTGGCTAATGTCTCTTGTAAATATACAGCTGTGTTCAGCGTACCGATTTTTTGTATTGTTTGAACGCCTAAGCTGTTATCTGTTGGAATCTTCTTATGATCAATTGCAGATAGGAGCATGTCAGGAAATGAGCGAATCGTTGATTGATCAGCTTTAAATCCAGGTGTATTTGCATTTGCCATGTTATTTGTGATTAACTCTGTTTTCCTTTGTTGGGAAATCATACCTGAAGCAACAGTATAGAATCCTTTAAACAATGCATTTCACCTCTTATCTAAAACTTCGAGCTAGCTGCTTTATCTATGTTATTTAACATAATCCCTGTGCCAACTGCCACACAATCCATTGGGTTTTCTGCAATGAAAACTGGTACTTTTAACTCTTCAACAAGTAGCTGGTCAATACCATGTAACATTGCTCCGCCACCTGTAATAATAATTCCACGGTCAATGATATCAGCAGATAATTCTGGTGGAGTTCTTTCTAGTACATTCTTTGCAGCTTGTACAATTAGATAAACTGATTCATGTAAAGCTTTTTCAACTTCGCTAGAATGAATTGTAATCGTACGAGGTAAACCTGATACTAAATCACGTCCACGAATTTCCATTTCATCATCACGTCCACCAGGGAAAACAGTTCCGATGTTTATTTTGATTTGTTCTGAAGTACGTTCACCAATCAATAACTTATATTGTTTCTTTATGTACTGCAAAATATCGTTATCAAATACATCACCAGCGACCTTTATTGATTCACTCGTAACAATATCGCCCATTGAAAGTACTGCAACATCAGTTGTACCGCCACCGATATCAATCACCATGTTCCCACTTGGTTGATAAATATCCATACCTGCACCAATTGCCGCTACTTTTGGTTCTTCTTCTAAATATACTTTCTTACCGCCAGATTTTTCTGCAGCTTCACGGATTGCTTTTTGCTCCACGCTTGTGATGTTAGTTGGACAGCAAATTAGTATGCGTGGTTTAGACAAAAAGCCTTTGAGATTTAATTTCGATAAAAAGTGCTTTAACATTGCTTCAGTTATATCAAAATCTGCAATTACCCCATCTTTTAATGGTCGAATTGCCACAATGTTGCCTGGAGTACGTCCTACCATTTGTCTAGCTTCTTCACCCACAGCAAGCACACGGTTTGTATTTTTGTCGATTGCTACAACAGATGGCTCATTTAAAACGATCCCTTTTCCTTTTACATAAATGAGGACATTTGCAGTTCCTAAATCAATACCTATATCTTTGGACAACATTTATAAAAAATCTCCTTCCCGCAATTTCCAACATTTTTCAATCATTTTTATATCTTTATCTTGAATATTTTATCATATTCAGATTATAATTACATCTTTAAATTTAGTACAGGTCTTCCTAACAATTGGAAAAGGTACCAAAAGAAAAAAGCATCTAGTTGGCTTTCTAGATAAGCCAAACTAAATGCTTTTTCATTGAGTTTGTCGGGACTGCCATTTCTGGCGTGTTGCCTCGCCCCCTCGCAAATGACGAATTGATTTATGATAAGCTAATACCTCTTTTACTTCATTAGCAAGCGATTCATTTACAAGAAATAATCTTTCCGTTAAATCTTTATGAACCGTACTTTTTGAATAGCCTGTCATTTTTGCAAGAACGCGGACCGTTTCACCAGTTTCGAGGAGCAGTTCACCAAGTCGAACGCAGCGATGTCGAATGTGCTCGTGCACGTTCTCTTCCTTTCTATCGGATATAAGAAAGTGCCGTTTTGCTAACGATAAGCGTAAATTTGACGTGTTCATATTGCGATGGTTATATAGACGTTTGCAACTAGCGATTGTAACGTTTATTCACAATATGATAATTCGACTGCATTCAGAACTACATTATGTACCTGGTACGCAAACAATTCTGTAAATTCTGAATTGTTTTTGTACCAGGCACTTCCTAACGGAAATTAAAATGTTAAGAAGTTTCTTGGATTTACGTGTTCACCATCTTGTAATACTTCAAAATGAAGATGGTTACCAGCTGTTGGGTTCGATTCGTTATCGACTGTTGTAGCTAATGCTTGACCTTGAATAACCTTGTCGCCTTCTTTAACAAGGATGTCTGTTACAGAACTATAACGTGTTTCCATTCCGTTTGGATGTGTAATGATAATTTGATTACCTGTAAATGCATCCAATTTCACTTTTGTGACTTCGCCACTCATTGCTGCTCTTACTTCAAATGGTTCATTATTTACTGATAATGACACACCTGAAGAAGTTGTGAAAATTTGATTGAATACTAGTAATGCTTTTTCTCTTGTTTCTTCATCAGCAGTAACATCATAGAAATCTTGAAGGACAGCCACTTGATCTAGTTTAGTTTCATCAAATGGATACTTCAAAGTTTCAACTTGAGCATTTGTTTCAATTACTGTTTCGTCATTTGTTGATGGATTTTGTACAGTAATAGTTTGCTCTTCTTCATTATTGCCAATGAGTGCGTTATAACTAAAAATTAGACCGATTAGCGCAACGGCAATAGCAGCATATACAGTTGGCCAAAACCAAGGTTTATTTTGTAAACCGTCTTTTTTGTTAGTTGGAGAAGGAATTTTAGATTTGTTATCTTCTCTCATGTTCATCACCTCTAAAAGCAGTGTGAACAATTATTTACAATTCTAATCATAAATTTTCCAATTTTATTTCCTAGAACATGATATTTTTTCAATTTTTGTATTTTTATAATAATGTTGAACGATTTTTTCTGCCGTTAGCCCCTGTTTTGCCAATGCATCTGCACCGTATTGACTCATACCAACACCATGACCATACCCTTCTGTCGTAACAATAATTGATTCACCTCGTACATCAACGCTGAAGTCGGTAGAACGTAACTCTAATAAAGTTCTAAAATCACGCCCTGTCCATTCTTCATTTTGCATTGATACTTTGTCTACCCTCCCTGTATCGTTTCTTGAAATTTTGAGCTGTTTCACATGGTCAAGTGTCCACTGAACACCTAACTTTGTATTCCAATCGTTTAAAGTAAAGGTTTTCGTTGTTTCATAATTAGTTGCATATTGAAAATCAGTACTTGCAACAGGTTGTAAGTACGGTAAATCATTGCCACTATAATTTTTAGCACTTTCAGTCATCCCGTTACTCATTGAGTGGAACATAGCCGTGATTAACTCATCATTATAAACAATAACTTCGCCTTCTGTACTTTTTACTGCTTCTCGTATTTTTTGTTCATTTTCCTCAAAAGAACTTTGCCAATTGTTTTGTCGTACTGTTTGATCATAAAACACTTGTTTTGCAACTGTAGGTTCAATTTCTGTTTGTCCGTAATTAGTAGTTTTTAAGACGTATGTTCTTGCAGCTATCGCCTGTGCTCTTAATGCCTCTGGATGGAAGTTTGCAGGCATTTCTGCAGCAACCACCCCAACTACATAATCTTCTAGTTTAATTGGACCCTCAGTCTCTGAAACTGTAATATTGATCTCGCATTTATTGTCATTAGTAGACACATCATCACTTTTTGTTGTTTGAAAAGGTGATCGAAACAATAATGGCATAATAAATAATACAAGGATAAAAGCCCCAATTAGTATGAATGGAATCCATCTGCTCATGTAATTTATATTTTTCATATTACTATTCATATGTATGAAGTTAGCAATTTAGTAGTAACAAAAGATATGAAAAAACGACATATCATCTACAAATAAAATGTCGTATTTCATTAGAAATATTAAGGATATTTCATTCCATTATTTTTATTAAGGAAGACAATTACTAGTGATAACGAAAAAATACACTAAATTATGAGCACATAATTTAGTGTATTTTTATTAGTCGATAACCATTCATTTCCGGGTAATTACCCATTCAATAAAATATTTAAAATTATTTTCATCTTAATCATAAATATATTCTAAAAAACATAGTCTAAAGTAACAAAATCAGCGATAATGTTACATTATACTAATTGATTCATTGTCGAATGAATTGGTTTGATTTCTTTTTGTATTTGTTCGTCATTTACGCGAATAATATTCGCACCCAGAGAGGCTAACTTTTGATGGAAATTCACATAACCACGATCTAAGTGATACAAGTTAGTTACACGTGTGATTCCTTCCGATACCAATCCTGCCAAAACTAAAGCCGCTGTTGCACGTAAGTCTGTTCCAGTTACCTCCGCTCCTTGAAGTTTTACTGGCCCATCGATAAATACAGATCTACCTTCAATTTTAATTTGTGCATTCATTCTACGGAATTCTTCTACATGCATAAATCGATTCTCAAAAACCGTTTCAGTAATGATACTTGCACCTTCAGCAGTTAACAATAATGCCATCATCTGTGCTTGCATATCTGTTGGGAATCCTGGATGTGGCATTGTTTTAATGTCAATTGCCTTTAGCGGCTTCGTGGCACGTACACGAATTCCATTGTTTTCTTCTATTATATCTACTCCCATTTCACGTAACTTTGCAATGAGTGCAGATAAGTGTTCAGGTATTGCATTTTCAATTAAAATATCTCCACGTGTGATTGCAGCAGCAACCATAAACGTTCCAGCTTCAATACGGTCAGGAATTACATGATGTGTTGTACCGTGAAGCTCTTCAACACCTTCAATACGTATTGTATCAGTGCCTGCACCAATTACACGTCCACCCATGCTATTAATGAAATTAGCTAAGTCCACAATCTCAGGCTCTTTTGCAGCATTTTCAATAATTGTAGTACCTGTCGCAAGTGCTGCAGCTGACATGATGTTCTCTGTTGCTCCTACACTAGGAAAATCTAAATAAATATCGGCACCTTTTAGTCTATCTTTAACCTTTGCTTCAACATAGCCATGACCAAAAGTAATCTTTGCACCCATAGCCTCGAAACCTTTTAAATGTAGTTCAATTGGACGTGAACCAATTGCACATCCACCAGGAAGCGCAACTCTTGCAATACCATTACGTGCTAGCAACGATCCCATAACTAAGATGGAGGCGCGCATTTTACTAATGAACTCGAATTGAGCTTCGCTATTTAGTGTTCTTGTAGCATTTATATTAATTTCATTTTTATCTATGTCATATTGTACATCAGCATTTAGACTTTTTAGTACTTCATTAATAATGTTAACATCCGCTAGATTCGGAACATCCTTAATTGTTGTACGATCTTTTGATGCTAATAAAGATGCTGTCAGAATAGGTAATACTGCATTCTTAGCACCTTCAACTTTTACGGACCCTTTTAAGGTTTGGCCTCCCGTAACAATAATTTTCTCCACAATTCGTCCCTCCGAATTCAATTGTCCGTAACTACTAATCTAATTTCTACTATTGATATATTTAAAAATAACTAACCATCATTATGTTACAGCTTTTAACCTGGATTAACAAGCATCCAAATATTAATTTTACGTTATTTTTAAATATTAATCTACAATTTATATTACGCAAATGCCTTCATATTGGTGAATTATTGGGCTATCGCTTATAAATTGTAAATTATTAGACAATTATTTCTTGGGAAATATCTACAAATTTCGCAAAATCCTTCTACTATCATGACTTTATATGCATTGTAACGACAAATGATTCGTCATATATCCTTACAACTCATATAATTTTGAATTAGTGAAAAATTCTTTTTTGTACCTACGAATTAATTTTATTAATAATTTGCCTTAGATATGTGCTATATATTGTAAATTTTTGTGAAATTTACAATAGGAAATTTATTTCGATATAGTATCAATAGTGTTCCGTGAAAATAATATGAGCCTAAACACTATGTAAGAATATAGTAATAATTTTAATAATACATTTACTTTTCTATCATATTCTATTTGAACTTAATTAAATATATATGGTAACTGTTTCGACCAGTTAGAAATATCTAAAATAAAGTTAGAAACACTGGAACCAATAGCAATACTTAATAGAATATAAATGAGTTGAATTTGAAATGTACGTCCCTTTTTAAACACATTTTCTAAGCGTAAGGCTTGCAATGCGTAGAATGATAAACCAATGAAGAAAATATGAGAAAATATGCTAATTCCAGCCTGTACTCCTAACGAATTATATAAATCCATTAATATGTTCCCTCCTAACATTTACAACAATACCTATACAATAACTGATTTGACCATTACATGCGAATGATCTGTAACTTTATATTAGAGTACTCACTAAAATCAAATTTAATATAAGATAACTGATGAATATATAAAAAAGCGGACAGATAACCTGTCCGCTTTATGTTTTCTATTACACATTACCCTCATGAACGTTGATACGATTAATTGCACGTTTTAATGCTAATTCAGCGCGTTGGAAATCGACTTCGTCTTTTTTACCTTTCAAACGTTCTTCAGCACGAGCTTTTGCTTCTTGAGCACGAGCTAGATCGATCGAAGATGCTACTTCAGCAGAAGGAGCTAAAATCGAGACTTTATCAGGACGTACTTCGATGAAACCACCGCTAATGGCAACAAAATCACTTTTGCCTTCAGCATTTTTTAGTTGAACGCCACCAATTGTAAGTGGTGCAACTAATGGAATGTGGCCAGGAAGAACCCCAATTTCCCCTGAAACTGTCTTAGCAATAACCATAGCAACTTCAGAATCGTATACTGGGCCGTCGGGAGTGACAATATTGACTTGTACTGTCTTCATATTTTTTCCTCCTCGTCCCTAATATTATACCTCTACGCCCATATCTTTAGCTTTTTCGATTACTTCTTCAATGCTACCAACTAAACGGAAAGCATCTTCTGGTAAGTGGTCATATTTACCTTCAAGAATTTCCTTGAAACTACGTACAGTATCTTTAACATGTACGAATGAACCTTTTTGACCAGTAAATTGTTCCGCAACGTGGAAGTTTTGAGATAAGAAGAATTGAATACGACGAGCGCGTTCTACAGTCTTTTTATCTTCATCAGATAATTCATCCATACCTAGGATAGCGATGATATCTTGTAATTCACGGTAGCGTTGTAATGTAGATTGTACACCACGAGCAACTGCATAGTGTTCTTCACCAACAATTTCAGGTGATAATGCACGTGAAGTTGATGCAAGTGGATCCACCGCAGGATAAATACCCATTTCTGATAACTTACGTTCAAGGTTAGTTGTTGAGTCTAAGTGAGCGAAAGTTGTAGCTGGAGCAGGGTCAGTATAGTCATCGGCTGGTACATAAATCGCTTGGATTGATGTTACAGAACCTTTATTTGTAGATGTGATACGTTCTTGTAAGTTACCCATTTCAGTAGCAAGTGTTGGTTGGTAACCTACTGCAGAAGGCATACGACCTAATAAGGCAGAAACCTCAGAACCTGCTTGTGTGAAACGGAAGATGTTATCGATGAATAAAAGAACGTCTTGACCTTGTTCATCACGGAAGAACTCAGCCATTGTAAGACCTGATAAAGCTACACGCATACGTGCTCCAGGTGGCTCGTTCATTTGTCCGAATACCATTGATGTTTTACTGATAACGCCAGAGTCACTCATCTCGTGGAATAAGTCGTTACCTTCACGAGTACGTTCACCTACACCTGCGAATACCGAAATACCACCGTGACCTTGAGCGATGTTGTTAATTAATTCTTGAATTAATACAGTTTTACCTACACCGGCACCACCGAATAGACCTACTTTACCACCTTTGATATATGGAGCTAATAAGTCTACTACTTTAATACCTGTTTCTAGGATTTCAACTTTTGTAGTTAATTCTTCATATTTTGGAGCTTCGCGGTGAATTGGATCACGACGAGCTTCTTTTGGAATTTCTTCTCCTAAGTCAATAACTTCACCTAGTACGTTGAATACACGTCCTAAAGTTAAATCACCAACTGGTACAGAGATTGGGTTTCCTGAATCTGTAACTTCTGCACCACGTTTTAAGCCGTCCGTTGAAGACATGGCAATTGTGCGAACAGAGTCGTCGCCTAAGTGAAGTGCTACTTCTAAAGTTAGATAATCAGCTTCTTCATTTGGACGTTCAATCTTAACAGTTAATGCGTTATAGATTGCTGGTAATTGACCGTTGCTGAATTTAACGTCAACAACTGGACCCATTACTTGGATAACGTGTCCTATGTTCATTCGTGTGTACCTCCTATCGAGTTTGGTATGTAGCATAGTTCATCATTTTAATAATAAAGAACTTGCTTTTACCTTTAAACGGACATTGGGAAGCACAGCCTATTCTAAGGCTGCAGCTCCACCAACGATTTCTGTAATTTCTTGTGTAATCGCCGCTTGACGTGCACGGTTATAAACAAGATCTAAATTTCTAATTAAATCGCTTGCATTGTCTGTTGCAGCTTTCATCGCTGTCATACGAGCAGCATGTTCACTTGCTTTACCATCTAATATTGCACCATAGATTAAGCTCTCTGCATACTGTGGTAGTAAAACTTCTAAGATTGCTTCCGCACTTGGTTCAAATTCATAAGAAGCTGATACACCTTCAGTTGCTGGTACTAAATTAGTAATTGGTAACACCTTTTTCTCAGTTACTTCAGATGAAATAACACTGATATAGTGGTTGTAATACATATAAAGTTCATCATATGTACCTTCAGCGAACATACCAACAGCTTTACGAGCGATTGCTTTTACGTCTGAAAATGAAGGTTGGTCTGGAAGGCCAATTACACTGTCAATGACATTGTACTCTCGTTTGACAAAGTAATCTCTACCAACACGACCTATAGCCAAAATTACATACTCGTCTTTTGACTTATGACGTTCATTTAACGTATTAACTAGACCACGAATAACACTTGAGTTATAAGCACCTGCTAGTCCACGGTCAGAAGTAATCAGAATATATCCTGTTTTCTTAACTGGACGAGAAGATAACATTGGATGCGTAACATCAGTTGCCCCTGAAGCGATAGAAGCTACAACATCTTGTACTTTCTCCATGTAAGGAACATAACTTTTAGCGTTTTGCTCAGCACGTGCCTTCTTAGAAGCAGAAACCATTTGCATTGCTTTAGTCATTGCTTTTGTTTTCTTCGTAGAGTTAATACGAGTTTTTATCTCACGTAAGTTTGCCACCGGTATTTCACCACCTTTTCATTTTTAATCACATACGACTAGTTTAACTTATTCTGATTTTGCAAAAGTCTTTTTGAATTCGTTAAGAGCAGTTGCCATTTCGTTATCAGATGGTAGTTCTTTAGTAGTACGGATATGATCTAGAACGTTTGTGTGGTTAACTTCTAACCAGCTGTATAGTTCAGCTTCAAAACGAGTAATATCTTTAACTGGGATATCATCTAAGAATCCACGAGTTAGTGCATATAGAATTGTTACTTGCTTTTCAACTTTGATTGGTTTGTTAAGATCTTGTTTAAGAACTTCAACCGTACGCTTACCACGCTCAAGTTTTGCAAGAGTAGCTTTATCTAAATCTGAACCAAATTGAGAGAATGCTTCAAGTTCACGGTATGCAGCTAAGTCTAGACGTAGTGTACCAGCAACTTTTTTCATTGCTTTAATTTGAGCAGATCCCCCTACACGTGATACAGATAAACCGGCGTTAATCGCTGGACGTACACCTGAGTGGAATAAGTCAGATTGTAAGAAAATTTGTCCATCAGTGATTGAGATAACGTTTGTTGGGATGTATGCAGAGATATCCCCAGCTTGTGTCTCAACGAATGGAAGAGCAGTTATAGAACCATTTTGGTAAGTTTCATTTAACTTAGCAGCACGTTCTAATAAACGACTGTGTAAGTAGAATACGTCACCAGGGTAAGCTTCACGACCTGGAGGACGGCGTAATAATAATGAAAGTTCACGGTAAGCTGCCGCTTGTTTAGATAAATCATCATATACGATTAATACATGTTTACCTTGTAACATAAACTCTTCAGCCATAGATACACCAGCATAAGGAGCTAAGTATAATAATGGAGCTGGTTGAGATGCAGATGCAGTTACAACGATTGAGTAATCTAGAGCTCCGTGTTTACGAAGTGTTTCAACTACTCCACGTACTGTAGATTCTTTTTGTCCAATAGCAACATAGATACAAATCATATCTTGGTCTGCTTGGTTAAGGATAGTATCGATAGCTACAGAAGTTTTACCAACTTGACGGTCACCAATGATTAACTCACGTTGACCACGACCGATTGGAACTAATGCGTCAATCGCTTTAATACCTGTTTGTAATGGTTCATGAACTGATTTACGAGCCATTACTCCGAAAGCTGGGCTTTCGATAGGACGAGTTTTTGTAGTATTGATTGGGCCTTGTCCATCCACTGGTTGACCTAGTGGGTTTACAACACGACCAATTAGTTCTTCACCAACTGGTACTTCCATAATACGACCTGTACGACGAACTTCATCGCCTTCTTTAATGCCTAGGTAGTTACCTAGAATAATGATACCTACGTTACCTTCTTCTAAGTTTTGAGCCATACCCATAACACCGTTAGAGAATTCTAATAATTCCCCAGCCATGACGTTGTCGAGGCCATGAGCACGAGCGATACCGTCACCGACAGTGATAACTGTACCAACTTCGCTTACTTCTAATTCAGATTGGTAATTTTCAATCTGCTTTTTTATCAGCACGCTGATTTCTTCAGCCTTGATGCCCATGAATGTCACCTCTCAAATTCTTTTTATTAACCAACTAACGTACGTTTTAATCCCTCTAGCTTACTAGCTACAGTGTTATCAAAAATGTAGTTACCGATTTGAACACGTACACCACCAATAATTGATGGGTCGATTTCGTTTGTAATGTTTAGTTTTTCTTTACCAACGCGGCTAGCAAATGCAGAAGAAATATCGTTTAATTCTCCTTCAGATAATGCACGTGTTGAGAAAACTTTTGCTTCAGCAAACCCTTGAGAAGCCGCTGCTAAAACTGTAAATTCTTCTGATAAATTTACAAGTTCATCTACTCGTTTCTTTTCAATAAGGATTTCCAGAGTATGAACTACAAATTTATTTGCTTTAGAGAAGATTTCAGAGACCATTTGTTTCTTACGTTCAATAGAAAACTTTGGATTAGTAAGTAATGAAAGTAATTCTGGATTCGTTTCTACTACTTTTACTATTTCCTTAAGATCACTACTTACATCTGTAAGAATATTTTTCTCTTGTGCAAGTTGAAACAAAGCTTCAGCATAACGTTTTGCTACTTGAGATTTACTCATTTCGCTTCGCCCGCCTTCGCAATCGTTTCTTTAATTAATGCACTGTTGTCTTCTTCAGAAATTTCTTTACCAAGAACTTTAGATGCAGCAAGAACTGATAGTGAAACGACTTCTTCACGTACAGCAAGGATTGCTTTCTCTTTTTCAGTTTCGATTTCACGAACAGCAGATTCTTTTAAGCGAGTAGCCTCAGTACGAGCTGCCGTCATAATTTCTTCTCTTTGTAATTCAGCTTGTTTTTTCGCACTTTCAATGATTGTTTGTGCTTCAGTACGAGCTTCTTTTAACAACGTCTTTTGTTCCTCTAATAGAGCACTAGACTCTTTACGAGCTTGTTCAGCTGCTTCTATTTCACTTGAAACTAATTCTTCACGTTGTGTCATGATGCCCATTAAAGGACCCCATGCGAATTTTTTAAGAAGTGCCATTAAAATACCGAATATAACGACAGTTGCTAATATGTCTCCACCGTTAAAGGATAATCCAGATCCAGCATTTAGGGCAAAATGTTCTAAACCCACGATTGTTTCACTCCCTTCAAGAGCTATAAGTGTCAATTATGGATGAATATAAATCAATCCACGTTCAAATTAGAAGTTACAACAAATAAGTTGTTGATATTATCTAGCTTCGTTTATTCGAAACTAGAAAGATCTATAATGATATTTCTTTACTTTCGACATTATGAAACTATGTTTGACCAAAAGGAATGGCGAAGTCTCTTCCTTGAATCCTCTTCGCCACACTTATTTAAAAAATTAGTTTTGGTTCATTACGATAAATGCGATAACTGCTGCGATAATTGGAATCGCCTCAACTAATGCAACCCCGATGAACATTGTAGTTTGTAATGCTCCACGTGCTTCTGGTTGACGGCTAATACCTTCAACTGTTTTTGATACGATCATACCGTTACCTAAACCTGCTCCTAATGCTGCTAAACCGATAGCGATTGCTGCTGCTAATACACCCATTTTAAATTTCCTCCTTGGAATTTTCTTAAAATTTTATTTGTATAAGTGGATGAATAAGTATTTTCACCACGTATATTAATGGTCTTTACTCACTTTGTGAGATAAATAAACCATTGTTAACATTGTAAATACGAATGCTTGGATAAATCCAATGAAGATCGAGAATCCGATCCACGCCATACCAGGTATAATTCCGCCTAAGAATCCAACAAGTCCGGAACCAGCGATACCTGCGATTAAACCTAATAGAATTTCACCTGCATAGATGTTACCGTAAAGTCGAAGACCTAACGTTAAAGTATTTGCGAATTCTTCAATAATCTTTAACGGGAACATAAATGATACTGGTTTAAAAAATGTTCCTGTATAGTGCTTCATACCATGCATTTTAATACCGTAGTAAGAAGACAATACTGTTATCATTGAAGCTAGAGTCAATGTTACTGTTATGTCTGCTGTAGGTGATTTCCACCATAGCTCGTGGTTAATATAGACACCGCCGAGTGGTAAACCAATCAAGTTCGAAACAGCGATAAACATAATTAAAGTAATACCTAAAACATGGAACCGTCCACCAGTTTTCCAATCCATATTACTCTGGATAATGCCTCTTACGAAGTCCATGATCCATTCCATAAAGTTTTGCATACCGGTTGGTTTTAGTTTTAAGTTACGTGTTGAAATAAATGCGATTAAAAATACAATAACTGCAGATAAAATCAACATTAGCACTGTTGACAAGTTGAACGTAAGCGAAAATACATCACCAAATTTCAACGTATACTCTGGAGCGCCATGACCCATTATTGCATTCACCTCTCTTTCCAAATCAACTTATTTTTCTTTAAAGGCAAGCATAAATGCCCCTATAAAGAGAAAAACGTATGGTGTCATAAGCCCAATAATTGCGCTACCTAAATTGATATGTTGTGGCAACGATATTGCTATTGCGGCCACCGCAATACCTGATCCAAAGCGTAATGCTGAGCCTAGCGAAGCAGTACCTTTTCCTTCACTTAGGTTCCGATCAAACTTGTCCATACGTCGAACTAATATCCAGAAGTTATATGTACCAAAGATAGCACCTACTGCAATTCCTAGGAAGATTGGTCCGTAAGGTGTTAATCCCCAACCTATTGCACAAAGAGCGAGCAAAAAAAATAACGCTTTTTTCTGCAAAACGAAAATGTGTTGCAAATTTAGCATAGGCATATGTCTCCTGAATGATATTTCGAGTAAACATGTAATCGGTTACCACTTTCGGTAATATCAAGTGAGTGCTAATTTTAGGATTCTAGAAAAATGAATACTTTGTCGAAAATTCTCGATTAATCGAAAATCTTGTAATTCACTTATTATAAAATCCAAATCAAAAACATAGCAATTTTAAGCTTAATGACAATGCAAATTGACGTTAAATAATTTTAACTGTCAATCTAGTGTAAACTTGATATAACAAGCGTTCCGAGGTTAGTAAAACTTTGTGAAACCCTTATCACACTTACCCTTTGTAAGCATACAATAGCGAAAAAATGATGTCAATTAGTTCAAGTGAAAAACTTTATTCCTTCAGTAATATTGTCAAATTGTCGACAAATTTATGAAGTTATATTGATTAAATTAAAAATATTGCTTTCGTATCCATCATTAATAGCGTAATCGTTACTTGCAAAATGAAGCAGTGCTGGTTAATATGATTCACTTTATTTAAGGAAATTAATCAGAGCTTCAACAATTCTCCGTGATGCATGTCCATCCCCATAAGGATTTGAAGCCTGTGACATTTTAGCATAGGCAGTTTGATCTTCCAATAGTTCTTTAGCTAAGGAATAAATCGTCTCTTCATCAGTACCAGCAAGTTTTAGTGTACCCGCTGCTATACCTTCCGGACGTTCTGTTGTATCCCGTAATACAAGTACAGGTTTACCTAAAGAAGGTGCTTCTTCCTGAACACCACCTGAATCCGTTAAAATCATATAAGATCTTGCAGCGAAATTATGGAAGTCAAGAACTTCCAACGGTTCTATTAAGTGAATTCTTTCGTCATTTCCTAGGATCTCGTCAGCCACTTCACGAACTGCAGGATTTAAGTGAACTGGGTAGATAACTTGAACATCATCATGCTCAGAAAGTAACCGTTTAATAGCACGGAACATGTTACGCATCGGTTCACCTAAGTTTTCTCGGCGGTGAGCAGTTAATAGAATCATACGGTCTTCACCTATTTTTTCTAAAACTGGATGACTATATTGTTCACGAACTGTTGTTTTTAATGCATCAATAGCAGTATTCCCTGTAACAAAAATCAATTCTGGATTTTTATTTTCATTCAGAAGGTTTTGTTTAGATTGTTCTGTCGGAGCGAAATGAAGATCAGCAATGACACCTGTCAATTGACGGTTCATTTCTTCTGGATAAGGGGAATATTTATTTCCCGTTCTTAATCCTGCTTCAACGTGACCAACAGCAATTTGGTTATAAAAAGCTGCTAAACTTCCAACAAATGTTGTAGAAGTGTCTCCATGGACAAGCACAATATCAGGTTTTGCTTCTTTCATCACTTCATCAAGACCGCGTAATGCATTTGTTGTAACATCAATTAACGTTTGACGATCTTTCATAATGTTTAAATCGTAATTCGGTGTAATTCCGAATGTTTCTAAAACTTGGTCAAGCATTTGACGGTGTTGAGCAGTAACAGCAACGATAGATTCAATTGTATCTGGATACTTTCCAAGTTCTAATACAAGCGGAGCCATTTTAATTGCTTCTGGTCTTGTTCCGAAAATGGTCATGACTTTCCACTTTTTTTTCATAACAGCTTGCACCACCTTATTTATTGTCAATAGAAAAGCACAGCTCGACACTTCCATCGAGTACATGTATTTCTAATGCTGGTTTCTCGCAATAGTAGCGCCCTCCCTACTAGAAAAGGACGCGTATTAATTGTCATAAGAATTAAAATGATTAAATCAAACTCTTGTCCAATTAGTTATGGTTAAGTTTAGATTGTAATCCTTTTGAACTTATTTCGTACCGAATAGACGATCGCCAGCGTCTCCTAAACCAGGAATGATATATCCATGATCGTTTAATTTTTCATCAAGTGCAGCAATATAAATATCTACATCTGGATGAGCTTCTTGAATGACTTCTACACCTTCTGGAGCTGCAATTAAGCACATAAACTTAATGTTTTTAGCTCCACGTTTTTTCAGTGCATTTATTGCTTCAACAGCAGATCCCCCAGTAGCTAACATTGGGTCAACTAAGATGAATTCACGTTCTTCAACATCAGTAGGAAGTTTTACATAATATTCAACCGGTTTTAATGTTTCAGGATCACGATATAATCCAATGTGTCCTACTTTTGCAGCTGGAATTAGTTTAAGAACCCCTTCAACCATTCCTAGTCCCGCTCTTAGAATTGGAACAATCGCTAATTTTTTCCCTGCGATTACTTTTGTTCTAGCCGTTTGAATTGGAGTTTCTATTTCGATTTCTTGTAGTGGCATATCTCTCGTAATTTCAAATGCCATTAACGTTCCAACCTCATCAACTAATTCGCGAAACTCTTTCGTTCCAGTATTTTTATCACGAATATACGTTAACTTATGCTGGATTAAAGGGTGATCAAATACATATACTTTGCCCATTGGGATCTCTCCTATCTGTTGTTAATCTAATTTAGTATAACAAAAATGAATGTGACGCTAAAGTACATATTCCGACACTTTTATTACAACATATACATGCTAATTCAACTAATACCCTAATTTTTAAAGAATCAATCAAAAAAGTTAAAAGATTTGACAGAGAGTCATATGACCATCTTACTAGTATCATTCAATTTTGCCATTGGATCGCTCTAGTGCTTAGTATTCACTTAATTAGATTACTTTGGTTTATTTGACAAACATTTTCACGAGAATACAACTTTATTCACGCACAAATCTTAGGAACACTATTATTCTTTAAATTTAAATAGATAACAAAAAACAAAGGTGACCTCTTAAGGTTATTTACTAGCCTAAGAGTCACCCTTGATTATCAATCTTCTTTACTTTACAAAACGTAATGGTTTAAATTCCATAAAAGAACTTAATATGATTATGCATATAGTGGGTATTTATCTGTAAGAGCTTTTACACGATTAACACATTCTGTTTTTACCGCAGCATCTTCAGGATTTTTAAGAAGTTTTGCAATAATAACACCAACTTCTTGTAAATCTTCTTCATTAAAACCACGGCTCGTAACTGCAGCTGTACCTAAACGGATACCAGATGTAACAAATGGTTTTTCCTCATCGTAAGGAATTGTATTTTTATTACATGTAATTCCTACTTCATCTAATACTTTTTCTGCTATTTTACCAGTCAAACCTACCGATTTTACATTTACTAGTAATAAGTGATTGTCTGTTCCACCTGATACTAATTGTAGACCTTCAGCAACTAGTGTTTCAGCTAAAGCTTTAGCATTTTTCTTAATTTGTATTGCATATTCTTTGAATTCTGGTTGTAATGCTTCACCAAATGCTACGGCTTTTGCAGCGATTACGTGCATTAGCGGACCACCTTGAATACCAGGGAATACAGCTTTATCGATTTTTTTAGCAAGTTCTTCGTCGTTTGTTAAAATTAAGCCACCACGTGGACCACGTAACGTTTTATGTGTTGTTGATGTAGTGATATGTGCATAAGACACTGGAGATGGATGTTCACCAGTTGCAACAAGACCAGCGATGTGAGCCATGTCTACCATAAAGTATGCACCAATCTCATCAGCAATCTCACGGAATTTTGCAAAATCAATTTCACGTGGATAAGCGGATGCTCCAGCTACGATTAATTTTGGTTTATGTTCTAAAGCTTTTTGACGTACATCTTCATAGTCGATTACGTTTGTATCTTTTGTTACACCGTATTCAACGAAGTTATATTGAACACCAGAGAAGTTAACTGGTGAACCATGTGTTAAGTGACCACCATGAGAAAGGTTCATTCCAAGAACAGTATCACCTGGTTGTAATAATGTGTAGTATACAGCCATATTTGCTTGTGCACCTGAATGGGCTTGTACATTAGCAAATTTAGCACCGAATAACTCTTTTACACGGTCTCGAGCGATATCTTCAACTACGTCAACGTGTTCACAACCACCATAGTAGCGTTTGCCAGGGTAACCCTCAGCGTATTTATTTGTAAGTACTGAACCTTGAGCTTCCATTACTGCTTCAGATACAAAATTTTCTGATGCAATTAACTCAATGTTAGATTGTTGACGTTTTTTTTCTGCTAATATACCTTCAAGTACTGCTTTGTCTTGAACCGCTAATTTTTCATAAGCCATTTTCAATAGTCCCCCAATATCAAAGTAATATTTATATAAACTAGCAATTTAGAAGAAGAAATAATTCGCTAGTTTTTAAAGTTTTTGTGTACTGATTTTTTTATAGTTTGTCATCCGTAATGGTTTAAACACATAGTATGTTATTCATAAACTGATCTTGGTCCACCTATTAACTTCGGGCGAGTTTTCGCTATTGTTACAACAGCTTCACCAATCTGTTTAATCGAAGTTCTTATGGGTATTGCTACTTCTTTTAGATGCATACCGATTAAAGTTTGACCAATGTCAATACCAGCATGAGCGCGTATTTTTTCAACAACAACTGGTTGTTGAAGTTGCGTATAAGCATAAGCAGACATAGAACCACCTGCTTGTTTCATAGGGATCACTGTTACCGGTTCATACCCATACTTAACTGCAGTTTCATATTCTAAAGTTAGTGCTCGGTTAATATGCTCACAACCTTGAAACGCTAAATATAAATCGTGTTTTTGTGCGAATTTTACAAATTCTTTATATAGTATTTCCGCTACTTCCATAGCACCAGCAGTTCCTATTTTAGAACCGAGCACTTCTGACGTTGAACAGCCAACAACAAAAATTTGCTTAGATTTAAAATCTATTTGTTCATCAAGTTCAATTAGTATTTGTGAAATCTGATGTTGAATTAGTTCTAATACCGTCACTTTCAACACTTACCCTTCAAGTTCCGAGATTTTTTCTACTCGACGAGTATGGCGGCCACCTTCAAAATCGGTATTTAACCAAGCTTGAACGATTTCACGCGCTAAGCCAGGACCTATAACTCGTTCACCTAAGGCTATAATATTTGAATCGTTATGGCATCTTGTTGCTTTAGCACTAAAGACATCATGGACTAATGCACAACGAATGCCTTTCACTTTATTGGCTGCAATAGACATACCAATTCCAGTACCACAAATTAAAATACCACGATTAAACTCTCCTTTTGCTACAGCTTCTGCTACAGGCTTAGCATAATCAGGATAGTCTACAGAATCTGTCGTTTGTGGTCCAAAATCCTCATAAGAAATTTGAAGTTCGTCTAATAACTCCATAATTTCTCTTCGCAAATTATTTCCACCATGATCTGAAGAAATGGCGATTTTCATTTTCATACCTTCTTTCATTTTCTACTAAACGCATATTAACCTGACATACCTATGTTTAAACATAAATACAATTTATTTGTTCAGTAGCAGTTATGAGTAATAGAATTACCCATGATTTGAATATTAACAACAGTGTACCATGACTTTTAGAAGAATTACATGGTTTTTTGAACACTTTTTATATAAGATTTACACTAAAATACGAATATTTTAACCCATAATCCTAAAAACGTTCACATTTTAATTTTACGTGTACCAGGTACAAAAACAGTTCGAAAAATTCAGAATTGTTTTTGTACCTGGTACACAAAAATACACAAACAATTCGGATGGGTTAGAATTGTTTGTGTATCTGGTGCTAGTTATTTCGAATTACTTTGTAAATTTGTTCAGATTTAATTTAAGAACGCGTGACAATCATTATTGAAATGCTTCCGCTACCGATTGAATTTCATCTCGCGTTTTCGGCATTTCAAAGTCCTTGTCCAATTTCCCCATTTTGCAACACGAGTTGCCGTAGCTTTAAGTCGTTGTAGAGTTTTGTTAAAACAACAGAGAATAACGCTGCTAAAATA
>JAPSJC010000034.1 GCA_031178355.1 Ureibacillus sp.
AAACCTCCATTACAACGGATCCTGGAGTTAGCGTTAACAGAAGGGCTAAAGTTGTAATTTCCCAATCACCTTTTAACTTTGTTTGGTACTTAAATATACCTGGAGTAATCCTTAATTTAGGAGTTAGTATTTGTTTCATTATGACGTAACTTGAACTCAATATCTCTCTAACAAAGATCAAAATCAGCACCATAATTTTCATTACTCTTCTTAAGTAAAATTTCGTGCCAAAAAAACGGTGCATCACATACAAAATGCCAATACCTACAACAAAACCTGTAAAGAATGTTGTCAGTTGTGGTACTCTTTCGTCCACTAGTAATAACCATAATAGGGCAATAAACAGATTTAATATAAATTGACCTAACATTACAATCCCTCCCCTAAAATTGCATCAATATAGATAGATGGATTCATTAGAGTACGGGCTGCATCTTGTACATAAGGTGAAAGTGATTCTGCACCAACACCTATATAAATAATTGAAAGAGTTAATAATATAAATGACAACATTGCACTTTTCGGAATTGGCTTTTTATCCTCTTCACTAACGGTAGTTTCACCGAAGAATGATGCTAGGAATATTCTTAATAAGGAATATAACACGATAATACTAGATGCAAATCCAATAGCCAACAATACAAAAGAACCTGCTTCAATCGTACCTTGGCCAATTAGAATTTTTCCAACAAACCCACTAAAAGGAGGTACGCCGATTAAAGCTAATAAAACAATAAAGTACATCCAGCCAAACAATGGATAATATTGAATAAGTCCACTCATTCTTTTCACGACAGTTTCACCAGTTAAGAAAACCATCGTACCAATGATTAAAAACAATAATGCTTTTGCAACCATGTCGTGAATTAAATAGTATATTGCTCCTGAAATACCCGCTTCCGTATTAACTGCCAAACCAATTAGAATAAATCCTACTCCGATTATGACGTTATATGTAGAAATCGTATAAACATCTTTTCCTGACAACGCCCCCATACAACCTGCAATAATTGTTAGTCCAGCCATAATACCAATCAATGTATGTGTAACCTCTTGATTTAATGGGAACATCAGTGTAAATGTTCGAATAAGTGCATAAACCCCTACTTTTGTTAATAACGCTGCAAATAATGCCTGTACTGCCGTAGGAGGAACAGTATATGAACCTGGTAACCAGAAGAATAGTAATAAACCTGCTTTTATACTAAATACAATTAAGAACAAAATCGCTACAGTTGTAATTAAAGGATCTTGCCCTACCTCTGCCACTCTTTGAGCAATGTGAGCCATATTTAATGTCTTCAAAGTTCCATATAAAAAAGCAAGTGCAATTAAAAATATCCAAGATGTAACAACATTGATTAATACATATTTTAAAGATTCCCTTAATTGTATCTTTTCTCCACCTAATGCGATTAGTACATATGAAGCTAATAACATTACCTCAAAACATACAAATAAATTAAAAATATCTCCTGTTAAAAACGATCCATTCACTCCCGCAACTAAGAACAATACTAACGGGTAGAAAAACATATCCTCATGTCTATTCCCTATAGTAGAAAATGCATAAATCAAACAAATGGACGCGACAATACTAGAGGTAGTTACCATTAAGATTGAAAATGAATCTGCTACAAATAAAATTCCAAAGGGTGGTAACCATCCACTAAAATCAATTTTCAAAATGCCATCTGTTTGTATAAATTGTAATAATAATATTGAAATTCCTATTACAAATATCATTGTAGTGAGAGCAATAATTCTTTGTAATACTACGTCTCTACGTAAAAATACAAGTATTACTGCTGTCATGATTGGAATAATCAGTGGTAAAACAATAATATTATTCATCTGGCATACCTCTCAATTCTGAAACATCATCTGTACCATTCGTTTTATACATTCGGTATGCCAAAACTAAAAGGAAAGCTGTTGTAGCAAAACTAATTACTATAGCAGTTAATATAAGGGCTTGCGGCAGTGCGTCAGTATACGGGCCACTCGAATGACCAAGTAAAGGCACGTCCCCAGTTTTTAACCCACCCACTGTTAAGATTAATAAATGAACTGCATGAGATAAAACCGCTGTTCCTAAAATAATACGTATAATATTGCGAGAGAGGATTAAATACGTTCCGACTGAAACAAGAACGCCTACTAATAAAACCATCAAAGATTCCATTTAATCATCCTCACTAATGCTCAAGATTATTGTAACGAGTGTACCAATTACCGTTAAAGCTACACCCGCTTCAAATATTGTCACTGTAGTTAAATGCTTTTCACCTAGTATGGGTATTTGGAAATATCCATCTGTTTGGGATAGGAAAGGTACATTGAAATATAAAGACCCTATCGCAGTTCCTGTTGTTAACAAAACTCCTAATGCTGCGACCTTTTTAAAGTCAAAGGGCATTTTCCTTTGAATTGTCTCAATATCGTAAGTGATATAAAGTAATACAATGGCCGAACCCAGTACAAGTCCACCTATAAATCCTCCACCAGGTGCATTATGTCCTGAGAAAAACAGATACACACCTAGCGTTAAGATAATTAATACGACACCTTTTACAATCGTCCGTAAAATGACATCATTTACTTTCAACGTCTGTATCCCCCTTTCTTGCCTTTAACTTAATGAGTGCATAAACTCCTAAGCCTGCAATAAAGAGTACGACTACCTCTAACATCGTATCAAATGCACGAAAATCTCCTAGAATGGTATTCACAATATTTTTACCACCAGCTAAATGATATGCATCTTCAAAGTAAGTCGAAATCGTTGTAACTTTTTCATAGTGAACTACTGCGAGTCCAACAATTGTAACTGTAACACCAACTAAAATTGAAATGACCCCTTTTGAGATCTTCCAAATTCTTCTACTGTCTTCTTTTTTAATTTCAGGAAGAAACTTAAAACAAATTAAAAACAACGCCGTAGTAATAGACTCAACAACAAGTTGTGTTAATGCTAAATCCGGTGCTCTAAAAGATACAAAGAAAAACGCAACAGAATAACCTAAAACACCATTGATCAGTACTGCGGTGATTCTTGATTTAGCAAAGGTTAGTGCAACCGCCGTAAACATCATTACAAATATAAGAATTAACTCATAGTGGTCTACATTAGAATCATTCAAAGTATTCCAAACAAATGCTTCAGAAGTGATAAAATAACCCGCTACAGTTGCAATAAAGAAAATATATATATATATAAAGTAGTTTGTTAAATTACCATTCATATATCGATTTGTAAGATTTTCCGAGAAATCTTCACTTTTTGTAATAAAGCCTTCATAAATCGAATTGAAAGTTAGTTTTTGAGGAAACCATTTATATACTCGCACCCAATATTTCACTAATTTATATAAGACAATCCCAAGAACGATAACACCAATTGTCATCCATAATTCCGGGTTCAACCCATGCCAAGCATAAATACGTGGTGTCATTTCATCTACAGGGAATGTAGGGTAAACACTTGTCATTGCAGGTTTCAACAAATAATTTCCAATAATATTTGGGAAGAAGAAAATTAGGATTACTAACGTAACCAAAATTAATGGGGACACTAGCATTCCAAATGGCGCTTCATGTAAATCTCTTTCCTTAATATCAGGTTTTACCTTTCCAGTAAATGTTCTGCCAACTACGATTAAACAATAGATAAATGTAAATACACTTGCGACCCATGCAATTATTGGAATGAATATACCTAAACTATCTAAAGAAAAAATATCTAAGCTACCTACTTTTATGGCTGCTGTAAAGAACATTTCTTTACTTAAAAAACCATTAAATGGCGGTAATCCTGCCATAGAGAAAGAACCAATTAACGCAATTGTAAACGTAACAGGCATGAAGGACATCAGTCCACCTAAACGTCTAATATCACGTGTACCAACTTCGTGATCGACGATACCTACCATCATAAACAGCGCACCTTTAAATGTGGAATGGTTGATTAGATGGAACAATGCTGCAAATGTCGCTTGTGTATAAACAATGGATTCAGTTGTGTAACCAAAATATAGTGCAATTGAACCGAAACCAAGTAAGCTCATAATTAACCCTAATTGACTAACAGTTGAAAAAGCTAGAATAGCTTTTAAATCCGTTTGGCGAACAGCGTTAAACGAACCCCAGAATAGGGTGATTAGTCCCATACCACTTACCAACCAGAACCAAGTCATATCTCCACCAAAAATAGGTGTAAAACGTGCAACTAAGTAAATACCCGCTTTTACCATTGTGGCTGAATGCAAGTAGGCACTCACGGGTGTAGGTGCTTCCATAGCATCAGGTAACCAAATATGAAACGGAAATTGAGCTGATTTTGTAAAAGCTCCTAATAGTACTAAGATTAGAGCGGGGATAAATAATGTATGATCGCTAATGACATCAACATTTACAATAATTTCTCTTATGCTTAATGTACCTGACATTGTATATAACATTAAAAACCCAGCGAGCATGGCGATACCGCCCGATACAGTGATAGTCATTGATTTTCGTGCACCTGCTCTAGACGCTTTACGGTGGTGCCAAAATGCTATTAATAGAAATGAAGATACACTTGTTAACTCCCAAAATGCATACAACACGATTAAATTATCTGAATATACAACACCCAACATTGCACCCATAAATAGTAGCAAGTAGCAATAGAAATGATGTAATGATTCTTTTTTAGATAAATAAAAGTTTGAATAGAAAACGACTAAAGCTCCTATACCAGTAATTAGTAAACTTAAAATTAAACTTAAACCGTCTATATACGTTGTGAAGTTAATATTTAAAGAGGGAATCCACTCATATGTATTAGAAAAAGTCTCACCATTTGAAATACGAGGGATAAAAGTAGTTAATAGAATGAAAAGACTTAATGGAATGAAAAAAACGATCCAACCAATAAATTTCTTACTCAACCGCCTGTGGAAAATCGGGATGAGCACTGCAAATAAAAATGGTAATAGGATGATGATAAACTCAATTGGCAAAACAAAGCCCCCTACTATTAACGATTTTCCTATGTAAAAACAACCCTTCCCTTGACTTAATGCCAAACTCAATTCATAATAATGTGTCATACAGAGGAATTATTCTATGTAATTACTATTGAAGTATAAAATTTTCGTAAATTTTCACAAAAAAACAATAATTATCACAATTAAAAGTATACAATAAGAAATACATCGATGCACTTAAATAGCACTAACAATTCTATTTAATTCACTTTATTGCTATTTTAGGATTGAAATACTTTTATTAGATAAAACTATTACTTTGAGGTGTATTCTAAAATGGGTAGTATGAAAAGGTCAGATGAAAGTATCCTTGTCTGCGTTTACTATGGTCTAAACGGAGAGCGGCTTATTCGTAGAGGACACAAACTTGCATCATTATTAGATTGTCCTCTTTATATATTGACAGTTGATTCAAACCCGCTTGATGCTTTTGATGCAGAGAAATCTGGGTATATTGAGAAATGGACAGAACTTTGTGATGAATTAGGCGTTGAAAAATTTATTATCCGTGATAACGAAAAACGACCGATTCAAAAAGTGATCGCCGATGCTGCTCGTGAATATAACATTACTCAAATTATTGTTGGTCAAAGCGCCCAAAGTAGATGGGAAGAAATCACGAAGGGGTCATTTTTAAACGTATTATTAAAAGAGGTACCTTTTGTTGACTTCCATATCGTTTCTGTAAAAAGACAATTTGTTGATAATGACAATGGCAACTTTGAAAAAGGTGTCCGTGCATATATAATTAGAGATGATGAAAACTACAAAATTACCTTTACTTGTCCAAAGAGAGAACATGTAGAAGGGATCTTCTTTAAAGAAATTGGCACTGATTTTGACAATGGAATTTTTAAATTTCCACATGAACATAAGATGAATGAACTAACAATTAAAGAAGGCTATATTGGTAATCCCTATGCCATCCAATCCTTATTTGAAAATAGAAAACATAACTAGATTAAATTAAAAATTACCCTAAAGTCATTTTCATTGACTTTAGGGTTTTATATTAGTTATCTTCGATTTCGTTACGTTTCTTTTTAAACAACTTAGAAAGAATTTCATAAACGATTGGTACAACAACTAATGTTAATAAAGTAGAAGATAATAACCCACCAATAACGGTAATAGCAATATCTTTAGAAATTAAACCGCCACTATCCATAACTGCCATGGGAATCATTGCACCAATCGTAGCAATGGCTGTCATTAAGATTGGACGCAAACGAGTTGCCCCGGCTTCTAGGATTGCTTCCCTCATTTCCATACCGTCACGTTCCATGTGGATAATACGGTCAACTAATACAATTGCGTTTGTAACAACTATACCTATTAACATTAACATACCCATCATTACCATTACCGAAATCGTTTGACCTGTAATAAATAAACCTACAAATGCCCCAATTACTGTAAACGGTAATGAGAATAAAATTGCAAATGGTGCTAAACCTTCACCAAATGTTACAACTAAGATGAAGTATACAATCGCAATTGCAGCTAGCATTGCAATACCAAGTTGTGTAAATGTTTCTTGCATATCGGCTGCAACACCACTAATACCCGTTGTCACGCCTTTTGGTAAGTCAAGATCATTAACTTTCTTATCAGCTACAGCTGTTGCTTTTGAGATATCTTTATCAGATATTGTTCCTGTTACAGACGCATAATATTGTCCTTCAGAACGAGCTAATGAATTTAATGTTGTACCTTCTTCAACTTCTACAAGTTCACCAATTGTCATGGTAGTACCTAAAGCTGTTTCAATTTCCGTATCTAATACATCATCTAGAGATGTAACAGCTGCTTTTTCTTCACGCTTAATGACTACATTTAAATCTTCTCCATTGTTTTTAACAGATGTTAATACTTCTTTTGTATTATTTGTTGCTAAAGCCATAACAATTTGGCCAGTAGTTAAACCGTATTGAAGAACATTTTGTTGATCAACTTTTAATACATGCTCTACATAAGGATCTTCATAATCAGAGCTTACGTCTTCTAAACCTTCTGTTTCAAGTAAAGCAGATTCAACTTGTTTCACAGCATTACGTAAATCTTCTAAATCTTCACTGTACAATGTGTAACTTACTTCATTAGATCCACCCATTGACATCGCAGCAAAGTTTTGTGACTTCCATGAACCAGATTGATCGATATTAAATACATACTCTTCTACTTCGTCACGAGCAGCAGGGAAATCTTTTATTTCCTCATCGAATATAAGGTACATCAATGCACCACTGCCGCCGCCACCAGACATTAAAGAAGTCATATCTGTACTACTTGAATCTGTCGTCACTGATAATTGTAGAATATCAATATCTTCACGTTTCATTAATTCTTGTTCTACTACTTCAATGTTTTCTAGAGTTTCTTCTGTTAACTCACCGGCAGCTGGCGTATAAGTTAAGTACATTACTTTTTCCTCAGAAGATCCTAGGAAACTAAAACCAATTAGTGGTGTTAATGCGAACGACCCAACTAATAATAGTATTGCAATAATAGTTGTAATAATCTTGTGATTTAATGTTTTTTCCAATACACCACGGTACCAAGTAGCTAATTTGCCAACTTCTTTATGTTGTGTATTCGATTTCTCACCATACAATTTTTTACGGAATAATGTATGCGATAAAACTGGAACAATTGTAATGGCTACTAATAGTGAAGCTCCTAAAGCAAATGCCATAGTTAACGCGAATGGCATGAACAGCTCACCAACCATACCACCAACAAATAATAACGGTGCAAATACCGCAACTGTAACTAATGTAGATGAAAGGATTGGTTTAAACATCTCAATTGTTGCTTCTCTAATTAATGTTCGTCCTTTTAGTTTTTCCTCTTTTAGATGAATACGACGATAGATGTTTTCTACAACAACAATGGAGTCATCAATTACACGACCAATTGCTATTGTAATTGCACCCAGGGTCATAATATTTAATGTAATATCTAACCAATTCAATAATAGTAAAGCCATTAAGATTGATACTGGGATTGAGATAATTGAGATAACTGTTGATTTGAAATCACGTAAAAAAAGAAGAATGATAATTACCGCAATTAAACCACCAAACACAGCTTTTTCAACCATTGAAAAAACGGATTTTTCAATTGGTTCTCCTTGGTCTAGTGAAATATCAACAACTAATCCATCAATCGCTTTTTCCTCTTCTTCAATTAGGTCCTTCACTGCATTTACTACGTCAACTGTATTTGCCTCTTGACCTTTTATAACTTGAATTGAAATTGCATTTTCACCATTTGTACGTGAGACCGATTGAACTTTACCTTCGACTTCAATAGTAGCGATATCACCTAAACTTACAAACGGAACTGGGTTTGTTTCAGAAGGCGTAATAGGTATTAATAACTCTTTTAGTTCATCAACAGATTTTACTTTCCCATCTATAGATAATGCCTGTTCACCAACTGTGAATTCATATAACCCTAAAGAAAGTGAAAGGTTACTAGCTTGAACCATTTGTTCCACTGTATCTTCAGTTAAACCAAGAGCAGCCATTTTTTCTTCATCGTATTCGAGTGTGATTTGTTCAATATGTTGTCCATTAATTGTTGCAGATGCAACACCATCAATTTTTTCTATTTTTGGTAATATTATATCTTCAACTGTTGAAGTAAGCTCAACAATATTCTCTTCAGTACTACTAACCGATAAAGCCACGACTGGCATCATATTCATACTAATTGCCATGATTGTTGGCTCTTCTACCCCTTTAGGTAGTGTAACATTATCAAGTGCTGAATCTAGTTGTCTCTTTTTCTCATCCATATCAACACCGTATTCGTACTCAATTTGCACTTGAGCTACATTGGATGATGAGGTAGAGTAAACAGCTTCTACGTCATCTAATAATTCTACTGCTTTCTCAAACGGGATTGATAATTCGTCCATGACTTGTTCAGGTGTAGCACCAGGGTAAACACCTACTACAATTAAATATGGAATCGAAATATTAGGAATTGATTCCATCTTCATATTTGTGGCAGAATAAATACCCGACCCGGTAATAATTAGTGTAAGTAACCATACAGCTAATTTATTCTTTATGACAAAGTTGACTAGTGATTTCACATTCACACCTACCCTTTCTTGACACTTCAAACTCCAAATCCTATAATAATGACCAACCAGTCAATTGTCAATTAATCTATAAGGAGATTTACTATGTTAAAAAAGCAATTAATCATGGAAGCTGCTATTGAACTATTCTCAAAGAAAGGAATTGATGCGACTTCAGTGCAGCAAATAACCGAACATTGTGGGATCTCTAAAGGTGCTTTCTATCTATCATTTAAATCGAAGGATGAACTAATATTCGCAATTATTGATTACTTTACGAAAAATATTACCTCTAATATTGAACGTTCGGTCAGTAACCAGCAAACAGCTCAAGGTAAACTGGCGGCTTATTTTATGGAAATTTTTGATGTATTACAAAAATATGGCGATTTTGCGACAGTCTTTATTAAAGAGCAACATATTATCGATGAATCCTTTATTGAAAATATTTCTTTCTACGATGACCTAAATAATAAGTTATTATTAGAAATATTTACTGAACTATACCCAGAAAACAGTGAGAATCTACAATATGATTTATTGGTTATCGTTAAAGGGTTGTTAGCAAGCTGCGGTGATCTAATAGTTAAAAACGTAATTGAATACGACCTTGAAAAACTAATCGATAGTCTTGTTGAGAAAATTGAGATTATTGCGAAGCATGGGAAAATGACCTTTTTTACAAAAGATATGGTTACTAGTCAACCCAGCCGTCAGCCAGAGATTACAAAGGAATTAATTATAGAGGAACTACAAAAGTTAACAGAACTAATACAAGAGGATACTATCCTAAAGGAATCACTCTTTATACTTGGAGAAGAGATAAATCTCGAAACCCCGCGGAGAGCGATCATAATTGGTATGCTATCCATTCTAGAAGAAGAATCAGAATGTAATTGGTTATGTTATATAATAAAAAAATATTATTTAATTTAATAGTTGGCTTGACTTCGGAAGTTCACTTATGTGAATTTCCTTTTTTATTCTTTATTAGTAGATCGCTTGTATACTGTAATGATCTTCCGCTCAATCTATTATTACTAGAAGGAGATGAAATGATGAATGGGTTTTTCGAACTTAATTTTTGGGAAATGATTCTACGCTCAACAATGTCCTTTTTCACAATTCTCGTCTTAGCAAGAATTATTGGAAAAAAACAATTGAGTCAGCTTACCTTTTTTCATTACATTACTGGAATAACTATCGGTTCTATCGCTTCGGAAATATCAGTCCAAGTAAAAACACCTTTTTGGGACGGGTTTGTATCTCTTATATGGTGGACAGTGTTAACTATGTTTATTAGTTATATGTCAATTAAATCTTCAAAAGCTAGAGTTTTATTTGATGATAAACCGACAATTCTAATTCGAAACGGTACGATTATCAAACAAAGTATGAAAAAAGCAAGACTCCATATCAATGAACTTTCTATGCTTCTTAGAGAACAGGGGATATTTTCCTTCGATGAAGTTCTTTATGCTGTATTTGAACCAAATGGCCAGTTAAGCGTTTTAAAGAAACCTGAAAAAAGTGCTGCTACAAAATTGGATGTTAAAGCCGATACTACAATTCCGCCATATCTACCAACAGAAGTAATATCAGACGGTAATATAATTATGAAAAATTTAATCGAGTTGAAATTAACTGAGGAATGGTTAAACCAGAAATTAAGAGAGAAAAATGTGGAAGGTATAGAAGAAGTTTATTTTGCTCAAATACTTGAAAATGGATCACTTTATATCAGTCTGAACGACGAAACCAAAAACACTATTGGTAACTAGTGTGCCTGGTACAGACACCATTCCGAATTTTACGGGTGCCTGGTACACAAACAATTTTGAATATTACAAAAAAGACTAATGATTAACCAAGTTGGTTATCATTAGTCTTAAATGTTTTAAAGTAATGATTTAATATCATCGTAGTATGGTAATGCAGTTAATGCACCAGCTTTAGTTGATGCATAGGCACCAAGTAGGTTTGCAAAACTAACACATTTCACAAGCTCTTCTTGATTCGTTGGTAGCCCATTATAGTGAGCATAACGTAAGACCCCTGCCATAAAGGCATCTCCTGCACCAGTTGTATCTACTGGGTCGATTTTTATAGTCGGAACATGAATAACTTCACCATTTAATACAGCGTAAGTTCCATTTGCTCCTACTGTTACTAAGATAATTGGAATATTTAGACTTTTTAGTGCCTCTAATCCACTTTGCAAATTATCAGTCTCCGTTAGGAAGAACAGTTCTTCATCAGCCAATTTTAAAATTTCCGCTGATTCAAAAAAGGAACTAATCGTATTACGACATGTTTGCGAATCGCTCCAACGTAACGGACGAATATTCGCATCAATCGCAATAATCACACCATGCTTTTTAGCTAGTTCAACACCTTTTTGCGTTGTTTCTAACGCTGTTGGGTGGAACATAGTACCTGAACAAATATTAAAAACAGAAGCTCTTTGGAAAGCCTCTTCATTAAGTTGGCTTGAAGTTACTTGTAAGTCAGGCGCTTCATCTACATAATCTTTAAATATACGTTCACAAGCTTCAGTTAAATGAACATAAACACCACTTACTCTTTTTGCAGGGTCAAAAATAGCGTAGTCCAAATTAACTCCTTCTTTTTTTAACTCCGATCTAACAAATTCTGACGTTTCATCATCACCTGTTACCGTTATAAGTGCAGAAGGCGCACCGATTCTACTTATACCAGCAGCAACATTTATTGTTGCTCCCCCTAAATATTTTGTAAAGGATGTATTTGTTATATCATCTGCTATATAATCAACAAATGCATCTCCATATACGAGAACAAAATCTTTATTTGAACGAAGCATAAGCTGTTTACCTCCGAAAATTTACTTTCTATAGAGTATCATAAAAAAGATTTCACAATTAAATTTCACATAATTCAAACATTACAGAAAGTCTAATTTTGTTCATTAATTTGTTATACTTTACACGAAAGGAAGCGATAATAATGTCAGCTATTATTCGACACGCTTATATAGAAGATGCAAAACAGGTAGCCCCTCTTATATATAACGCTATAGGCAAAATAGCAAATCGCTTAACTGGTGAAACTACTACCAATAAAATCTTAACTGAATTAGAAACTTTATATAGTCTCGTAAATAATCGTCATTCCTATACAAATACATATGTAGCAACTAAAAAAGAAGACCCTAATAAAATTTTAGGGATACTTGTAGTTTATAGTGGAATAGATGGAATTAACTATGATATTTCACTGAAAAAGTGGTTAGAGAACAAAAATGCTCCGACTATACAAATTGACCAAGAAGCACATTTAGATGAATTTTATGTTGATACTATTAGTGTTCACGAAAAGTATCGAGGATTAGGTATCGGAACAAAGCTTCTACGATTTGCGGAAGAACTCGCTAAGCAACAAGGTTATGCCAAACTCTCATTAAATGTCGAAATAGATAAAATAAGTGCACGTCGCTTGTATGAAAGAGTAGGTTTCGTAGTTTCTGAACCATGGACCATTATTGACGAGCCCTTCCATCATATGATTAAAAATTTATAAGAAATGTGGTTTATTACAACATGATGAAATTCAATATACTTTATCCACTACTTATTGTCATTGCATCAAGTAGTTATGGAATACTTTCAACAATCGTTAAAGTAGCTATGAATCACGGATTTACCTCTGCTGAAGCAACGACAAGTCAATATGCTATTGGATTCTTGCTAGCGTTCATTTTGTTTTTGATTACTCAGAGAAAATTACCTAAATTAAATAGGTCCGGGCTACTCTTTATTGTATTTGCAGGGATTTGTACTGGTACAACCGGAATTGTATATAATCAGTCTCTAAATTACTTACCAGCATCACTTGCCGTCGTTATGCTTTTCCAATTTACATGGATCGGTATGTTAATGGATTGTATTTTGCGAAAGAGACTACCTAGTAAGCCTGAAACTTTCTCACTCATATTTTTATTTTTAGGGACAATCCTCGCAGCCGGTATCATAGATGTAGATGTATCGAACATAGCGTGGCAAGGTTGGATATTCGGTTTAGCATCTGCCTTTAGCTTTGCATTCTTTATCCAATTTAATTCCCGTCAAGTAGAAGGTATTACAACTATTTCTCGTACGTTACTTATGTCTTTTGTTGCACTTTTAATAATAAGTCTATTTTCATCACCTGAAATCCTTTGGAATGGTAAATTATTTGGTACGGAATTGTTATTCTTCGGACTCACACTAGGTATATTTGGGATCATTTTGCCTATCCTTTTATTTTCTATTGCTGTTCCAAAGGTTGGTGGAGGGCTAGCATCTATTTTAAGTGCAATGGAATTACCTGTAGCAATTATTGTCTCTGTAATTGTATTACACGAAACTCTAACGATTCTGCAAATCGGCGGAATTGTACTGGTGTTAGTAGGAATGATCTTACCATCTGTCATAGCCCAAAGAAAAAGTTCGGTCTAACATTTAATATGTTTAGACCGAACTTTTTTTTAGAAAAATAAGATGATGCCCCACACTTTAAATTATAAGTTTAGTGATATACATATAGAGAAGTAACGGAGGAGACTCTATTATGTTTTATAATTACAAAGATAAAATCAGAAGAATTGAAGGAGATCAGTTCCCTTCAAAAACTTATCGTCAAATCGTTTTGGAGCCTGCTTACAATGAAGCTAAAAAACATTTCCTTCATTCAATGATTCATATTCATATAGCACATTTGAAAATGCTCGAAGAACAACATTTAGTCTCAATGGAAGAGGCAAAGAAAATTGGTAAGGCAATTAAACAATTAGACTTAGATTACTACGAACAAGATGCTTACAATCCTAATTTTGAAGACCTGTTCTTCCGTATTGAAAATAACTTAATAGAACTTGCTGGTGATGTTGCAGGCAATCTACACATAGGTAGAAGCCGGAATGATATGGGCATTGCCATTTACCGCATGACCCTTAGAAAAAAATTACTGTATCTCATGAATGAATTATTATCACTTCGGTCTTCACTACTCGTTTTTGCCGAAGAACATGTAGAAACCATTATGCTCGGTTATACACATACTCAGCAAGCACAACCAACTACTCTAGCGCATTATTTAAAAGCAGTGATTGATCAATTAACAAGAGATTTTAAACGTTTACAAGCTGCATTTAACACGATTAATCGCAGTAGTATGGGGGCAGCGGCACTTACCACGACAGGATTTAATATTAGCCGTGAGAGAATGGCGGAACTATTAGCTTTTGATGAGATTATAGAAAATGCATGGGATGCTGTAGCTGGGGCTGATTATATGGCGGAGCTTGCATGTGCTGTTCAACTGGCGGCTTTAAACCTTGGACGTACCTCACAAGATTTCCTACTGTTGGCAACTCAGGAATTTAATGCAATAAAATTAGACAGTCCTTATGTACAAGTAAGTTCTATCATGCCTCAAAAACGTAATCCTGTTTCAATCGAGCATACTCGTTCCTTACTCTCTGCAGTTGTTGGGGATGCATCAACCGTATTACAAATGGTTCATAATACACCCTTTGGGGATATCGTAGATACAGAAGATGACATGCAACCCTATTTATGGCGAGCGATGGAGCGTTTAGGAGGTATTTATACACTTTTTGGTAACATAATTGTTACAATGGAAGTAAATAAAGATCATCTTTTAAAGCGTGCTAAAGATAGCTTTGCTAATGTTACAGAGTTAGCAGACACACTTGTACGTTCAGAAAATATTTCATTTAGGCAATCACATTGTATAGTAAGTAGCTGTGTTCGCAAATTATACGAAGAAAAAAACGAATCGCTAAATAGTCTTACATGGGAGCTTGCTAATGATCAATCTATTAAACTTACTGGGAAGCCTCTAAAAATATCAAAGGAACAATTCTATTTAGCATTAAAACCAGAGTTTTTTATAGAAATTCGCACTCTATTTGGTGGACCTGCACCAACGACAATGAGAGGATCATTACTACAAGCAAAAAACCTATCCCCATTACTTGAAAATTGGGTAAAAGATAAAGAGAATAGTATAAAGATAAGCGAGGAGCAAATGTTACTATTTTTAGAAGGTTGGAATAAATAAATGAATAAAGAGCGAATAATTATGGCAGTTGATGGCGGAGCAACAAAAACATCTCTTGTTATTTATTCTATAAATGGACAAAAATTATTTGAAAAAACAACTTTTGGCTCCAACTATCATACCATTGGAGCTGAAAAATTTGAAAAAGTCATCACAGATTTACTACTCGATGCATTTCAAGCAACTCCCTATACCAATATTGAAGTTGCAGCGTTTGCAATGGCAGGAATTGATACGGCACACGATTTATCAATAGTTAAAGTACTTATTGAAAATTGTTTTAATCAAGTACCGTTTGATATCCATACGATTATTGTTGAAAACGATGTACTATCAACATTAAAAGGTATCACTGGAGGTGGACCTGGTGCTCTTGTTTTATCAGGTACTGGCTCCATTGCCTATGCAATGAATGGACAAGGAAAAATTGTTCGAGCAGGTGGATGGGGCCATCGCGCTGCCGATGAAGGAAGCGGTTATTGGATTGGACAACAAATCATACGTGCAGTTGTACGTGTTGAAGATGGTCGTTCTACTAATGCTACAAAACTTAAAAAATTTCTATATGAAAAACTAGAGATTAGTCAGTTAGAAGAATTACTATACTGGCTTTATCATCCAGAATATACAAACGCACAGTTAGCAAGTATTAGTTCCATACTCAGCGAAGCAGTTGAACTTGGTGATGAAATAGCAATCAATATTGCCAACGAAGCTGCTTATGAACTATATTATTTAGCTAAAACGGTATTAGAAAAAATTAATTATCTAAATGAACCTTATACTATTTATTTAAATGGTGGAATCCTACAAAACCATTCAGTTATTCGTAACTTATTTGTAAAAAATATGCTTAAAGTTTATCCAAAACTTTCGTTTAAGTTATGCGATGAACAACCTATTCAATATATAGTAAACCGCGCATTTTCTGAGTTAAAATAAAAGTACTGCAACTATGCTCTACATTGTTGCAGTACTTTTTTATTCTAGCGACATTTTTTTCAATCCATCTGGTGTTGTAAAATATAGATGGCCATCTTCAACAAATAAGTTTTTGACTTCGGTTTGATATACTGTAGATTCTTCAGTACCATTTGTACGTATTTTCGTTAAAAACGCACCCTTTGAATAGTTACTAAAATATAACCAATCCCCATATCCTACAATATATTGTGCTCTACTATCAGTTACCCGTTCACTAACACCTGTTTCCAAATTAACACGATATAAAATATTTTCATCTTCTATATTACTATAATACAAAAAACCATCTAATTCATAAGCATGGTCAACCTGTTTCATATATGAATACTTCTTACTGGTTGCCTCAGGATAATTTGATTGTTCCCAAGTATGATCCAATCTCATTTGTGCATCGTTCATTAAAAAATATTTATAACTAACTGCATTTTCTCGGTCAGGTACTGGGTCATTCCAAGTTGTGTCTAAATGGTACCATTCACCATCAACTTTTACTAAATTCCATGCGTGACCACCTGTGTAAACTTCACCTACAACATATTTTGCTTCAATACCTAAATCATTTAAGAGTTTCAGTGCAAGTAAAGCGTAACCTTGACAAACACCTTTTCCTTCACTAACAACTGCACACGCACTATGTGGGCTTACGGTAGTATCTTCACTATATGAAGTATTTTTCACAATATAATCGTTTACAAATTTCACTTTTTCAAAATCCGTCATCGTATTAGGTTTTACTGAAGAAAGAATCTCCGCAACATGTCTATCAACAATCACTTCTTGCTCAGGATTTGTTAAATATTGTTGATACACCTTAATTTTTGCATCATTCAACCCATATTCATATTCAATTTTTCGGTCTGAAAGGTGACCTTCTATATATTGATTTCTACTAATTGCGTCACTTACGGCACTTTCAATTAAATGTTCAATATCACTTGTACTACCCTTATAATGAATCTCAAACTCAGTATCCCACTGACTAAAATAGTGATAAAATGCGTCAGCTAAATCTTCTGCGCTTTGAACCTCATTTGGCAAAGGGGTACGAGATATGGTATCTGAATTATTTGAATTGGACGCTACAGTGGATATGTTCGAAGCGATACTATTGACACCCTCCGAAACAACTGTGATGATTTCACTTGTAGCATCCGTAATTTCACCCGAATGGTTATTTAAAAAGTTGTTTAGTCCTTCTATTAACTTTGGACCGTAATCGTAAGCTGGTTTAATTAATACTATTAAAATAACTATGAAAGTAATTTTCTTTAACATAAGAACACCTCATATATAGGTATCTCTAACTATTGCTGATTATATTCATATTTTTCGCCAAACATTTTCTTTAATATTAAATGTCCTTCTTCTTTCATTTCATCCGTAATAGAAGAAGATATTGTTGAGATTGCTTGCATGATTAAAAATGCATCATCAGCTAAACCAACAGCAGGAAGAAAATCTGCTAATAAATCTGTAGGCAAAATAAAGTAACCCAGAACACCAGCTATAAGTAATTTATTTTGTTTAGGCATATCAGGACTTTTAATTGCACTGAATAACGTCGCTGCTCCATGTAATGCCTTGAATCCCAATTGCGTTCCACTATTCTTAAGTTTACTGATAAACATCTTAGGAGAATAGTGTTTTTCTTTTCCATTTACAATAGTTAATTGGTAATCTTCTTTCATGTTAACCTCCAAAATTAAGATTCTATGAAAATAATTTCCCAAGCAATTAAATAATTTAGTTATTGTACTCGCTAAATTAATTCAAACCGTTATCCTTACCTGTCACACATCCTTTATTCAACAATTGTCTTTAGACAACTTTCTAATTTATACGAACTCAACCATTAATAGTTCCATAGTTACAAATTAACCTTTAAGATCTTGTATAGCTCTTAATAATCTGATGGATTAATTTTTTCATATCTACAATTTCATCATAATATAATATGGAGTTTTTCTTTAAATTTAAATCTCCAATTAATAGTTGATAGATTGGTATTTTCCGATCAATGGCCGCTGCTAGCATGTTTGTATCATAGTTATAAGAATCACCTGGAACCTTTAGTAACCAATTCAATTCTTGCTTTGGTATATACCGAAGACCTGTTTGTGTATCAATAATTCGTTTTCGGAACAATAAATAAAATAACGAGCTGGCAACTTGATTTCCTATCGAACACCAAAATGGAACACCCCTCGTATTAAAGTTTCGAGCTCCTAGAATAATTCCATCAGAAAATACTTTGGCATTATGTAATACTAGTTTAACATCTTCGATTTTGTGTTGACCATGTGCACCTACTGTAAGGAGAGCTACTGTGTTCGGTAGCTTATTCAAAATATATTGAAATCCTGTTCTCAAAGCCTTGCCTTTTCCACTGGTTACAAGATGTTCCAGTACAATACATTTACCAGTTTGCTTTATTTCTTCAAATATAGGTTGGTATTTTGGTTCACTTCCATCGTTTATGATAATGATTTGTTCAAAGTCTAATGTATTTAGTTCATTAATAAAAGAAATTAATGAATTTAAAGGGTTCAGAACTGGAATAACAGCAACGATTTTTTCCATTTACACACCCTCCCCTAAAGCCATTATATGATTCTCTTAATATTGTATCCTTCAAGTGTTGCAAAGATTTACCTATCCATCTCCACGGATATGCGGATTTTACATAAAAAAATCCTCGCCTGCTAAATGATTACCAAGCGGGGACTTTCTACCTTTAAAAAACCTTTTTCACTGTTTGGTACAGCAACCCAGTGATTCGGCAATATCTCTACTAAAATTGAATCTAATAGATTAAACTTGTTTAAGATTGAGTGAGTCATCAATTAATTCATTGCGTTTTTCTATATCCATGCCTGTTACGATTAATAAGCTCGAGTAACGTAATTTGACATACTCGAGCTTTTATTTGCTATTTTACTTTACATATTGAGCTAATTCTTCTTTCAGCACTTCTATTGCTGTTTCTATGCTCACTGACATCCCTAACTCTTGAAGTACCTCTCCAATTTCTGATATTGCCTTTTCTAGCATTTCAGGAGTGGTATTACCCATGTGACCTAATCGGAATGCTTTACCAGCTAAGTGTGCCAATGCTCCTGCAACAATGATTCCTCTTTGTGCAAGTTTTCCCCTGAAGTGAACATCATCCACACCTTCAGGATATACCAAACATGATAAGGTCGGAGCAGCCACTTCTTCATTAGCTAATGGTGTCATTCCATATGTTCTAAGAGCTGAACGAATTGCTTTACCATATGAAATATGACGTACTTGTCTATTTTCAATACCTTCATTAAGGATTATTTTTAATGCTTCGTTATATGCATAAATCATATTTACTGGTGGTGTTGCGAAATATTTCGATGGGTCATTCATGATTGGAATCCAATTCTCAATGTCACAGTAGTAGGCTGGTACAGTTCCAAGTTGTCTACGAGCATCAAGCGCAGTTTGGTTAAAAGCGATTATTGCCAACCCAGGTGGAACACCAATTGCTTTTTGAGAGCCTGTTAAGACAATATCAATTTTATAATCAGGATGGCCATATTCCTTCGTCATATTTTCATCAATTGCTGCTGTTGCAACAACGCCATCCAATATAATTAATGCACCTGCACGTTTAATGATTGGTACAAGCTCCTCGAGATTAGAGATTACACCAGTTGATGTATCCGCGTGTGTGATGGTTACTGCTTTATAGTTACCAGTAGATAATTTTTCTTCTATTAGAGTGACATCTACCTGTTTTCCCCATTCAGCCTGTAATACCTCTACTTCAACTCCAAATGATTTTGCTAATGGTGTGAAGCGGTCACCAAAATAACCGTGGCTTATAACTAGTAGCTTTTCTCCTCTACCTACTGTATTAACAATTGCCATTTCCATTGCAAGTGTACCTGAACCCGCAACAATAAATACCTCACCATCTGTTTTTAGTAACTCTTTTGTTTGTTTAATTGCATTTTTAAATATTTCAACAAAACGAGTATCAGTATGCGCTCTTGTTTCATTTGATAATGCATCATAAATTTCATCGACTACCGGCGTTGGACCTGGAACTAGTAAGATATCTTTGTTATTCATATATATCCCCTTTGCGTTTAATATTCTAATTTCAAATATTCTCCACAATATGTAAAAAACCTTTATTTATATATTTTTAAAGAAGTAAAAGTCTAACGAACCAAAATTGATCCGTAAGACTTTTACTTAGTAACTTATTTAACTACTATAGGTCATTTAAATTTAGCTTATTAGTTTGATTTCTACTAGCTAATCCTTTCATAACCTGGCAGTGTTAAAAATTCAACAAAATCTTCTTGCGATATTAAGTACTTAAACAATTCAGCTGCTTCCTCATATTTACCATTTTGGTATGCTCGAACCCCAACAACCTGTTTTATTATTTCTAGTTCTTCTTGCAAAGTTTCTAAAACTAATTCCAAAGTAACTTTACGTCCATCTACTAGGATACCTTTCTCATGACGAATCCACTGCCATACCTGGGTTCTAGAAATCTCTGCTGTTGCTGCATCTTCCATTAAATTGTTGATTGGAGCGGCACCATTTCCACGTAACCAGGAAGCAATATATTGTACACCCACATTTATATTAATACGAAGTCCCTCTTCAGTTATTGTTCCCTCTGGAACAGATACTAGATCGTCCGAGGTCACGTTAACATCATCACGCTTTCGATTAATTTGATTTGGTGTTTTCATTACAGCATCAAATTGTTCCATCGCTACAGGTACTAACCCAGGATGAGCAACCCAAGTACCATCATGGCCATCTGCAGCTTCTCTCCGCTTATCTTCGCGCACTTTCTCAAAGGCTATTTCATTTGCAGTTTGATCATCTTTTACAGGAATTTGTGCAGCCATCCCACCAATTGCTGGTGCATTCCGTTTATGACAAGTTTGAATACATAAGGATGTATAGGCTCTCATAAATGGAACAGTCATTGTTACCTGTCCACGGTCTGGTAAAATCATATTAGGCTGATTTCTTAATCGCTTAATAAAGCTAAATATATAATCCCAGCGACCGCAGTTTAGTCCTGCTGAATGATCTTTTAACTCAAATATAATCTCATCCATTTCAAATGCAGCAAGAATTGTTTCGATTAAGACTGTTGCTTTGATTGTACCTTTAGAGACCCCTAGATATTCTTGTGCATATACAAACACATCATTCCATAAACGTGCTTCTAAATGGCTTTCTAACTTAGGTAAGTAAAAATACGGACCAGTTCCTCTTGCTAACGCTTCCTTCACATTATGGTAGAAATAAAGCCCAAAGTCGAATAAGCTACCGGATATAGGTTCACCATTCACTAAAACATTCTTCTCAACTAAATGTAATCCCCTAGGCCGGACTAACAATACTGCAGGGTTCTCTTTTAAGGAATATTGCTTTCCTGATGTAGGATGAGTAAATTGAATTGTTCCTCTGATTGAATCACGCATATTGATTTGCCCTGCAATCATATTTTCCCATGTTGGTGTTGATGCATCTTCAAAGCATGCCATAAACATTTTGGCACCAGAGTTTAATGCATTAATAACCATTTTACGGTCAACTGCAGGGCCTGTTATTTCGACTCTACGATCCATTAAATCTTCTGGTAGAGGTGCAATTGTCCAATCACTATCACGTATATCTTTTGTTTCTTGAAGGAAGTTAAGCTTTTCCCCAGCATCTAACTTTTTTTGGCGTTCTTCTCGTCTATTTAATAACTCTTTTCTTCTATCATTAAAATTTTCATGTAAAGAAACAATAAATTCTAAAGCATCAGGAGTTAAAATTTCCTTAGCTTGTTCATTAAGATTGCCAACAATTGTTAGCTTTTCAAAAATTGCTTGTTCCATATATAAGTACCCCCATATAAAATGAAATACTAATAAACTACCTCGACGATTAAATGATTATATAAAACCAGGTACATTAAACCGTCAAGGTACTTTTAAGTGCACATGAAACCTTAATTGAGATTATACGAATTGTGCTGTTTCTGTTGATCTTGCCATTGCAGTTGTTGAAGAAGTCCCACCTGAGATTGCTTGAGCAACTTCATCAAAGTAACCCGTACCAACTTCACGTTGATGTTTCGTTGCCGTGTATCCTTTCGATTCTGCAGCAAACTCAGCTTGTTGAAGTTTAGAGTAAGCAGCCATGCCATTATCTTTATAATCATGAGCCAGTTCGAACATTGAATAATTTAAAGAATGGAAACCTGCCAATGTAACAAACTGGAACTTATAACCCAATTTAGCAATTTCACGTTGGAACTGAGCAATTTCTTTATCAGAAAGTTTTGCTTTCCAGTTAAATGAAGGTGAACAGTTATAAGCTAACATTTTCCCTGGGAACTGAGCATGAATTCCATTTGCAAATTCTCGAGCTTCCTCTAATGAAGGTGTCGATGTTTCACACCAGATTAGATCAGCATAAGGTGCGTATGCTAATCCACGAGCAATCGCTTGTTTTATCCCAGCTTTAGTACGGAAGAAACCTTCTGGTGTACGTTCACCTGTAATAAATTCAGCATCAAGAGGATCAATATCACTCGTAACCATATCTGCTGCATCTGCATCCGTACGCGCAATTAATAATGTTTCAACTCCCAAAACATCCATTGCAAGTCGTGCTGCTACTAAGTTTCGAACCGCGTTTTGTGTAGGAAGTAGTACTTTACCACCTAAATGACCACATTTCTTCTCAGATGCAAGTTGATCTTCTAAATGGACACCAGCTGCTCCTGCTTCAATCATACCTTTAACAAGTTCGAACACATTTAATGGTCCACCAAAACCCGCCTCCGCGTCCGCTACAATTGGTGCAAACCAGTCAAAACCATCTTCGCGGCCTTCTGCGTGATCGATTTGATCAGCTCTCTGTAATGCTTGATTGATACGTTTTACAACAGCTGGAACAGAATTTGCAGGATATAATGATTGGTCTGGGTACATTTGTCCTGCTAAGTTAGCATCAGCAGCTACTTGCCAACCAGATAGATAAATAGCCTTTAAACCAGCTTTAACCTGTTGAACAGCCTGATTACCTGTTAATGCACCGAGAGCATTAACATAGTCCTCTTCGTGCAAGGATTTCCAAAGTCTAGCCGCACCCCGTTTAGCTAAAGTTTGTTCTACTAACACAGAACCTTGTAATTTCACTACTTCTTCTGGTTTGTACGGTCGTGTAATCCCCTTCCATCTCGGATTTTCTGCCCAATCTTTTTTAAGAGTCTCAATTTTTTCTTGTCTTGTTAACATGTAAAAATTCACACCTTCCCCAATTTTTCAATACACTCTATTAATATATAAAAGATTCAGAATTCTGTTCCATAACAGGTGTATTTGTTGTAGACTAATATATAACAGCGTGAGGTTGTTTGCATTATTTTTTGACGAAATACCCAAATTTTAGGATGAATACCTTTTTTTCTAGGATGAAAAGAGTCTAAAAATAAAGGGGATTAGTTAGATTGGAAATGAACGATCTAAAGCTTTCAAAAGAAGAGCTAGAACAATTTAGTACTATCTTAAAGGACTGGGTTCCAAGTGGTTCAACCATTGCTATTGCTGTGGATAATTTATATGTTTATATTTCACATGGAAATTATCCATTACATATAGCAGTTGGAGATGAGGTATATAAAGATAGTGTGGCTGCAAAAGTACTTAGAACTAGGAAAAAAATCGATCTATCTCTAGAGAATTCAATATTTGACAAACCATATTATACAATTGGCTATCCGATATACATTGACCAACAAGAAGCTGTATTAATTATCGTTCTCCCTCCAACTAATACACTCGAGAAACGTAAAACCTATAAATTTATAACTGGAAGACAAAATGAGGAATGGACTCCTATTCCGGTAGAACAAATCTCACATTTTGAAAGTTTACAAAAGAAAACATTGTTCTATTCAAACAATGACCATTATCAATCCAATATTACCTTAAAGGAGCTCCAAACTAGACTACCTGAATATTTTGTTAGAATTCATCGATCATATATTATTAATATTTATCATGTGAAAAAAATAACGAAAGATATTACATCAAGTTTTGTCGTTGTTTTAAAGAACAATGTAGAACTACCTGTTAGTCAATCTCATATTAGTGATATAAGAAAGGCTTTGGAATTCTAGTATTTTTTTATATAGCCAGTATGTCACTCCTTGGTTTCCTGGAAAAGCGGAAAACGCTCGTTCAACTATTTGGCTGTTGGAGGCTTTGAACAAGAATGCTTGCAGACATTAAAGTTAGCGTTTGGAACTAGACATTGAACTCCTTGGTCCTCCCACTTCTCAAGTCAATTCTTTTATAATGTCTACTATGTATTTATAATCGCGCCGAACCTTCGGTTTTTTATCGTAATTGGATATAAAAAAACACCACTGAATAATCAGCGGTGTTTTGTTGCGAAGCGATCGTCTATCGTTCACAGGGGGTGCCCCCAACTACCATCGGCACTATTTCGAAGCGCGATGACCGGCGGATTTCTGCGTCACCTGCGTCGCTCTGGTGCTCATGTACAAAGTACACTCCGCTCCTCACTCCTTGGTTCCTTGAACTCCTTGGTCCTCCCACTTCTCAAGTCAATTCTTATCTAAATGTCTACTATGTATGTAAATCTGTTTTATTAAACGCGCCAAACCTTCGGTTTTTTATGGTAGTTGGATATAAAAAAACACCACTGAATAATCAGCGGTGTTTGATTGCGAAGCGACGTCCTACTCTCACAGGGGGAAGCCCCCAACTACCATCGGCGCTAAAGAGCTTAACTTCCG
>JAPSJC010000097.1 GCA_031178355.1 Ureibacillus sp.
TGAAGGTTGTTTGATACCAAAACGAATCGCTCGGATTGAGTCTGTTACATCTTTATCGCCATTTAGGTAAATAATCGTTGGCGCTAGACCACCATTCATTTTTGCAATGACCTTAATATCAAAGGTAGCCATTTTATATATAATTTTCCCCTGGTCATTTAAGACTTCTTTAATTAAAGGGTTTGCCATTTACATCACTCCTAATTAAGTGTCATCCTCTTACTTTTACCTTCTCCAATAAATATAATTTGTAACGGTTATGTGAAAGATTGTGAGTTTATGTATAAATGCGCCTTTTAAATAATATATGTAACGACGATATGCATTATTGCGACTTCATGATGTATTTTATAAATGTTTATACTGAAATTTTATTGTTGGAGAGAAATCTTCCCACATAGTGAAGTAAAGAAAATAATATCATTTGCAGAAGTCAAAATAGGAAAAAAATGAAAAAGAGGCATTAGTACACGGAGAGGAATTCATTCTATCATATCTAAAAATAAATAAATCTTAACAAATAAAAAACCCGTTACCGAAGTAACGAGTATTATCATGCGTAATTATGGCGGAGGCGGTAGGATTTGAACCCACGCACGGTTTAACCCGCCTGTCGGTTTTCAAGACCGATCCCTTCAGCCACTTGGGTACGCCTCCATATTAGACAAGAATTAATATATCATGATATATTAAACGAGTCAACACAAATTATAAAAAAAGTTTATTTTTTATAATATTTTTCTCCCTTAAGGAATTTCCATATCTAAACATTGCATTATTAACATAATATAAAGTATACTAGTACTTGCCGTGCTAGGTGGGGAGGTAGCGGTGCCCTGTAACTCGCAATCCGCTCTAGCGAGACTGAAGTCCTTTTCTGAGGCTGACCGCATGTAGGGTCTGCCTCTTGCACGTAGCGTTGACGGTTGGGTCCTGCGCAATGGGTACCCATGAACCATGTCAGGTCCGGAAGGAAGCAGCATTAAGTGGTCATACCCATGTGCCGTGGGGTAGCCTGACCCGAGCTGGCGACAAGAGTAACGCTTATGTGCGGCAGTCAAAGGAAGGTGCACGGCTTTAACGTGCAAATGAACGCTCGTCTTTTAGACGAGCTTTTTTTTATGTATATAAATAATATTACTTTAGAATCCTCAATTTGGATTCTTTTTTTATATCTAATCGAATTAGATAATCATTAAGTGATATACAATTAAATTTAAACTTAAAAAGGATACGAACAATTCCTTAAGATTGACGGGAATTTGGAACAAAGTGGTTTTTAAAACGTACTAATTATAGATGGGAAAATAAAGGAGTTGGTATTTTGCTGAAACGGAATTATTTTATTACTTTATTTATCATATTTCTTTTTAGTTTTATTCAAGTAAATCATGCTAGTGCTGCACCGATTTTAGATATTGAGGCTGAAATTGGAATACAAAATAATATTAAAAGTTATCATGCGTTACCATTAAAATTAACAGTTACAAACAGTGGTACAACTTTTACGGGTGATTTAGTTATTGATACCGCTGTATCTTATAATGCTGGCTCAGCACTTGTTTATCCACTAGATATAGCAGAGGGCGAGACTAAAACGATTCAACTCTATTTGGATGGCTTATCGGATGAGTATGTTTACAATAGCCAATCTTCAACTAAATTTTTTTACTTTTATGAAGGTGGTTTAGAAAACGGTAAGGCAGTAGATTTCACAGGAGATAAAGTACTTCGTCCAACTACTATTGATCCAGTTACAACGGTTATATATACATTAACGGAAAACAGTGATCGTCTTTCTTCTTTCTTACAACTTAGTCAACACGCAAATTACGGTGTAGAAGTATTTCATTTGAATATGACTGAAGATTTTGAATTCCCAACGGATTCAAGAGGGTTGGATATAGCAAATGTTCTAGCACTAGACGAAGTTGGTCTTACTCACTTGAACGAAAATCAACAACGGGCTGTTTTTGAATGGGTTCAAAAAGGGGGAATCCTCCTTGTAGGTGGAGGGGATCAGGTTGCTTCTTCAATCGGCATATTTCAAAAGTATTTACCATTAACTTTATCAAATGAACGTACGACGATTTCTAGTTCTAACTTAGAACAATTGTCAAAGGGTGGTGAATTCACAGGTGATATAGAAATATATCAAGCTGAAAAAACAGAAAGTAGTGTTAGTACTATTGTCAATGATAATAAGATTATTGCAGCTACTTCAAATTTAGGGAGTGGCCAAATTATCCAAACAACCTTTTCTCTTGGCGATCAGCCTCTTTCTTCTATGAAGGGGTATCCGAAATTACTTACAACAATACTACAATTAGATTCGAACCTGCCAATAAAGGGGCAGTCCTCTTATATACCTAACTATTGGGATTATCTTTCATATGAAGTGGGCAGTATTAATGAATTGTTCCCTTCATTTGAAGTTTCCGTTACAGCTTTAGTAATTATTGTACTTATCTATATTTTGATTATTGGACCTGTATTGTATTTCGCCTTAAAGAAATGGGATAAACGTGAGCATGCTTGGTGGATTATTCCGGTTATATCGGTTGGATTATCTATAGCTTTGTTCATTATTGGTGCAAAGGATCGCCTTTTCCAATCTCAAATACAACAAGCTGCATACTATCAAGTAATGGACGATAGTAGCTTATCAGGATATTATATGGAATCAATATTAACGAATCGTGGAGGGGACTTTACTTTCCAGCTAGATGAAAACACTTCAGCTGTTTCACTGCGTAAAGATAGCTACAATACAGCTAATATATTGCATGAGAAATCTTATGTTGACCATTATGCAGAGGGTGCATCAATTACATTGAAAAACTTAAATTATTGGTCAGTTCAGTCAATCATAGGGGAATCAAAGGTACCGAATGCTGGTAATTTAGACATACAATTAGCCGTAAATAACAATAACCTTGAAGGGTCGATTACAAATCATTTTCCATTTGAGTTGAAAGATTTAGCTATCTGGTCTGGGCAACAAGAATTTAAACTTGGACATATTGGAGCTGGAGAAACGATAAATGTTTCACAACAGATAAAAAGCGTATTACTTGTTCCTCCAACAAGTTATAACTACGGCTACGGTTCTGCTTATCCGCAATCAAAAGAAGAAATCATGCCACTACGTTTAGAAAAAATGAAGATTGGGGCAGGTAGTTTAGTTGAAGGGAAAAAATCACCAGTAATTATCGGTTGGACAGATCAGGCACTTGTTGGTGTAAAGCATGAAGGGAATGCAAGCGTATCCCCAGTATCATATATCGCTCAACCATTTACTCCTGAAGTAAATCTTACTGGTGAAATCTCTTTAGGAAGCGATATTCTTATAGAATCAATTGATATGATTAGTCAAACGGGCTTTGTTGAACAAATTAATGAACAAACCAACCAATGGTATTTAGAAGACGGAGAATATGCATATATAGTCGAAATTCCCAACGACATACGTAATAAAGCAAAATGGCAGGAATTTGACTTTACTAATAAAGATAGTCGCTTAGAAGTTTCAATTCTAAATGTACAAACAAATGAATATGAAATCATCACCGAACCATCAAAGAGTTTTGAAAGTGACTACTTATCTGACAATGGCCGAGTAATTTTTCAACTGAAATTTAGTGATAATAGTGGTAATCCGATAAACTTACCCAAAATTGAAATACAGGGGGTGGCAAAATGATTGAAATTAAAGGACTAACTAAGAAATATGGATCATTTCTTGCATTAGATCACTTTGAACTAACTGTAGATGAAGGGGTAGTATGTGGTTTTGTTGGAGCAAATGGTGCTGGAAAGTCGACCATCTTTTCAATCTTAGCTACCCTTTTATCACCAACAGCAGGTGATGCATTAATTAACGGTCAAAGTGTGATAAGAGAATCTGCAGAAGTACGTAAACAAATTGGCTATATGCCAGACTTTTTTGGTGTATACGACCAGTTAAAGGCTGACGAATATCTCGACTTTTATGGTGCTAGCTATGGGATACCTGCAGAGAAACGAAAGGTTTTAATTCCAGAATTGTTGGAGCTAGTTAATTTAACGGATAAGCGTTATGAATACGTGGATTTATTATCTCGGGGAATGAAACAACGGTTATGCCTGGCCAGGTCTCTCATTCATGATCCAAAGGTATTGATTTTAGATGAACCGGCATCTGGTTTAGACCCAAGGGCACGAATAGAAATGCGTGATATTTTAAGACATTTAAAATCTATGGGAAAAACAATCCTAATCTCGTCACATATTTTACCTGAGCTAGCTGAAATGTGTGATGAAATTGTAGTCATTGATAGCGGAAAACTAATAGCTCACGGGCATGTGGAATCGATTCAAGCCCAATTACAAGGTGACAAACGTATTAAAGTTAAAGTGCTTAATCGATTAGCGGATGCCCGTGCTTTCTTTGAAGAGGATCCATTTATCTCGGGCTTAGAAATACTGGAAAATAAACAGGAAGTAGCCTTTACCTATAAAGGTACAGACGAAGATCAAGTGGAGCTTTTACGTAAGGCACTCCTTTCAAATATCCCAATCTATTCGCTCACTGTTGAAGAGAAAGATTTGGAAGATGTCTTTATGGCGATAACGAAAGGAGTAGATTATTAATGCAACAACGTTTTTCAAACCCCGTATTAATGAAGGAATTAAAGTTACGCTTTCGTACATTAAAAAGCTTTTCCGGCTTAATGTTTTATTTGTTTTTACTGTTTATTTTTGTTGGGGGATTTTTAAGTGTATTCACGCAATTCACAGGAACTGGATTTTTTAGACCGAACGAAAGTTTTATTATGTTTGCTGTAATCTCCATACTTCAAATGGCTTTAGTTATGTTTATTACTCCTGGGTTAACAGCTGGAGCGATAAGTTCAGAAAGGGAAAAGCAAACATTAAACATCTTGTTAACAACAACACAGAGCTCGACTCAAATCATTATAGGTAAATTATTGTCGTCCATTGCATTTTTAATTTTGCTGCTTATTGCAGGACTTCCTTTATATAGTGTTGTGTTTTTATTTGGTGGAGTTTCACCGGTACAATTAACTACTATCTTTCTGTTTTATCTATTAACGATTGTGGCAATTGGTAGTATCGGAATTATGTTCTCTACAATTACCAAAAGGACAATTGTATCCATGATTGCGACTTATGGTGGAATGATATTTTTAGGAGCAGTAACGGCATTCTTGTTCTTTGTTGGTATATCATTTGAAACTTTTGGAGGAATGCCTATACCAACAAGTGGAGGAACGCCCCCAAGTTCGCCTGTAACTTATTTTTGGGCAGCTATAAACCCGGGGGCGTTGATGTTAACGATATTGTACCCTGAATCAGGAACTCAGCTTGCCAATATGACAGGAATATCTTTTCCAGTTTGGATTACTTATTTAATCTTTTACTTTGCCATTACAGTGGTTTGTTTAATGATTGCTATACGTAAATTGCGTGCAAATATGAAACATAACAGATAAGGAGGAGAGAATTTGGATCGTCGTAAACGATTAAAGCAATTTGTTATACGGGCGAAAAGAAGTCTAAATATCGAAAGGATGCTGCCTAGTATACAGTATGGATTGTTGATAGCGGTTGGGTTAGTAATGGCGATTCTATTCCTCTCTCGTTTATTTGTTTTTCCGTACTATATAGATGTTGCTTTATATAGTAGTATTGGCGTTTTAATAGCAACCATTTTTTATTTATGGTGGTATCGTGTAAAAGATTCAGAGGCATTGATGTATTTGGATACATTCTACCCACATAATGAGTTAATCACAGCATTATCGTTTAAAGATGATTCTCACCCTTTAATTGATTCCATTTTAAATAAAGCTCAAAAGGAATCATTTACTTCATTTGAAAGGTTTAGAAAGCGTAAAAAAGTTTTATGGAAACCTAGAGCACTCCTTTCACTTTTACTAATGATCATGGTGGTGGGTGTACTATATATCTTCCCATCTCCAACACAACAAGAAGCAGCTTTAATTGAAAAAGAAAATGAAGTGATAAACGAATTAGAAAAGGAAGTAGCGGATTTAGAAAAAAAGTCAGTAAACGAAGAAGTAAAAGCTCAGCTTCAAGATTTGTTGCATAAGTTAAAAGAGTTAGACTCATCTGAAAAGGCTCTAAGAGAAGTGGTTAAAAAACAAAAAGAATTAAAACTACAAGAACAAGAGTTAAAAGAAAAACAAGCTTTAGAGAATAAAGGGGATAGTGAGGCAGAAGGATTAACTGCTGAAGAAGAGGAACAATTAAAAGAATTGCAAGGTATTCAAAACGCATTGGCAAACACTGCAAGTACAGTACAAACAGCCTTAGGGAAACTTGGGAAACCTTTGAGTACTGATTTGCAAAGTGCCATTGCAATTGAATCTGATATGGCAAACAGCAGCCAAAATAGTGGGAGTGAAAGTCAAGAAGTAAGTAATAACCCAAATAGTTCTTCTGGACAACAAACGAACAGTAACAGTAGCCAAGGTTCTGGTAATAACCAAGGTGGAAGCAATAGTTCGCAAGGCCAAGGGACAAATGGCTCGCAAGGCCAAGGGAATGGATCCGGCCAAGGTAGTGATTCAGGTACTGGACAGGGTCAAGGGAATGGTAGTGGAACGGGTGGCCAAGGAACAGGTAATGGCAATGGAGCTGGTTTTGGTCAAGGAAGTAAGGATTTACTAGCCATTCCAGACAGGTTTAATGAGAGCGGAGAGACCATTGTTGATGGTGGGCCATTAGGGGACGGAAAACCCTTAGGAGAACAAGAAGGACCCGTTCCGGTCACGAAAGGTACGATTCGTCCATACGAAGAAGTAATTGGTCAGTATAAAGA
>JAPSJC010000098.1 GCA_031178355.1 Ureibacillus sp.
CTAAAGCCTATATATTAACCAATCATCTCATAATCCCTTTTATCCATTCATGTAAATGTAGGGCATGCTCTTGGCGTAAAGCCTCCTCCAAAAAGAAGGATTGAGCATCGCCTATTTACGTATGATGGAACATTTGTCTCCCGATGAACGGCCTTACTTCTATTGCGTGAGGTATTTGAGTTTTCCTATAAAGAGGTTGCTATCATGGTAGAAAAAAGTGTTGAAATTTATATGATCATGAACGCAGATAAACTGCCTTTAAGTAAGTGAGGAAATTCGATTCAACAAACGTCTTTCATATTGAGTCTTTGAAAGCATTTTATACCCCATATTTTTCCGTATTTCCTTCATTCGGCTCGCGACTGACATTTCATTCCCAAAATCCATCCGTTTTGCCCTTCATTTAAAACTTTACTTCAATGAGACTATAAAAGGTAGGATCCTCCCCCAATATCCAGTATCTGAATGATTCCAATATGGCTTATAATTCGCTATAATAGAACCTATGTGTTTTGAAATTATGCATGTTGCATGCTTTATATATTAGAAAGTTAGAAAAGGAGAATCACAATTGCACTATATAAAAGGAGAAATTTTAGAAACAGAAATACTTCGACTAGATGCAAAAGGTGCGGGACAAGCAGTTGTACATCGTGAGAATGACGACGCAAAACCTAAACAAAAAAAATTAAGATTAACGATACCACAAACATTGCCAGGTGAAAAAGTAAAAGCTACTTTAAAATATGGGCAAAAAGGAAGAGTTGTAGCATCTTTAAATGAAATCCAACACCCTCACCCTGAAAGAATTGGACCAGAATGTCCACATTTCGACCTTTGTGGAGGATGTGTTTGGCAGCACTGGGAATATCAAGGCCAGTTAAACCATAAAACAGATTATGTAAAAGAAGTAATTGAAGCACAAGGATTTGATCCAAGTCTTGTAAAAAATACAATCGGTATGGAAAACCCTTGGCGCTACCGTAATAAAATGGAGTTTACATTCTCTAAAGACGGTGATCTTGGTCTACATGAACAAGGTAACTTCAGAAATGTTATCTCTCTTGAAACTTGCTTAATTGCTCGGGAAGAAATGGTTGAAGCTGCATTAGAAGTTGGCAAATGGGCAAAAGATCATAAACTTCCTGGATATAACAAAGATGAACATGAAGGGTTACTTCGTCATTTAATGGTACGTCAATCATTTGCGACAGAAGAAATGATGCTTGCCTTATTCGTTACTGAAGCACCAAAAGGCGAATTGGAAAATGCTGTACAAGATTTAGTTGCCCGAATTACGGCGAAATTCCCTAAAGTGCAAAGCTTATTATGGCTTGAAAATAGAGATTGGGCTGACAGAACTCAATCAGAAAACACACATGTACTAGCTGGTCGTGACTTTATATACGATGAAATGTTAGGTTACCGTTATCGTCTATGGTTTGATACATTCTTCCAAACAAATCCAACTCAAGCTCAAAAACTAGTTGAATTAGCATTAGAAATGGGTCAACCAAAAGAGAGTGAAAAAATGATTGATTTATTCTGTGGAGTTGGTACGTTCTCCCTTCCATTTGCTAGCCGCGTGGGGCAACTTGCTGGAATTGAAATTGTGGAGACATCAATTGAGTCAGCCAAACGTAATGCAAAAGATAATGGTATTGAAAATACACATTTCCTAGCAAGAGATGCAAGACACGGATTAGTTGAAGTATTAGAAACTTTCGGCATTCCTGAGCTATTAGTGGTTGATCCACCGCGTTCAGGTGCTGGTGGTAAAGTAATGCGTAGAATCGGCCGTACAAAACCATCACGTATTGTCTATGTTTCTTGTAACCCAGATACATTTGCAACAGATATTAAAGAATTAGAACCATTTGGGTACGAACTTGTAACAGTTCAACCAGTAGACTTATTCCCGCATACTGTGCATGTTGAATGTGTGTCGTTATTAGTTAGAAAAGAAGACAATTAACAACGTTCTTATATTGAAAATAGGGTTTCAAGGAGTTGTACAATTACCAACTACTTGAAACCCTTTACTTTTTACAACATATAATAATAAATTAACCAAATTGCAGGAATAAAGTTAATCGCAATTGATACACTTCTTTTATTCATATGGAAGTACCAGGCAATAATAGTACAAACAATAACAGCAATAGGATAGAGTGTGGTTAGAGTAAATAAAATTGTATTTTGAGAAGTTGGGGCATGCATAATCATTATAAAGGCCATCACCCAAAAAAAGATCCAAGGTAATAATGCCACATAATATACGACCTGCGTTGCAATTAAATACAGTTTCATCTTTCTCCCCCAAGTAAAATGATGTCACAAGCCACCTTCAAGTAAGGACCTTACTATAATCTACGTTTTACCTAGGACGAGTATGTTTACTTTATTATTTAACTGCAAAAATGCGACAACTTATTCCAATAGCTTCTTAAATAAGCGAATCAACCATATAAAATAAATTTCTTCACCTTATACTCCACAATAACCAAAAAATCCAATATCCAATTACCCAAAACATCGGTATAAAATTTACAAACAATATCGAAATAGGTTTCACCATGTAATTCTTCCACCCGTATATGGAACAGAAAATTGTTACAAAAGGATAAGCAAACACTGGTAATGCTATTAGCCCAATGACAAACTCAAAGTTTGATGTATTACTTATAAAAAAGTATGCGAAGAAAACAACCTTTAGCCAGACATACATAGACAATAAATATATGATATGCGTACTGATTAAATAGAATCTCAACAGAATCTTCATATACTCCTCCAGACAGGAAGTATCCTTCTCTTCCGCTTATTAATGTAATTTACTAATCTGCTTGAAGAAGTATGATATAAAGAGCGAGAAATTTCCTTTCAAAAATATAAAAAAACATTCACCCTCTTCCCTACGATACATGAAGGGAATTCATAAAAATTAGTCCACTCTTATTTTTATAAATAAAAACTCATAATATCTGTCATTTTTAATCTTTTTTTTATAATCTATCACTCATATTCACTATTTTTTTTGCATATGAAGAATAGAATCCTTTATTACCTATCATACTAGAAATAAATATATTTTCATTGAATGGGAGTGAGAACATTTGGAGAACTGGAATCAAGTACTATTTACATTAGTGCAACAAAACCCTATTGAAACCGCTATTCTTTTATTCACAGTAGTTTTACTAGCAATTGTTTGGTTAAGATTAAATAAAATTGTCAAAATCGATTTAGTTAAGGACAAGCGAGATGCAACAGAAAAAGCTATAACTTATGCTGACCGATTTACCGAAACAATTATCCCTCATTTGCGCAAGTATAAAGCAAATGTCTTCGATTTGGCATACTATGACACATCGTTTGTATCAGATATAAAAGGGATTCATAATTTTAAATATGATTATCCATTAACGAGAGATCAAGTTTCGACTCGAGAAGAATTTGATATACATGATGCATTGTATCAATTAAAAACCATTTCAACTGGCATCCAACACGGGCGTGTCGATAAAGAGGTTTGTTGCAAATTATTTGGACAAGAGTTTTGTGAAGCTGTAGAAGTATACTATGATATGATTCTACACGTTCGTAAAGAAGATAGCAGAGCATACGATCAAGTTATTACGTTATATCAAGATTGGCGTAAGAAATTTACTAAAATAAAGCCAAGTAAAACCTATGAATATATCCCTGAAAAACGTATGAATGAAAATCCCCTCTCCATATAGTGAGTGGGGATTTTTTCCAGTATATTATTTGTTTAATAATAATTTTTTTAATTAAAAAAATTAAATATTTTTTATTTTTAACAAATTAACTTCAAATAATTAATAAATCGATAAAAAATTACCAAAAACAACTGAGAAGAAATATTTATTAATTTGGAAAAACGTGTTAATATGTATCTAATAGTCAAATAAATAGTAGTCTTATATAATTTATGCATAGTTTTATACAGTTAGATATATTTTTTTTGATATTATTGTCTGAATATTTGAAATTGTATACATATTGATGTGGAACGAGGTGTTTTTATTCTATGCTTATTAATGCATTTCCCCTAATTGAAGTAACCATTCTTTTCTTAACACTTTTCTATACATTACATATTAAGCCAACATTTAAGGCCATCTTAATATCTACTGTATTAATAATCATCCCATCTATGTCACTACTTTTGATCGATAAATTTATATTTATTGCTTACCTTACTATTTCTTCTTTAATCATCTTTAGTTATTTAAGTCAATCTTTAAGAGCTTATGTTGATTTGTGTTCCTTAGTACTTGGCGGAATTATTTCTGAAAACATTTCTTATAGATTTTCTTTATTACTATCTATAGACCAACCTCTTCGTTCGTACATACTTTTTTCTATCTGTTTTACAACTTTCATCATCTTTGCCTATTTTTATAAGAAGTTTATTTTGAAAGCGTATCCAACTATAACTTTTTCTTTAAAGGCACGTTTTTTAATCGTCTTTACTTCATCCTTAACTATTTTTATTGTTTATTTAAGTGTCTTATTACCATTTGTTAACGAAGAACCTGGTGTATCTAGAATTCACCTTGCATTAGAACTGGTTTATGTATCTTGTATGTTCATCCTCTATAGAATTTCAGCTAAGAGCGTTAAAATGAAAAAGGAATTAAAAAAACTTGAAATAGAAAATCAACAATACATGAAATATATGCAATCTCTTGAAAAAATTAATAAAGAAATGCATAAATTTCAGCATGATTACGCTAACATCTTATTGACCATTCGTGGGTATTTAGAAAATGAAGACTTGCATGGTTTAAAGCAATATTTCCAGACTCATATATTAAAAGCCGAACAAAGCACGTATTTTAAAAATGAAGTTTTCCGCAATTTAGATAACTTAAAAGTCGTAGAGTTAAAAGGATTACTCGCTACAAAAGTCATTCATGCTGATCAGCTTGGTATTAAATTAAATGTGGAGATCCCAGATGAGATAGAATCCATAAACATGGATATTATAGATTTAACACGTATTATTGGAATTTTAACTGATAATGCAATTGAAGCATGTGTTAATCATGTAGGGGCTCAAATATGTATTGCATTTATGAAAACGTGTCATGACTCCATTTTGATCTGTGTTGATAATACAATTGAAAATGTAACGATTAATTTAAATGAGATTTATCAAGAAAGTTTTTCTACTAAAGGACAAAATCGTGGCATCGGACTAACAAATGTTAAAGAAATACTAAAAAGATACGATACAGTGAATTTATCTACGCATATAGAAGATGGTTGGTTTATGCAAGAATTAGATATTCATTCAAAACAATTTGCTCTTACTGTATAAATTACAAAAAAACTACATTAAAATACGCTTATCCAGCACGAATAGGATAAGCGCATTATTATTTTATGAGGTCTTGCCTTATTCTTCGCCGTTCAAACTAAAGAAAGTCACTAGTTCATCTGGTTTCTTTCGCTCTTTCCCCTTTGGTAACTCGTCAAAGTACCCTAATTGAAGCATTGCAATAATTCTCTCGCCTGGTTTGGCTCCTATTGACTTACGGAAAACAGGTGCATCTAGAAAATCAGGTGTTTTCCAACAAGAACCTATCCCAAGGTCCCAAGCTAAAAGTTGTAAGTTTTGAATCATAGAACTCGCAGCCGCAAAATCTTCTAAACGAATATTTTGTCTCACATCCTCTGGAACTATTACAAATATATACGCTCCTGGAGTTGTAAATTTTTGCATTTTTTTATCTAAATCTTCTTGAGTTAGATCTTGCCACTTTGGAATTACTGTATTACGTAACAATTGATGAAGTTCTTTCAATTCTTCGCCACATGCTACAACCATTCGCCACGGTTCTCTATTTTGGTGATTAGGCGCCCATACAGCGTACTCAATAATCTGCATAATATCTTCTCTTTCAACTGGTTGACCATTGAACTTCTTTATGGAACGTCTTCCTACTACTGCTTCTCTTACTGATAAAGATTGTAAACTCATTGTTTTATTCTCCTTAAAAACTAATTGCTCCATTAAGTATAACGTATTTCCCATGGTTAACAATATATCACGGTCTAGTAATGTAAATTTGGAGTACTAATTCCTATGGATAATTGTCACTACTATTAATCCTAGTTAAACACATCATCAATTTTGTAATAAAAATAAACCGTTTTTGGCGTATATGCTCTTGAATTACTATAATCATAATGGCGATCCGCACTGTTGACTGTATGAGCATGGATATAAGGAACTCCATTCACCATACTCGTCACAATAGTCGTATGATTTACTCTTCCATCCCCTTCAAAGTCATAGCAAATCACATCACCAATCGTTAATTCAGATGGAGAATATACTCTTTTAGCTGTCAGCCCTGATTTTGAATTATCAAGATGTATCTTAAATGCATGTGCTACAGACCAGCTATAACTCCATGTTTCTCTTGCAAATTGTCCAGGTCTTCCTGTTTGCCATCCATCTGTAATCCACCAACCTCTACCACGATTCGGCATCCCTGTCATAGGTGCACCACCCGCTCTCAAACATTGAGAGATGAAATTCGTACAATCATCTACAAAGTCTGGATAACGTGGGTTTCTCCCATCCCACCAAGTTCTTGCATATTGTACAGCCGCCTGTCGATTATAAATTGTTGGAATCTTCGTCCCTCCTCTATACATGCTATGCATTACATACCACTAATCTTCTTATAAATTTTCAGCTATGTTTTTCGCTTTGCCTATAGACGCAGAGATTTTCACAAAATGGAATTTCAATTCTTGACTTCTCTTGAATGCTTTTCTCCCTTTCTTATTCTTGCTCCTGCG
>JAPSJC010000004.1 GCA_031178355.1 Ureibacillus sp.
TAGGCGAGCACATCTATTCAAACTACAAAGAAGCAAAAGAAATTGAGTTTGATATGTTCCGAATCGCAGTACACCCATGGGAACGCGACCAATATCTACAAAACTATTAAGAAGTGTACCAGGTACACAAACAATTCTGAAAATTTAGTTTACTATAATAATAGATACTAGCGCTTTTAGCGCTAGTATCTATTTGCATTTTTAAATAACAATAACAACTCCGAACAAGTAGTCTAACAAGCGAGTAGTAACATTATATGTAACAATACTATTTTTGAAGTACATATCGAATTCCACTTACAAAGCATTCGAAACAATCCAGTGACGAGTGCTTTTCTATTTTTAATTTCATTATAATAATTGTGAAACATATATTGTTAAAGATGAAAATGCTGAGTAGTTTGTTAAAGGAGAGAAGTGTGTGCGGAAAAAGTGGATTAGTTATAGCTTAATAGCGGTTATCATAGGTGCATTCATTTGGACAATCTATTCTAATTTTTTTCAAACTAAAAATTCTTCTAATCAATCAATCGCAATCGGAAGTCATGATATAGAAATTGCTCAAGAAGCTGACAAAGAGACATCTTTAGTAAATGAACATATTGGGAGTACTAAGGAACAGGATCACGAAATGTATGAGGACCATAATCATGATGAGCATGATCACGCTCACGATGAAAGTGCGATTGATAGTCACTCAATTCACGATGGTCATAACCATGAAATCAATACGACCGAAGTTGTGGACGTCAGTATTCCCGCTCCGCAATTCGTTACAAAAACTTTAGATGGAAAAACAGTGCAATTATCGGATTTCCTTGGTAAACGAGTCATACTAAATGTTTGGACAACTTGGTGTCCACCATGCCAAGAGGAAATTCCAGAACTACAAAAGTTTTATGAGACAACTGCTATGAAACATAATGTTGTGTTGTTAGGGTTAAACATCACCGAAGAAGATCTCGGTATAGATGTCATTCGTGATTTTAGAGATTATTATGGGATTACGTACCCAATATTACTTGATGAAACAGGGGAAATAACGGATCAATATGAAGTGATTACAATTCCAACAACATACATCATTGATGAAAAGGGAAACCTTGAAAAACAAATTCTTGGGCCACTTACCGATGCGATGTTAAATAATCTATTAGAGGAATAACGCTAAAGGGCTCAATGTAACTGGAGGAAATGTTATAGAAATTATCGTTCTACCATTTAAAAATATAAGATTGCTAGGCGCATCTATTCTTTTTAACGTAACATTACAATTTGTAAAGCACCTCACACAAAATTACTTTGCGAGAGGTGCTGTTTTTTATCCCATAATATTGTATCCAGAATCAACGTAAATTGTTTCTCCAGTTACACCGCTTGACAGTTGACTTAACATAACTACTGTCATGTTAGCAACTTCTTCTGAAGTAACATTACGTTTTAATGGAGACTTTTCTTCAATTTGATGAAGGATCGTATTGAAACTAGGAACACCTTTTGCTGCTAATGTGCGGATTGCACCAGCTGAAATCGCGTTCACTCGGATTCCTTCTACTCCTAAATCGTGAGCTAAGTAACGTGTTGAAGCTTCAAGTGCTGCTTTAGCAACGCCCATCACATTATAACCATCTAGTACGCGTTCTGCACCTAAGTAAGACATTGTTACAATAGAGCCACCTTCAGTCATGAATGGACGAGCAGCATTTGCAACAGCAACTAATGAATAAGCGCTTGTATCTTGTGCAAAAGCGTAACCATCACGAGAAGTTTCTACGAAACGACTGTGTAAATCTTCGGCGTGTGCAAATGCAACGGAGTGAACAATCCCGTGAATTACACCATATTTTCCACCGATTTCGTTAAATGCTTTCGCAATGCTTTCGTCACTATTAACATCACATTCAATAACATCCGTATTGTGATCTGTATAAGCAGCTAAAACTTTTTCAATTTTACCTTTAGAACGTTCTTTACGGTAGGTAAAGATTACGTTAGCGCCAACTTCTAATAGTTTTTTTGCAATTCCCCATGCAATGCTTCGTTCATTTGCAACACCCATTACGACGATGTTTTTATTTTTTAATTGAAAAACGTCCATTTCAGTTTCGGCCCCTTTATTAAAATAATAATATTATCAGTTATTAGTACCAACTACTAAAGTAATAGTAACAGTTATTTCTGTAAATATCAATACAATTATAGTACCTTTGATAAAAGGAGGGATATTATGACATTGAACGTGAACCAATTAATCGAACAAAATAAAAAAAAACGTAAATTATTAACTCCTGAGAATAATTCCTATTATGAAAATTTGCTAATGTACATAAGAATGAATCATTTTAGTAATGAGAAGGCATTTGAAGAAGCTTTATTAAATATATTAAATCAGCTTCTTAATGGTCAACAAGAAGGAATGAGTGCGGAAGAAGTTCTCGGAAGTGACCCAGAACAATATGCTGACCAATTCATTCAGTCTTTGCCAAAGGGCAAGACGAAAAGCACCATTGAATTCGGACTTGAACTTTCATTTACATTTTTTGGTTGGTTACTTATTCTATGGGGTATTTGGCCATTCGTTAATAAAGAAAATCAGACACTTCATTTAGGCTCATTATTGCTTTCTCTGATACTAGTGATTACAGGGTTGATGTTAATCGTAAATGTAATTTTTATGATGAAGAATAAAAGAAAGGCTCCGAGGGTGTTTGGTATTTTAGGAGGATTACTATTTTTTACTGGTTTCTTTCTAAACTTCTTAATGGAGCCACTTGGGCCATTGTTATATATTTCATATTTTACACCGTTTGGGTTAGGATGTTTCTTACTACTTGCGAGTTATATTATGAAAAGGGCACAATAGGCAAAATAAAAAGGACATGGAAAACCATGTCCTTTTCTTATTCATACTTTAATGGGTCTCCTTCAAATGACTCGTCGGCAACTTTAATAGAGTCTGTTGGACAACCTTCAAATGCATCTTGCATATCTTCTAGTAGATCTTCTGGAACTTCTGTAGTCCCCATGTTATCATCTAAAATAACGAAGGCAATACCTTCATCGTCATAATCATAAATATCAGGGGCAGCCGCACCGCAAGCGCCACAAGCAATACATGTATCTTTATCTACAATTGTAAATTTTGGCATTTCATCTTCTCCTTTTCCGTCTGCTGCAAAAGAGCTCCTTACTATTCTAAATCGGTTTAATGGACTTTTCAACATAATACTACAATTTTGGAGGGTTTGTTTTTGATATTTCAAACTTTAGTCTTAAAATTACTCCAGGAATTTAATGGAGAACGAACCGTTTCTGCTGTGTATCATTTATTACGTGGAAAGCGTTCAGGACAAACGATCCAGGACGTAGGCATTTTTCGATTACATGATTTTTTTGGACTATTACCAAAATTAAATAGAAAAATATTTGATGATCAAATTAATCTATTAAAAGATCATCAATACATAAATATACTACCAGATAATCGCTATAAATTAACAGTCTCAGGGCTATCAAGATTAAAAAACACAGTGAAATTATCATTCGATGGTTGGCATTACCGTGGAAATGAACATATTTTTTTCGCTCGGCTTTCATTAATCGTCCAGACATTATCCCATCAGCGAAAAGGCGATATGAAATTTATCCCAATACAACAAAATGAGGTAGTTCAACATTGGGTTAAAAATTTTCTAAAATCGAATCAATTTGACAATGGTCAATTCCAAGAAACACTTTTAGAAGAAATCGTATCAAGTTTAGAGCAGCTAACGAATGATGATCGTGAAAAAACAATAGTTGTAAAAAGGTTAGGTGGTATGAAACAACCGGGCTTTACATGGCAACAAATAAGTCTTCATGAAAATTTAACAGAAATGGATGTTCAACTTTTATATATTGCATGTCTACATAGTTGGATTGATGAAATTACTTCGATAGAAGGGAAATACCCTTTACTTTCTAAAATCGCTCATCAGGTACGAATTGAACTTCCATTAACCGATTCAGCAAACCAAACAGCTCAACTATTTAAAAAGGGCTATTCAATTGATGAAATTAGTATCATTCGAAAATTGAAGACAAGTACCATTGAAGACCATATAGTAGAACTCGCGATGAATGATCGTAATTTCCCTTATCAAAATTTTTTGAATGAAAAAGACGTACAAAACGTATTAAATGCAATTGAAAATTATCAAACTAAACAACTGAAAATATTACGTGAAGTAGTACCTAATTTATCTTATTTTCAGTTAAGACTTGTTTTAGCAAGAGGAGATTGAAATGATGCAATTAGAAGAAATTTTATATAAACACTTTGGGCATCGTTCGTTTCGTCCTGGTCAAAAGGAAGTAATCGAGCGATTAGTGGATGGGAAAGACGTCATCGCTTTACTGCCTACTGGTATGGGAAAGTCCCTTTGTTATCAACTACCTGGCTATCTTTTTAACGCGCCAGTTCTAATTGTCTCTCCACTACTATCTTTAATGCAGGACCAAGTGACCCAAATGAAATTACTAGGTGAAAAACGTGTGATTGCGTTGAATTCATTTTTAAACCAGCAGCAAAAACAGTATGCACTAAACTACTTACATCAGTATCGTTTTATTTTTATTTCACCTGAAATGTTATTACAACAACAAGTAAAAGAACGTTTAAAACAGTTGAAGTTATCACTGATTGTCGTCGATGAAGCGCATTGTATCTCTCAATGGGGATTTGATTTCCGACCAGATTATTTACGGATTGGGGAACTATTTGACTATGAAAACCGGTCGCCAATACTTGCTTTGTCCGCTACGGCAACTAACAAAGTACTTGGGGATATAAAAAGTTACTTAAAAATGAATAATCCATTTCAATATATTCATTCAGTTGATCGTCCAAATTTACACCTTTCAAAACGACTATTCCAACATCATGAAGACAAAGTGGAATGGATTATCAATCATGTGTTAGAAACAGAAGGTCCTGGGATCATTTATACACAATCGAGAACGAAAGCCGAGAGTATCAGTAACCTACTATTAAACGTTGGGATCTCGGTTGCTAGTTATCATGCAGGTAAGGAAACCTTGGATCGACAGTTTATTCAGCAGCAATTTCTTGAAGGAACCATCAAATGGATTGTTGCTACAAATGCATTCGGAATGGGAGTACATAAGGATAATGTGAGACAAATAATCCATCATACTATACCTTCAAATATTGCAAATTATATGCAAGAAATTGGAAGAGCGGGAAGAGATGGAAACGATGCTTTAGCTATTCTACTTTATGCTGAAGGTGACGAACATTTTGCAAAAATGCTCGCAACAGATGATTTACCTTCTGAACATCATGTTCATCTCTATGAAAATTATCGTTTACGGAATGAAAATCCACATAACATGTTTCAAAATGAAGAAATTTCTGAAACTGCTTTTCGTGTGTTAGATTATTGGATGAACCAAGAAACTAGTGCGTTTGTCCTGCAAAGATTAAATAAAATGCGGATTGATAAAATGCAGGATGTTAATGAAATGATGAAATTTGTCCAAACGGAAGATTGTATGAGGAAAGTGTTAGTTCAATACTTTGGACAACCGTTAGAAAGTCGTCCTAACAACTGTTGCGAAGTTTGCGGAATTCAGTATGATCAAATCATTAATCAACGACAGATTGAAGAAATTCCCATTGAAAATAACTCATGGAAAAAAAGAATTGAGAGCATATTAATTGGTAACTAAATAAAGTGTATTTATTTGAAACTTCTCTTCACTGAATTTCGACGTATTCTATGAAAATAGTATTTGATACATTTACAATTTCTATTTTTTTCGTCATAATATGATACAGAAAGTGTCGGAGGTGGCAAATTATGAGTAAAAAGGATTATAGAGAGAAAATAGAAGAACATCGTCAATCAATTGAAATCGAGCAACAACCTAACTCCAGACAGTCACGCTCTCGTATAGTTAAACATAAAAAACCAAAACGAAGAGATCCGTTGTTGGCTACATTAACAGTTATTTTTATTTTCATTCCACTTGTCGTTTTAGTATATATATGGGGATTCTATACACCAACCAAAATAAGTTTAGCGGAAGGTAAGGAAGAATCAATAGAAGTTGAGAGAAATACGAATGTTAGTAAAGAAGGTTCAGAAAACGTTATAACTGATAACGAGGTTGAAGAAAATGAAGCTGAAGATGGCCAGTCTGAAAATGAAACTCCAGATTTAAAGCAAGACGATACAGAAAATAACGATGCGAGTACAGATAATGGACAAGCTGTAGAACAGCAAAATCCACAACAAAATACGAATGATACATCCCAAGCTAATGAACAAGTATCGGGTAAAGAATACCAAGTAAATGAAGGAGAAACGTTATACAGAATTGCAACTAACCATAACACAACCGTAGAGGCAATTATGCAAGCGAACGGACTTCAATCACCTGATATTCAAGCTGGCCAAATATTAATCATCCCTTAATTTGGTACAGATTATTTTTCTTTATGTTGTAAATGAATTACAATCATTTTCATATAGTATGTAAGTACTAAAGTTTTAAAGGCGACGGTTTGTTAAACTGTATCGTCTTTTTCTTTTGTTGTATAGAAAGGGGATTGTTATTTGATTTACTTTGCGTTAATCATACTTGTAGTTATAACTTTCGTACTATATATGGTTAAGGAAGCTTTTGAAAATAATGTTTTACAACATGACATCGAGTTAGTTGGACAACGTGAAAATATAACTTTATATTTTATTTCTGATATACATGTTCGCCAAATAAACAAAGAAATGATTCAAGGTATTAAGAAAAAGGTTGATGCGGTAATCATAGGTGGAGATTTGGCGGATAAACGTACACCAGTTGAACGAATCTATGCCAATTTACATTTACTGACCACATTAGGACCGACCTATTTTGTCTGGGGAAATAATGATCGGGAAGTTGGGGAAACAAGACTAAAGAATATTTTTGAAGAAACGGGCGTTCAAATTATTGAAAATGACGCTGTGTTACTTAAAAGTAAAAATAAAGTGTGGCTAAGTGCGGTTGACTTTACAGTTTCTAAAAATACTTCTTTAGAGAATACGTTTAAAAAATGTAAAAGAGAAGACTATATCATTTTTATCGCACATAATCCACAAGTATTTCCTAAAGTACAAGAGCACTTTAAAGTTGATTTTTTAATGGGTGGTCATTTACATGGCGGTCAAATTCGTTTTGGTCCATTTGGCATTCATCCGCGAGGTTCATTTTTGATGAAGAATGGTGTTCCGACTTTAATTAGCAATGGATATGGAACAACGTTAGTACCAATGCGGTTAGGAGCGAAACCTGAAAGTCATTTGATTGATATTAAATTTCAAGCGAAGTCTTAAACGATTATTAAAATCACGCTATAATAATACTAGGTTCGTTTAAGGAGATGTAAATATGTTAAAAGTAGATGCGATTATCGTTGGGGGAGGTCCTTGCGGTATTTCTGCTGCAATTGAATTGCAAAATATCGGATTAAAACCAGTTATTATTGAAAAAGGGAACGTGGTGAATGCCCTTTATAATTATCCTACACACCAAACATTTTTTAGCACGAGTGAAAAATTAGCAATTGGAGATGTCCCGTTTATCATAGAAGAACGGAAACCTCGTCGGAATCAAGCCCTCGTTTATTACCGAGAAGTCGTAAAAATGAAACAACTTCAAGTTAACAGGTTTGAAAAGGTGGAATCTGTTGAAAAACAACAAGATAGCACATTTGTAGTGAAATCAGATAAAAACGAATATGTTACATCATATGTGGTCTTAGCAACTGGTTATTATGATCAACCAAATTACATGAATATACCTGGTGAAGATTTACCAAAGGTGTACCATTATTTTAAAGAAGCACATCCATTTTTCGATACGGATGTTTTAGTAGTTGGAGGTAAAAACTCTGCAGTAGATGCAGCGCTTGAGCTACATAAAGCTGGGGCGCGTGTCACAGTCTCCTATAGAGGTAGTGAATATTCTACTAGTGTCAAACCTTGGATATTACCTGAGTTTGATGCTCTAGTACGACATGGAGAGATTGAAATGCATTTTAAAAGTCAAGTACATGAAATTAAAGAAGATGAAGTCTTGTTAACTGTAGAGGATAAAGAGCGAGTTTTGAAAAATGATTTTGTTTTTGCCATGACTGGCTATCATCCAGATCACACTTTTATCCAAAAGATAGGTGTAGGAATAGATGAAGAAACAGGACGTCCCACGTACAATCCGGAGACAATGGAAACAAATATAGATAATTTATTTATCGCAGGGGTTTTAGCTGCAGGAAATAATGCAAATGAAATTTTTATCGAAAATGGGAAATTCCACGGTGGACTAATAGCACAACACATTTTGAATAAATAGATATTAAGCGGCGGTGGGGATGTGAACGCCGCTTATTTCATACGTTTTTAGACCCAGGGAAGCGGTCTTAGTAATCAATAAAAAAGTGTCCTCGAGAAGTGGTCTCAAGGACAAAAGTGAACAACGAGACAATGGTACGCGAAGTTGTCTAGAGGTTAAACAAAATACAGAAAACTACTTTCAACGCTACCTAATTAAAAAACTCCTTTAAATCTACAGGTGAATTTACTTGATTTAACCCGATTAGTAATTTTAGTCGAGCTTTTTGACCACTTATCCCTGTTGCAAAAATTACACCCATATCCTCAAGCATTTTACCGCCGCCTTCATAACCGTAGACGGGTTCTGCAATCCCGTTAAAGCATCGTGATACTAAAATTATAGGAATGTTTGCATCGAGTAATCTCTTAATGCCTTTTGCAACTGCTGGTGGAACATTTCCTTGACCTAATCCCTCTAACACTAAACCATCATATTTCAATTGTAAGAAGGATTCTAAAATATCTCCTTCCATTCCAGCATATACTTTCAACATGGAGACTCTTTTCTGTAGATCTTCAACTTCTACATATCTTCTTTTCACGGGTGATTGATGAATGTGAACTAATTTTTTTGTAATTAATCCAATTGGCCCATATTGTGGACTTTGGAAAGTATTTACACTTGAAGTAGATGTTTTCGTAATGTTAAAGGCTTGATGTATTTCATCATTCATTACGACAAGTACCCCTTTACCCCTTGCGTCCTCACTACAAGCAACCCGAATGGCTTCTACTAAATTATATACACCATCTGCACCTAATTCATTTGAAGATCTCATAGCGCCTGTTAAAACAATTGGAAATTCAAAGTTCGTTGTCAAATCTAAAAAGTATGCGGTCTCTTCTAACGTATCCGTACCATGTGTAATCACAACCCCGTCAATGACGTATTTATTTGTTGACTCCACAATTAAATTTCTTAATTGTAACATCTCTACAGGTGTGATGTGAGGTGATGGTAAATGAAAAGCTTCAATTTCTATAATATTCGCAAACTGATCTAACTTACTATTTAAACCGACAATTGGGTTTGAATCAGAAGGTGTAACCGAACCTGTTTCACTATTTATTTGCATGGAGATGGTTCCACCAGTATGTATAAGCAAAATGTTATTTTTCATTATTTATTCTCCTTTTAAAATACTTCTTATACTAGTTTTAATGTATAATATTTTAAAGTCAAGTCTGTAAAAGGAGCAAATCGACATGTTTATATTATTGTCTGCTGCGATAGCTCCAGGCCTTGCGTTGTTCAGTTATTTTTATTTACGCAATCAAATGTCAACAGAACCACGTAAGACATTGTTTCAATCTTTTATTTATGGGGCACTTATTACATTTCCAATCATGTTTATCCAATATGTGTTGCAAGAAGAAGGTGTATTTACAAACCTTTTTTTAGCGAATGTCGTTTTTTCTAGTACAATAGAAGAATTCTTCAAATGGCTCGTTATATTTGTTATCATTTATGGTCATGTTGAATTTGATGATCCGTATGACGGTATATTATATGGTGCATGTGTTTCACTAGGATTTGCTACAGTTGAAAATGTACTATACTTAATTTCATTTGGTATAGATACTGCTTTTTTGAGAGCAATATTACCTGTTAGTAGTCATGCATTATTTGGTGTAGTAATGGGATATTATTTCGGAAAAAGTAAATTTGCAAGAAATGATCGTGCTACAGAGTATTTACTATTAGCTTTTTTAGCACCACTATTTTTACATCTTATATATAATAGTATTATTTCGTTTGAAGGTCATTGGGTCTATTTAGTAGCTCCATTTATGCTATTTTTGTGGTGGTTAGCTTTAAAAAAAGTGAAATTAGCCCACCAACATTTAGTAGAACATTTAATTGAACAAAAAAAATTCAATTAACGGCACTTAATTCAGATTATTGAATTATTGTGCTGTTTTTCTATTTTTAAACGTATAAAACATTCACTTTTTTACATGCTATGAAAAAGGAGTGAATTAGATGATAAGAAGATTACTTATGACAATTGTTTTAGTACTTGGTATCTTTGGAATTGCTTCTTCTATTGATCAATCACAAGAAGTACACGCATTCTCTGATAGACTTCTTGAACGAGGCTCATCAGGTGATGACGTAATAGAATTACAAGCTAGATTACAATGGTTAGGGTTTTATAATGGTAAAATTGATGGGATTTTTGGCTATGGAACATATTGGGCGCTACGTAATTTCCAGCAGCAATGGGGAATTGGGGTCGATGGAATCCTTGGTCCCACTACTAAAACCAACCTCGTTAGGGCAAGTCAGTACCATGGTGAATGGGTTCGTCAACAAATTGCACAGGGAAATCGATTTACTCATTATGGAAATACACCACTCGCACAACAGACAAAAGCAGGTGCTGGTTCAAACGGTGGTGGGGGACAAAATAATGCTACGACTGTCCAATTACCAGTTAAATATTCTGAGCGCGACTTACAGTTAATGGCGAATGCTGTATATGGCGAAGCGCGTGGTGAACCATACGAAGGACAAGTCGCTGTTGCTGCTGTTATATTAAATCGCCTTGAATCACCAGACTTCCCAAATACAATCTCGGAAATTATCTTCCAACCAAGAGCATTTACTGCTGTTGCAGATGGTCAGATTTGGTTAACACCCAATGAGCGCGCCAAACAAGCAGTGCTTGATGCCATGAATGGATGGGATCCAACAGAAAATGCCTTGTACTATTTTAACCCAAAAACAGCAACGAGTAGCTGGATTTGGTCAAGACCCCAAATTAAACAAATAGGTGAACATATATTCTGCTACTAAAGGAGGGACAAGGACATTATGAAAAACGCCGTCTATCTATTGGCAATAGCTGTATTAGCACTAGGATTATACTCATTTGAAGTTAGAAATGAAAACAAACAATTAGAGCGCACAATTCACGCACAATATACCAATGCCTTAACAACTGCGTCAGAAACTTTGACTACCCTTCATACTTCAGTTAATCAGTCTCTATTATTTCAAGACCAAAATGCTCTAAATACTGAGTTAGACAATATTTGGCGCTTAAGTGACCAACTACGCGCATCAATTAGTAGTTTGCCTTTAAGTAGAGAAGTAGCAAATAACTGGATGCGATATATAGGGAACATCGGTGAAGAAGCTAGATTAGCTGCTGAAAAAGGAGACTATGAGGCTTGGCATGAAAAAATGACCGTAGTGGGAAGTAATTTGAGAACATTATCAAATGAATGGGAAGTTGCTACTTCAAGGTATTTCGAACATGATGGAGATTTCTCGAAGTGGCAAAGAACAATTAATGATGAAACAGAACAAGATCAGTTTAAAAATATTGCACAAAACTTAAAAACTTATTCTGAAACTGATTTCCCATTAACAGCGAGTGAATCTGACTGGCTGAAAAAGAGAGAGCTGCAAAATTTAGATGATAAGGAAATTACAAAGGAACAGGCAATTGCGGTTCTCGAAAAAATAGTACCAGATCTTAAAGAAGCAGCTTATACTGTTACAAAAAGTAGAGATGACGCACCTTATCCTTTTTATCATATTCAATTTGTAAAAGGAAGTAGAATTGGATATGCGGATATTACGGTTAAAGGTGGTCACATCTTATCATTTTTATCGGAACGACCTGTACAAGAAGAAAATAATGTGTCACAACAAGATATTCGTGAATTAACTGAACGTTATATGAAAAATGCTGGATATGAAGATGTACAAATAGTAGAATTTAGAGAAAATCATGAAGCTTACCATATAGCAACAGCGCGCGTTTATGGTGAAGATAACGCATATGTGTATCCTGATGGAATACAGCTGAAAATTTCAAAAGATAGTGGCGAACTATTGGGATTAAACGCGATGGAGTATGTTCAGAAAGAAACGATTAAAGAACAACCTGTTAAAGAAATTGATTGGAAACAATTCTTCCGTCCGGGAACTTTTGTAGAAGAAGAAAGAATGATTTATACAGAAAATAAGTTATTCGAACTTCGTCTGTGTTATGAAGTGATAGCCCGTTATGATAACGAGTTAAATGAGACATTTAGAGTTGTTGTAGATGCAGAAACACATGACGTCATTAAAGTAGAATACATGATGTAATTCTAATTGTATTTTAAAAATATAGAAAATAAAGTTAAATCGTGTAATAATAAAAATATGCATTTATTATTGCACGAGGTGGCGATTCAATTGAACATCAAAATTGGAACAGTACTTACTTTGGAACCAATCTCAGCAACAGAAAAACTTGAAAAATTCCATTCTAAAGTAGTAGAAAGTACAGATTATGAACTCAGTATCAACTATCCAGTTAATACTTTAACCAATAGAACAGCCTATTTAATTGATGGTTCACAGTTTCGAGTAACTTTTATCGATGAAGAAAAAAATAGTTTTGCTTTTAATACTGAAGTAATAGGTCGTAAAGTTAATAATATACCGATGATTGTAATTTCACTTCCTTCAGTTGATGAAATTATTAAAATTAAACGGAGAGAGTTTGTTCGAGTAAAGGCATCTGTTGATGTGGCGGTTGAATTTGAGAATCATCTTTCGCAATATGTAACACAAGATATAAGCGCTGGTGGGTTAGCATTTATATTAAACGCAAACGTACCATTTAATATAGGTAATCAGATTAAATTAACGATTGTTTTACCATTTTCAAGTGGTGAAGTTCGTTACGTAAGAACGAGAGCACTTGTGGTTCGAATTTTCGAACTTAATAATCTAAAACAAGCGTCAATCCAATTTCTTAATACAGAGGACATGGATAAACAAACTCTTTTACGTTTTTGTTTCGAAAGACAATTACTGAATCGTAAAAAAGAATTGAAGACGATTTAAAATGAAAAAAGCCCTATCTTTATAGAGGCTTTTTCTTTTTTATGGTTAAACTAAATATAATATCGACATCTCACTTTTATTGAAATGAAATACGAGTACAGCTATGGTAAAATGTTGAGTGGAAAGTAGGGATATTATGTCAAAACAAATTCAAATCGCGATTGATGGGCCTGCTGGCGCAGGGAAAAGTACAATTGCAAAAATAGTAGCGGAAGAACTTGGTTTTACATACATCGATACAGGTGCAATGTATAGAGCCGTAACGTATAAAGCTATGAAAGAAAACATAAATTTAAATGATGCAATTGCCTTAGAAAAAATGCTTTTATTAACTTCGATTGATCTTAAACCATCTGAAAATGGACAACTTGTTTATCTAGATGGGGTAGATGTTTCGCAATTAATCCGCTCTAATGAGGTAACTGCGAATGTTTCAGAAGTTTCAGCACATGCAAATATTCGTGAGATACTAGTGAAAAAACAACAAGAATTAGCAGCAAGCGGTGGTATTGTCATGGATGGTCGTGATATTGCTACCCATGTATTAAAAGATGCTGAACTAAAAATCTTTATGTCAGCAACTGCTGAAGAAAGAGCTAAACGACGTTTTATAGATAACGAAAAAAGAGGAATACCTTCTAGCATAGAGACTTTAAAACAAGAAATTATACAAAGAGATAAATTTGATAGTGAACGAGAAGCATCTCCATTAGTTCAGGCCGAAGATGCTATTTATTTAGATACTACAGAATTGTCAATCGAAGAAGCAGCAAAGTCTATTTTAAGATTAGCAAAAGAAAAAATGGAATAATTTAAAGAGTTTCACGTATTTTCAATATATAGATACTTTTTTGGCAGGTAACCAACTTGCATCTAAGTCGAATCACCTAAAGTTTTGACTATCAGCCAAGTTTTTCTAAAAAGAAGAGGAATATTTTTTGTCTTTATAGAAGTAATCTAATAAAATAGAAATTGGAAGATGCGAAGGAGGGTTACATATGTCTGAAGAAATGAATGCAAATTTAGGCCAAGAATTTCGAGAAGGAGATATTGTGAAAGGTGTCGCTGCCAAAGTTGAAGATAAAGCAGTGACGGTTTCAATAGAAGGTGCACCTTTTGATGGTATAGTACCGATTAGCGAACTATCAAGTTTGCATATTGAAAAAGCATCTGATGTTGTAGCAGTAGGTGATGAATTAGAATTAATCATTACAAAGGTTGAAGAAGAAAACTTTGTCTTATCAAAACGTAAAGTTGATGCTATGAAAGCCTGGGATCAACTTGAAGAAAAATTTGCTGCTGGCGAAATTTTTGAAGCAGAAGTGAAAGATGTTGTGAAAGGTGGCCTTGTTGTTGATTTGGGCGTACGTGGCTTCGTTCCTGCATCATTAGTAGAAGATTACTTTGTTGAAAACTTTGAAGATTATAAAGGTAAAACTTTAAGCTTCAAAATAACTGAGCTTGATAAAGATAAAGGAAGATTAATTTTATCTCATAGAGCAGTTGTTGAAGAACAAAAAACTTCTAAGAAGAAACAAGTATTAAGTGGAATTAAAGAAGGCGATGTACTAGAAGGTACAGTACAACGTATCGCGCCATTTGGAGCATTCATTGATATTGGCGGTGTTGATGGACTTGTTCACATATCTCAAGTCTCTCATGACCACGTTGAAGACGTCAATACGGTTCTTACAAAAGGCCAATCTGTAAAAGTGAAAGTACTTTCAGTTGATCCAACAAACGAAAGAATTTCACTCTCTATTAAAGATACTTTACCTGGCCCATGGTCTAATATTGAAGATCGTGTATCAAAAGGTTCAGTTTTAACGGGAACAGTAAAACGTTTAGTTTCATTCGGAGCATTCGTAGAAGTATTCCCTAGTGTTGAAGGACTTGTGCATATTTCACAAATCTCTCATAAACATATCAATACTCCTCATGAAGAGCTAAAAGAAGGGCAAGAAGTTCAAGTGAAAGTACTTGATGTTAATGAAACAGAAAAGCGTCTTTCATTAAGTATTAAAGAAACACTTGAAAACCCTGAAAAAGAAGAAGAATTTGACTATGAATTACCAGAAGAAACATCAGGTTTCTCTTTAAGTGAAGTTATTGGCGAAAAGTTAAAAGGCTTCAAATAAATAAATATAATTTAAGCTGACGGGTGTGTCCTTGTACATACCTGTTTTTTTATTGTAGTAATTATTCGTTTTATTAATTGACAACAATCATTTAGGTGGTGGAATTGGGGGATATTGACTATAATTAAGAGCCCAAGCGATCAAAATGCTTGGGCTTTATCTATTAATTATTGTTAGTATGTTATTTAATCCATCGTTGCTTTTAATACATAGGTATTGTAAAGACCAGTTCTTGGGGATAGTTCTTCACCAACAACGATTAAATTGCCATTATGGTTAAATAGAAAGTAACCTTCCCCAACTAATGAATAGGAATTTAATGGTGTAAAGTTCTCATAATCATAGACATAGATATAATCTTCAACCGATAGATAGAACTTAGTTAGTTCATCATTAAACGCAACATCATAAAACCCTGTTTCAATATCTGTTACAAAGGTCATATCCGTTGCTCTTAATCTACTTGATAGAAAGATTGTTCCATAATTATTGAAAATGTATTTTCCATCAGGTGAAATTACCATATAAGGGATAAGTTCGAAGTCACCATGATACGGCGAATCCACACCACTCGATATCACACCGTTTTGTATCGGAAATACTTCCATATCTCTTGGAGAACTATCTGAATCGACTGCATAAATTCTGTTTTTACTTGGATGTAAGAAGATATTACTTTGTTGTCGAATTGATTGAGTTGATACCTCTATACCAGAGTTTATACTATAGCTCTTAATATACGTCCACTGTCCTGAACCGGATGATACATAGAAATATTCATCATCAGCTACGATATCGTATGGATCTATTAAAATATCAAAAATGCTAATTGTTTTAAATGTCGATGCATCAACAATAGCAACTGCTCCTTCTTGTTCTTCTTCCCACCAATAAGAACTATGATCACCTTTTAACAATGTAATGAAAAGCTTTCCATTTGTAATATAAATACTTTCTGCAGGGTAATCGAAAGTTAGGCTCTTTTTTGTTTTAGTTTCATAGTTAAAAGCAATAACATCGCCATAAATATTGATTGCGTAAATAATTGGAAGCTCAGCGTCATGTACTGTATCAACAAAAAGTTCTGAAATAGTGCTTTTCTCCCCTGGCAGTAATTTTGTAGAAGGATTAGGTAATGTGTCATCCCCGTAATTGGGTTCCTCGTCCTCTATTTCCATTAAAGGCATATCGCTAATAGCTTCTGTTGCTATCGAGTTGAAATTAACGTTTTTGTAAGGATTTAACAGTTGGGAAATATAGTCAGTTGCAATAGCGAAATTCATTTCCTCCATACCAAATGAATTGATCCCCACTACAAATCCTTTCATATTCATAAGGGGACCTCCAGAACTACCAAACGTAATCATAGCTGAAGTTTGAATTGCCTCCACAGTACCTAACGCATCCTCGAAAGTTTGTTTACTTGAAACAATCCCTTCAGTAATTGTGTTTTGCATACCATAGGGACTTCCGAGAGCGACTACTTTTTCACCTGTTTTTACTTCTTTAAAGTTCATTAGTGGCAATGCTGGATACCCAATTTTTTTTATTGGTTTTAATAGTGCGATGTCAAGGAAGTCATCATATTCAACAACCCCCTCAAGCTCAATCTCTTCACCATTGTGTGTTGTAGCAATAGCTTTAACACCTCCGCTAATGACATGGAAATTTGTTGCAATGAGTTGATTTGCCACGATAAAACCTGACCCTTGTGAAACGAGTTCATTGTTTTCGTTATACAACTCAATTAACACGACACTTTGCTCGAAGTTAGCCATGGTTTCTGTGTTGTATATGGAATCCGGATAAGGAAGAAACTGATCATTTAAAATTCGGGCTAAAAAGGCAGCAAAGTGTGCTCTTTTTAAAGGTTCTTTCGGTTTAAATGACCCATCAGGAGTACCAACTGTGATATAATGACTAGCTAAAGTTTGGATAGAAGGATAAAACATGTGGTCCATGCTTACATCGGTAAATTCATAAGGATATTGCCCTTTTAATTTGTAAGCATTTACAAGAATTTTAGCCATTTGTCCTCTTGTTAAGATTCCATTCGGGTCAAACTTACCATTCCCTGTTCCAGAGATGATTCCAAGTTCCGTTGCTTTTGCAATTTCATTATATCCATAGCTTCCTTTGGGTACATCTATATAATGAGGGTTTGGAGCATTAGTGGTATTAATTCCTAATTCACGTACAATCATTTGTACGGCATGGACACGTTTTATTGTATCATTAGTACCAAAATTTCCATTACTGTATCCTTTAATAATCCCTTTTTCATGAAGATAAATAATTTCTTCTCGGTGTTGTTTAACATCAGGGAAAAGTGTACTTGCATGCTTGTTACTATTAATTGGAATTATATATACCGCTATCAGGACAAGTATAAAAATGATAGTTCTATGTTTTTTCAATATAATACCCCCTTTCAATATTTCTATTAAATAATAATAGAACTAAATGGAATAAGCTTTATGTAAGAAATGGAAATTATGGTTTGAAAATTGTATATTAATCGAACAATAAATGTATGACTTATTGAGAATTGGTACAAAAAATGATATATCTTTACTTTTCGTGTATAATACAAAAGATAAGAAATTGGAAGGATGAAGTACAGATGACAAAACCAGTAATCGCCATCGTAGGTCGTCCGAACGTTGGAAAATCAACAATTTTTAACCGTATTGTTGGTGAACGTGTATCAATCGTGGAAGATATTCCAGGTGTAACACGTGACCGTATTTATAGTTCGGCAGATTGGCTAACACATGAATTTAATATTATTGATACGGGCGGAATTGAAATAGGGGACGAGCCATTCCTAGAGCAAATTCGTGCTCAAGCTGAAATAGCTATACAAGAAGCAGATGTGATTATCTTTATGACAAATGGACGTGAAGGTGTAACTTCAGCTGATGAACAAGTAGCGAAAATATTATATAAGACGAAAAAACCAGTCGTATTAGCTGTTAATAAAATTGACAACCCTGATATGAGAGAGATGATTTATGATTTCTATACGTTAGGATTTGGCGAACCATTCCCGATTTCAGGATCGCATGGATTAGGACTTGGTGATTTATTAGATGAATGTGCAAAACATTTCCCGAAAGAAGATGAAGTCCAATATGGGGATGATGTTATTAAGTTCAGCTTAATAGGACGTCCAAATGTTGGGAAATCTTCTTTAGTTAATGCATTTTTAGGCCAAGACCGAGTAATTGTTAGCGACATTGCAGGCACAACTAGAGACGCCATTGATACTCCTTATTCTTATGAAGGACAAGAATATGTCATTATTGATACAGCTGGTATGCGTAAAAGAGGGAAAGTGTACGAATCTACTGAAAAGTATTCTGTTCTTCGTGCAATGCGAGCTATCGAACGCTCAGACGTTGTTTTAGTTGTATTTAATGCAGAAGAAGGAATTCAAGAACAAGATAAAAAAATTGCTGGTTACGCTCATGAGGCTGGTAAAGCTGTGATTATCGTTGTAAATAAGTGGGATGCAATAGAAAAAGATGAAAAGACTATGAATTTATTTACGCAACAAATCCGTGAACACTTTTTATTCTTAGATTATGCACCAATTATCTTTGTTTCTGCGAAAACAAAACAACGAGTCCATCAAATTCTTGCATTAGTACAAAGAGTAAGTGAAAATCATGCAATGCGAATTCAATCTTCTATTCTAAATGAAGTAATTGAAGACGCTGTTGCAAGAAATCCAGCTCCACGTGATAAAGGTCGACGTTTACGTATTTACTACGCAACACAAGTTGCAGTTAAGCCTCCTACATTTGTTACGTTTGTAAATGAACCAGAGCTTATGCACTTCTCATATGAACGTTTCCTTGAAAATCGAATAAGAGAAACATTTGACTTTGAGGGAACGCCAATACGTTTAATTGCAAGAGCGAGAGACTAATTGTTTGATGGGGGAATCATTATGGAAAAAGTAACTGTATTTGGAGCTGGTTCTTGGGGAACTGCTCTAGCTATCGTTTTAGCCGAAAATGGCCATCAAACATTGTTATGGACTCATAGAGAAGACCAAGCTAACGAAATAAATAACAACCATACGAATAAAAAATATTTGCCAGAAACCATTTTACCGAGTCAATTATCTGCAACTAGTGATTTAGAAAATGCAATTGAACATGCGACTATTTTCGTTATCGCTGTACCTACCAAAGCAATCCGAGAAGTATGCGAAAATATGATGAAAACTTTAAATAAAGAAGTGTTAATCGTCCATGTATCAAAGGGTATAGAGCCGGATACTCATCTGCGAATTTCAGAAATTCTAGAAGCTAGTTTAACTAGTGAAGTTGTTGAAGATATTGTCGTATTATCTGGACCGAGTCATGCAGAAGAAGTTGTTTTACGTCACCCAACAACGATTACGGCAGCATGTAATAATATCAAGTCCGCGGAAAAAGTTCAGGATCTATTTATGAATGGATATTTTAGAGTTTATACAAATTCTGACGTAATTGGGGTAGAACTAGGTGGTGCTTTAAAAAACGTAATTGCCTTAGGAGCTGGTATCTCTGATGGTTTAGATTACGGTGATAATGCGAAGGCTGCCCTCATTACAAGAGGGTTAGCAGAGATTTCCCGTTTAGGTGTCAGAATGGGGGGGAATCCTTTTACATTCTCAGGTTTATCCGGAATGGGAGATTTAATCGCCACTTGTACAAGCGTACATTCACGTAATTGGCGTGCAGGAAACATGCTCGGAAAAGGTCTAAGTTTAGATGAAGTATTAAATAGTATAGGAATGGTAGTGGAAGGGGTTCGTACGACAAAAGCAGCACATCAGCTCGCTCTTAAATACGAGGTACCGATGCCGCTTACTTCCGCACTATATGATGTCTTATTTAATGATAAGAATCCAAAAGATGCGGTCGATGAGTTAATGATCCGTATGAAAAAACGTGAAATAGAAGATTTATTTTAATAAATCTTAATTGGATATAAATCAAGGGTGGAGGTATTAAATTTGTACCTCCTATTCTTCTGATTCAATAATTGGTGTAAATAAGGGCTAAGGGATTCTGTAAGACTAAGCTACTTTGAAGTTTTAAAATAAAGAAATAAATTCAACATTTTTGTTGAATTGTCCTTTTTTCATACATAGTAATAAGATTCGAAAGGTGGTAAAATCATGCTAAATTTTTCACCATTAAATTTAATAATTTTAAATTATGCACGTGGTCCGCTTGCAAGTATGCACGCATTAGACGTTATGTGGGTTTCGTTTTATTCAATTGGTGCGATGCTAGTCTCTGTATTAATATTATCTGCCACAAGAAAATGGATTAAAAATGCCTTTTTATCCTTTATTATCAAATTGTTTGCCTTTTTACTATTCTTAATAGGATCATTTTTAATGGTATTAGTAGTCTTTACATGGCCTTCTTAAATGAAAAATGAGGTGAATAAGTTGAAAAATAAATGGAAACTACTCTTTATGTTTATGGTTGTCGCACTTATATTAACGGGTTGTATGTATCCAGCAGAAGAAAGAACTGAAAATCAAATCCCAGACCAAGTGCAACTTGATGGTGTCCAAAGAGCAATAGAAGAATTCCAAGCTGACACGGGTGTATTACCAATTAAAACACGTGATATGGATACTGATATTTTTATAAAATATTTAATTGATTTTGAAAAACTCGTTCCAAAATATTTGGCTAATTCGCCAGGGAATTCTTATGAAAAAGGTGGGATCTTTCAATATATTATTTGGGATCCAGAAAATAACCCGACAGTAAAACTTGTTGATTTACGAGCTGCTGAAGCGATTAGAAATTTGAATATTCGTTTCTTAACAACAAAATATCCAACTTTTAAAGATCCGATAACGACATATGTTTACTCTATAGACTACGAAAAACTCGGAATGGACACTGAAATTACAGTTCCAAGTCCTTATTCGAACAACAATCTACCACTTGTTGTGTCAACGGATGGCGATGTTTATGTTGATTATTCAATTGACTTAAATCTATTTATTAAAGAAAATAATCTAACACCTACACCTGGTGAGGACATTCGTACATTACTGATTGAAGAGTACCCAGTTGTTCCTGCGTATTCATTACCATATACAGTCGACGAGAATAATGATCCCGTATTTATGTTCGACCCAACAAAAAAAGATAAATAAACGAATGGCTACCTACTATTTAAAAAATTTTTTCACACCTTGTGCATTTTTCGTACAAGGTGTTTTCATATTCCAGGAATACGCTTCATAGACTATATTACGTAAAGGAGGAGCTACAATAGGCCAAGAAATCTTTCATCAAATAGCAGAGAGAACTAATGGGGATGTATATATCGGTGTTGTAGGACCTGTACGAGTTGGTAAGTCTACTTTTGTGAAGAAAATGATGGAGTCAGTTGTGCTCCCAAATATTGTTAATGAAGAAGATCGCAAAAGAGCACTGGACGAGCTGCCTCAAAGTTCACCAGGTCCTGTCATTATGACTGCAGAACCAAAATTTGTTCCTGCACAAGGAACACAGATTACTATCGGGGAAAGTGAAATTCCTTTCCGCATTCGTTTTGCTGACTGTGTTGGTTACATCATTGATGGTGTAAAAGGTTACGAGGATGAGAATGGACCAAAGTATGTTCACACACCATGGCATACTGAACCTATTCCATTCCAAGAAGCTGCAAAAATTGGAACTGATAAAGTTATCCGTGATCACGCAAATATTGGTGTAGTGGTTACTACGGATGGTACTGTGAATGGTATCTCAAGGGAAGCGGCAGAAGTAGCTGAGTCACAAATTATTGAGCAACTAAAAGAAATTGGAAAGCCATTTGTTGTGATTTTAAACAGCAATATCCCAACTCATAGTAATACTGTTGCTCTACGTAATGAATTATTCGAACAATACGGAGTTCCTGTCATTGCAATATCTATTGATCAGATGTCACTTCGTGATATGGAGTATATTTTACAAGAAGCATTATATGAGTTTCCTGTAGAAGACATCGAAGTAGAAAAACCAGATTGGTTAGATGTTTTAGATCAGACTCATCCATTAAATCAAACATTATCTGATTCAGTTGGTAGTGTTCTAGATTCCATTACAAAAATTCGCGATGTTTCTCAAGCTGCAGAGGAATTAAAACAAATCGATTTCATCGAGGAAAGTGCAATTGAAAGAGTAGATGCTGGATTAGGTGTTGCTACTGTAAGAATCACATTAAAGCCAGAAATCTACAGAGCCGTATGCAATGAGTGGTTAGATCAACCAATTGATACTAAGAAAGATTGGTTACTGTTTATTAAAGAAGCAGCCGAAGCGAAAAAAGCTCAAGCTAGATTCCGAGATGCGATACAGGAAGCAACAGAAAACGGCTATGGTGTTACACTTCCTACGCTAGAAGAATTTGAACCAAACGAGCCAGAAATGATTAAACAAAACAACTTCTATGGCGTTCGCATGAGAGCTACTGCACCATCATTCCATGTTATCAGAGTAGATATGGAAACGGAATTTGCACCATTAATTGGTACTGAATTCTACAGTCAACAGTTATTAAAAGATCTTCAATATGCTTATAATCATGACCGTCAAGCATTATGGGAAACACAATTGTTTGGAACACCTTTACACGAAGTGTTAAAAGAAGGTATTCGTTACAAAATGAATTCTGTTCCGAAAAATGCGAAAACGAGAATGCGCCAAACAATTGAAAGAATGGTCAATGAAGGCGACCGCGGTTTAGTTACATTTATTATCTAGAAATAAAATAAAGCGTAGGAACTGCGCAAAATATTAACAGGACTTTTCATTCTATAGGTGAAAAGTCCTTTTCTTTGTGTAGATTTGAAAAAAACCTCTCTAAATAGCGGTAAACATGCATAAATACAGTTGCACCAAGGTTTTCTATATGTTACTCTTTTTACATGATTTAGGTTCTTGACCCCTTGAGAGGAGGTGACTGGTGTGAATAAAACAGAATTAGTTAACTCTGTTGCTGAAGCTGCTGAACTTTCTAAAAAGGATGCTTCTAAAGCAGTAGAAGCTGTATTTGATGCAATTCAAGATGCTCTTGCAAAGGGTGATAAAGTACAATTAATCGGTTTTGGTAACTTTGAAGTACGTGAACGTGCGGCTCGTAAAGGTCGTAACCCACAAACTGGTATGGAAATCGAAATCGCTGCAAGTAAAGTACCTGCCTTCAAACCAGGTAAAGCGCTTAAAGACGCTGTTAAATAATAGCATCTTACAGTTACATAGAGTAGCCATCAATTCCTTGATGGCTACTCTTTTTTACATGGTATACACAAAAATTAATTTATAATATGAAAATAATTTTTACTCATACATGAAACAGATTGAAAAGTCTCACAATTTTAATAGTGGTGAGATAATTACCTTGGTGTTACAATGCTATATGGTGTAAATAGTTGAAATAAATTATTTATATTAACACAATGCTCAAAAAAATTTATACATAGAATAACCATTCATTGTAACCATTATCGTACATCCACGAAGTATGTGGTAATAATTTTATGATACGATTCGTTTAGACAATGTGGGGATATAGTGCTTAGGAGGATATATATGACGAATGTTGATTTGAAAAAAATAGAAGATGCAGTAAAAATGATTCTTGAAGCTGTAGGGGAAGATATCCAACGTGAGGGATTACAAGATACACCAAAACGTGTATCAAAAATGTACGAAGAAATGTTTAGTGGAATTGGGGAAGATCCACGCGAATTTTTTAGTACTGTATTTCATGAAGATCATGAAGAGCTTGTGCTTGTTAAAGATATTCCATTTTATTCGATGTGCGAGCATCATCTAGTGCCTTTCTATGGAAAAGCTCATATTGCTTATATTCCCCGCGATGGACGAGTTGCTGGATTAAGTAAATTGGGTCGTTGTTTAGAATCGGTTGCTCGTAGACCACAACTACAAGAAAGAATTACAGCGACAGTAGCTGATAGCATAATGGAAATGCTAACGCCTTACGGTGTATATGTTGTAGTCGAAGCTGAACATATGTGTATGACTATGCGTGGACTTAAAAAACCTGGGTCTAAAACAATTACTTCTGCTTCAAGAGGATTATTTGAAACAGATGATGTGAAACGCCAGGAAGTAATTTCATTTATTCAAATGTCTTAAATAAAAGACATGATTATGATATGATGTACAAAGAAAATGGAACCTTAGGAGAAAGTGACATGACAAATCCTGATTATATTATTATTCGTGCTGAAGAAGATGGAGTACATGTGATTGGTTTAACACGTGGTACGGATACAAAATTCCACCACTCCGAAAAGTTAGATACTGGAGAAGTAATGATTGCTCAATTTACTGAGCACACTTCTGCAATGAAAATACGCGGAAAAGCAAAAATTTATTCTACACACGGTGTTGTAGAAAGTGACTTTAAAAAGTAAAATGGTTTGGTATTAATCAAACGTCTATGTAACTATGTTTAGTCATTTTTACACCACTTCAAAAGTGGGTGATTACTGTAGCTAAACGTTTTTAGTAAGTACAGTTAAATGTGTACTGCTTACTGTTACAACCTCCCGCGGATGCACAGATTTCATCAAAAAGTATCAGAAGCTATTAGTGTTCGAATTTTGGACACATTTTGTGATAGTAGAGGGAATTTATTAGACATTCGCATTTTAAGTGGAATGGAGTAATAAAATGGATGCAATTTTCATTCAGAAATCGATTGAACAACTGAAAACAAGTACTTTCAATCAATTACATCATAGTACTTTATTAAAATATACAGATGATCCCCCTTTAAATGACTACCAACTATTTTATTTAATATTACCTTTATTGAATAATGAAAACTGGGATGATCATATAAATACAAGTGCCATTACAGTAGCAATGGTGCATGCAAGTTTGAGTGAGCATGAAAAAATTAACGAAACGAATGCAACCAGTAAGGAACAACAGTTAACTGTTCTATCAGGGGATTATTACAGTGGTCGATATTATCAACTGTTAGCTAAAACTGGGAATATTTCCTTAATTCGTGAAATCTCAAGAAGTATTGTTAATCGTTGTGAACAGCAAATTAAATTCTATGAATCAAATAAATTATCCGTTCAACAATGGTTAGAAAGTATATTAAAGATTGAAACCGTGCTTATTAGCAAATTTTATACGTTCTATAAATTTGATAAATATACAGCTATTATGACCAAATGTTTATTAATTTTAAAATTATATGATGAATTATCGAATTACGAAAATGGTCATATGACAACCTTTATAAACAAGATCAATACTAATTTGGAATCATCCGTAACATTTGACCAGGTGATTGGCCAAGAAGTGGACAAATTATACACTGAATTGACTGAATATCTTCAATCGTCAAAATTACTTAAGGACGAAGTAAAGTTATACATAATGAATCAGTTAGCACTTGGTCGAAAATAGAAAGGTTTTGAAAAAATGGCAAAATCAAAAGAACAGCGTGTACATGAAGTTTTTGAAAATATATCTGAAAACTATGACAAGATGAATTCAGTTATTAGTTTTCAATTACATGTCAAATGGCGTCGTGACACAATGAAACATATGAAGGTAAAACAGGGTTCTAAATGTTTAGACGTTTGTTGTGGTACAGCTGATTGGACAGTGGCACTTGCTGACGCAACAGGTGAAACGGGTATGGTTAAAGGGCTTGATTTTAGTAAGAATATGTTGAAAGTTGGAGAAGGTAAGATAAAATCTTATCCCCAAATCGAATTAATTCATGGCAATGCAATGGAATTACCATTTGAAGACAATACATTTGATTATGTAACAATTGGTTTCGGGTTAAGAAATGTTCCTGATTATTTGCAAGTTTTAAAAGAGATGAATAGAGTGTTGAAACCTGGTGGGATGGCTGTTTGCTTAGAAACATCTCAGCCTGAATTACCTGTATACCGACAACTTTTCCGTTTTTACTTTAAAAACATTATGCCTTTATTTGGGAAAATCTTTGCGAAAAGCTATAAAGAATATTCTTGGTTACAAGAGTCAGCAAATGAATTTCCGGGCATGAAAAAATTAGCTGCTATGTTTGAAGAGGCAGGCTTTACGAACGTGAATTATAAGGGATATAGCGGTGGTGCAGCTGCTATGCATCTTGGATATAAAAAAGAAATCTAGTGGGAAGTGTGTACGCGTGGAAAAGATGAAGCTAAAAATGCTCTATACCGACTTAAAACAGGATATAGACATCATCGAAAAAGAATTAGAAAAAGCGTTGAACTCGTCTTCACACTTGATTAATGAAGCGTCACTCCATTTATTACAAGCGGGCGGAAAGCGAATTCGCCCAGTTTTTGTTTTAATTAGTGCTAAGTTTGGAAACTATAATATTGAAGAAATAAAAAATATAGCTGTTCCACTTGAGTTGATTCATTCTGCATCACTTGTTCATGATGATGTGATTGATAATTCAGATATGCGTAGAGGAAGACACACCGTAAAAGCACAGTGGAACAATCGTGTTGCCATGTATACAGGTGACTATATTTTTGCTCGTGCATTGGAATATGTTACAGCAATCGAAAATGAAAAAGTTCACCAAATCCTTGCGCGTACAATGGTTGAAATTGTGAATGGTGAAGTAATTCAAATAGAAGATAAGTATCGTTTAAACCAAAACTTAAAAGATTACTTTAGACGCATCAAGCGAAAAACAGCATTATTAATAGAATCTAGTTGTGAACTGGGTGCAATTGTTGGTGGTTGTGATCCTCAAGTCGTTCGTCATTTAAAAAGGTTTGGGTATTATGTTGGTATGAGCTATCAAATTATTGATGATATATTGGATTTTACATCAACAGATAAACAACTAGGTAAACCTGCAGGCAGTGATTTGTTGCAAGGAAATATTACTATACCAATATTATTATTAAATGAACAACCACAAATTCAACAGTTTATTGAGCGTGCATCCAATGGAACAGTTACAGAAGAAGAACGATTGTCGATGCTTGAAATCGTTCGTAAATCTGAAGCAATAAAACAATCAACCCAAATTAGTAATCAATTTTTACTAAAAGCACTAAAAGAAGTTGAAGCTTTACCTGATCATCCAATGAAGAAAAAATTACGCGATGTGGCTTTATTTATAGGTAAAAGAAAATTTTAATTAGAAAAATCAAGGTACAGTAAAAGTAGCAACACGTAACTTTTGTTATTATATAAACATTCTTAGTTGACCTGATTATTGTTATTTTGGTAATATTTATCGGTAGGTGCTTATACTAATACCTGTACTTGAATTGAAGGAGTGTTAATTGAATGGCTATCGAAAAAACTTATATCATGGTTAAACCTGATGGTGTAAAACGTCAAGTAATCGGAGATGTTATCAACCGCTTTGAGCGTCGTGGATTTGAATTAAAAGGTGCTAAATTAATCAATGTACCTCGTGAACTAGCTGAAGAACATTATGCAGAGCATAAAGAACGTCCATTCTTTGGTGAATTAGTTGACTTCATTACTTCTGGACCAGTATTTGCAATGGTTTGGGAAGGTGAAAACGTAATTAAACTTGCACGTACAATGATGGGTGCTACAAATCCTGAAGAATCTCAACCAGGTACAATTCGTGGAGACTACGCAGTTACTATTGCTGAAAACATTATTCACGGTTCTGATTCTCCAGTTTCTGCTGAACGTGAAATCCAATTATGGTTCGGTAACGAATTAGCATAATTAGTTTGATCAAGAGAGCGACACAAAATTATTTGTGATCGTTCTCTTTTTTTGTTTTAAAGTGACTCTTTTTATATGATAATAGGTATATGGAAAAAAATGATAATTAGGAGGTTATTGTGTGTCACCATTTACTTTTGTATGGGGAATTATACTGATCTGCGCTTCAATTCCGATTACTGCCATTATAACGTATCATTTTAGTAGACAGTCTAAGTTAAAACTAGAAGCATTGAAATATGAAATTGAGCTAGAAAAACAAAGAAAAGAAAGTTATGTCATTGAATCAGAAAAGCTTCGGCTAGAGATTGAACATACTAGACAACAACTAGCATTAGATCAACCCTATACTAGAACACAAAATATTGGAAACGAGTAGGGAACTATGTGATTAGTCCTTCCCCCACATATGGCAAAAGGATGTCAATGTTTTCAAAAATATTTTGAAAATGGTAATTTTCAGCTATAATTAGGTTAAGACATATGAGGGGAAAGATTATGATGTCAGATTATATTCATTTTATAGAAGGTATTAAAAGAAAAACTGGAATAGATTTGGGTTTATATAAAGAAGCGCAAATGAAGCGTAGATTAACTTCCCTTTATGAAAAAAAGGGGTTCCGAAATTTCGTGGAATTCCTACATGCTTTGGAAAAAGATCGAGATTTAATGAATGAATTTTTAGATCGCATGACCATTAATGTTTCCGAGTTTTACAGAAATGGTAAACGATGGGAGGTTTTGCAAAATAAAATTCTCCCAAAGCTTTTACAAAATAAATCGCGTCTGAAAATCTGGAGCGCAGCATGCTCTACTGGTGAAGAACCTTATACCATTTCAATGGTCCTTTCTAAGTATTTACCTCTTTCTCAAATTAGTGTCAATGCAACCGATATTGACGAAAATGTAATTCAAAAAGCAAAACTTGGATTGTATCCTGAAAGATCCCTGGCAGAAGTTCCTGAGGAAATGAAGGGTAAGTATTTTATTAATGAAACTCCATTTTATAAAATTAAAGATGACATCAAGAAAACCGTTACATATAAAAAACATAATTTATTAAATGATCCTTATGATACCGATTACGACTTAATTGTCTGCCGCAATGTTATGATCTATTTTACTGAAGAAGCGAAAGATCGAATCTACCATAACTTTAGTAAATCACTTCGCTCTGGTGGGATATTATTTGTTGGGTCTACAGAACAAATATTTAACCCATCAAAATATGATTTTGAAGTTGAAGATACTTTTTTTTATCGAAAAAAATGAGAAACTTTATTCACATTTAGATTGTTCGGATTAAAAAAGTGTTGATAGTATGACTGGGGGCTCTAACTGAGAGTCTCCATTTTATTTTATGCAAAGAAATTATACAGTGGTCAGTTAGTGTATTTTTAGAAAGAAAGAACGATAAGCTAGTTTCATTTTGATATTTCTAAACTTTCAAAAACTAATTATTGTGAAATATGAAATAGTTTAAAAATCACACTGTACTTTAGGTTATAATATGTTAAGATAAAAAATAATATACTTTAGCGAGTTGAAGGGAGAAAGTGTTTTATGCGTTATTTAACAGCCGGGGAATCTCATGGACCCCAATTAACTACAATTATCGAGGGGTTACCATCCCTTTTACCAATAACTGCAGAACAAATTAATTATGATCTTAAAAGAAGACAAGGCGGGCATGGTCGTGGTCGCCGTATGCAAATTGAAAAGGATTTAGTGGAAATTGTAGGTGGCGTACGTCATGGTAAAACATTAGGATCTCCTATATCGTTAATAGTTAAAAATGATGACTGGAAACATTGGACGAAAATTATGGGCGCTGATCCACTTCCTGAAGATATTGATCCAAACGACATTAAACGACAAGTGTCACGTCCCCGTCCAGGACATGCGGATTTAGTAGGTGGAATGAAATATGGACACCGCGATTTAAGAAACGTATTAGAGCGTTCTAGTGCTCGTGAAACGACTGTACGTGTTGCAGTTGGTTCAGTTGCAAAAGCGTTATTAAAAGAATTAGGCATCTCAATTGTTTCCCATGTAACTGAAATTGGTGGAGTAAAGGCAGACACTACAAAAGCAAACGGAAAAACTACTGAAGAAATTCGTGCAATTGTAGAAGAGGACCCAGTATATTGTGTTGACCCTGAGGCATCTGCAAAAATGGTTGAACTAATAGATGAAACGAAAAAAGAAGGTAACTCGATCGGTGGCGTAGTGGAAGTAATTGTAGAGGGACTACCAGCTGGTATCGGCTCCTATGTACATTACGACCGTAAGTTAGATGGTAAATTAGCTCAAGCTATGCTATCTATTAATGCATTTAAAGGTGTTGAATTTGGTTTAGGTTTTGAAATGGCACGTAAAAAAGGTTCAGAAGTTCACGATGAAATTCTATGGAGTGAAGACGAGGGTTATACTCGTAAGACGAATCGGCTAGGTGGGTTAGAGGGAGGTATGACAACAGGTATGCCAATTGTTGTTCGTGGTGTTATGAAGCCAATCCCTACACTCTATAAACCTCTTCAAAGTGTAGATATTGAAACGAAGGAAGAATTTAAAGCAAGTGTAGAACGTTCAGATGCTTGTGCCGTACCAGCTGCTTCAATCGTTGCAGAAAACGTTATTGCTTGGGAAGTTGCAAAAGCAGTTGTTGAACAGTTCCATAGTGATCAATTACCACAATTAAAAGCACAAATTGATGAAATGCGTAAATATACAAAGGAGTTTTAATCATGAGAATCCCTGTTAATACAGCTTCTCATTCATATGATGTTGTACTCGGAAATGGCATATTAAGTGAAGCTTTACAATCCTATAATGAAATGATTGACAATGCAGACCGTCTCATCGTTTTAACGGACGAACATGTATGGAACGCACATTATCTATATTTTCAAAAGAACTTCAGAAAACCTTTTGATGTATTTATCATGCCTGCTGGTGAATCATGTAAAAGTTTTGAAAACTATATAAATGTTCAAACCTTCCTACTTGAAAAACAATGTACTAGAAAGTCTTTCATATTTGCATTCGGTGGTGGAGCAGTAGGGGATTTAGCAGGGTTTGTTGCTGCTACATTTATGCGCGGAATCCCATTTATACAAATACCAACAACAATTCTAGCCCATGATTCAGCTGTAGGTGGGAAAACTGCTATAAATCACCCGCAAGGAAAGAATATGATTGGTGCTTTTTATCAACCTCAAGCAGTTATTTATGATACGTATTTACTAGCAACGTTAAATAAAAAAGAAATACGGTCTGGAATGGCAGAAGTAATTAAACATGCTCTTATTTCCAACAAAGATTGGTTTAATGATTTGATGCAATTATCCATCACAGATTTAAATTCTCAAAGTTTAGTAGAACACTTGAAAATGGGAATAGAAGTGAAGGCAACAATCGTTGCAGAAGACGAAACCGAACAATCTGTTCGGAAATATCTGAATTTTGGCCATACATATGGACATGCAATTGAAGCAGCTGCAGGATATGGGGGAATTAGTCACGGTGAAGCGGTCATGATCGGTACAGTTTATGCATTGCTATTAAGTAATCGATATGGATCGATTAGTCGTGATTTTATAAAACAATTTTTGAAGTTTGCCTCTGACAATGGATATCCATTTGACCAAGTTTCTAAGTTTACATTTGAACAGCTAACACCATATTTAGTGAAAGATAAAAAGGTAGAATATGGAATTTTAAATTTTGTTCTTCTAAAAGATATTGGCGAACCGTTTGTACAAGCAATTGAGCTATCTGAATGTAAAGTAATTGATCAACAATTTAGAGATTTGATAGAGGAGGTATGCAAGTGATTCGAGGAATAAGAGGAGCTACAACAATTGAAGCAAATCTCCCTGAAATGATTTATAACGAAACATCAAATTTAGTACAAGAAATTGCAAAATCCAATAATATTCAACCAGAAGATATTGCTTCGGTTGTTATTTCAACAACTCCGGATATTAACACAGCATTCCCTGCAAAAGCAGTCCGTACATTAGAGGGTTGGCAGTTTGTCCCGACAATGTGTATGCATGAGATGAATGTCCCGGGAGCATTACCTCTTTGTATACGTGTATTAATGCATGTAAATAGTGATGTTCATCAAAAGGATATTAAACATGTTTATTTGAATGGTGCGACCGTATTAAGACCAGATTTGATTATATAAAACTGGTCAATTGTTGTACTATATAGTAACAATTTTCTTAGTCGTTATACTATGGAATTAATTCATGATTCGTCATTAAAGGAGCGTCTTTTATATGAAATGGAAACAACAAATTTATGGGATGAAAGCTTATCAACCTGGAAAACCAATGGAGGAAGTACAAAGGGAGTTTGGCTTAGAAAAAATCGTAAAACTAGCCTCAAATGAAAATCCGTATGGTTTTTCTCCAAAAGTAAAAGCATTTTTAGAAAGTGATCGTACAAATCATGCAATCTATCCAGATGGGTATGCACAAAATTTGCGTACAACGATGGCAAATCACCTTGGTGTTAAAGAAACACAATTAATTTTCGGAAATGGGTCGGATGATATTATTGCCATCTTAACTCGTGCTTTATTATATCCAGGTGTAAATACAGTTATGGCTACTCCGTCATTTTCGCAGTATAGTCATAATGCTGAAATTGAAGGAGCAGAAGTTAGACAAGTTCCAACAAAGGAAGGCATACACGATTTGGACGGAATGCTAAATGCAATTGATGAAAATACATCGATTGTTTGGGTATGTAATCCAAACAATCCAACAGGTACAATTGTGTCAGACGAAGAATTGAATGACTTCATTAAAAAAGTTCCATCTGAAGTGCTAATTGTGTTAGACGAAGCATACATCGAATATGTTAATGCACCAGAATTTAAAGATACTTTACATTATATCGAAGATTATCCGAATGTTATCATTCTGCGTACGTTCTCAAAGGCTTATGGATTAGCTTCATTCCGAGTTGGCTATGGTGTTGCAAATGAAGAGATTATTGCAAAATTAGACCCAGTTCGTGCACCTTTCAACAATACTACTTTGAGTCAAAAAATTGCTGTAATTGCATTAGAAGATCAAGAATTTATTGAGCAATGTATTGAAAGAAATGAAGCAGGTAAAAAACAATTTGTAGAATTCTGTGAACAACATAATTTACATTATTATCCTTCTCAAACGAACTTCATATTATTTGAGGTAAAAGCTGATAGTGATGTTGTATTCCAAGAGATGATGAAACGTGGTTTTATTATCCGTAGTGGAAATGCTTTAAGTTCACCTGGCTATATTCGTGTAACAATCGGCACAGAAGAACAAAACGCTACATTTTTAAAATACTTAAAAGAAGTGTTAACTACATTAAGTTAAGTTTCGTCATCTATTATTGAAACAAGGAGTTTTAGCATGACACGAAATGTTCTTGTCATAGGATTAGGTTTAATAGGGGGGTCAATCGCTTTATCTTGCCAAAAAGCCCCACAAACTAAAGTCTTTGGCTACGATATTCAAGAAAAAACAAGAGAATCTGCTGCAACCTTAAATATTGTTCATGAAGTGGTAGAGGATGTAAAGCATGCAGCCAGTATAGCAGATATCATTATTTTTGGTACACCTGTTAATGCGACAATCCATTGGATGGAAGAATTAAAACAATGGTCCTTAAAACCAGGTGTCGTAATTACAGACACTGGAAGTACAAAATCGTTAATAATGGAAAAAGCATTAGAACTAAAGGCAAGAGGGATTACTTTTATCGGTGGTCATCCAATGGCCGGTTCTCATAAAAGTGGTGTAACTGCTGCGAGACAATATTTGTTTGAAAATGCGTATTACATGCTAACGCCTTTTGATGATGAGGATGGAAATCAAATTATTAAGCTAGAGCAAATTCTAAAATTTACTCTAGCGAAAATTGTTAAAGTTGATGCACATGATCACGACCATATGACAGCGGTAGTTAGTCATTTTCCTCATATAATTGCAGCTTCTCTTGTCCATCAACTGAATGGTGAAAAAGCAAAAAATCCAATGACTTCATTACTTGCTGCAGGTGGATTTAGAGATATTACTCGAATTGCATCTTCGAATCCATCTATTTGGAGAGACATAACGCTTCAAAATCGGAACGAATTACTCGACCAACTAAATATATGGCAAGAAGAAATGGACCGTGTACGATCTATATTAATGAAGAATGACGATAAATTGATTGAAACTTATTTTGCTGAAGCAAAGAATGTAAGGGACGATTTGCCAACAACAACAGGAGCATTTTATACAACATATGATTTATATGTTGATATACCAGACTATCCTGGGGTTATTTCTGAAGTTACAGGGTATTTAGCTGAAGATCATATCAGTATTACCAATATTAGAATACTAGAGGCTAGAGAAGATATTTTCGGTATTTTAGTGATCAGTTTCCAAACGAGCGAAATCCGAGAAAAAGCTGTGTTATGCTTACAACAACGCACTAAATTTGAAATGTATATTGCATAATTAGAAGTCGTACTTAAAAGTTGAAAGGAGTTTTCTCCAATGGCTCAATCTAAACTATTAGATTATCAAAATGTTTCATTAAAGGGTACCATACAAGTACCTGGCGATAAGTCAATCTCACATCGTTCCATTATGTTTGGAGCAATTGCAAAGGGTAAAACGACAGTAAGTGGTTTTTTACTTGGGGAAGATTGTTTAAGTACAATTGAATGTTTTCGTAAATTAGGTGTGGAAATAGATGTCGACGGTACGAATGTGACAATTAATAGTACCGGGATAGACGCTTGGGAAGAACCAAAAGAAGTTCTCTATACTGGTAATTCTGGAACGACAACTCGATTGATGCTTGGCATACTCGCAGGTACAAATTTACATACAGTCATGACAGGTGATGCTTCAATTGGTAAACGTCCAATGCGCCGTGTTGCTGATCCGTTACGTCTAATGGGAGCCAATATCTCGGGTCGAGCAAATGGTCAATTCACACCGCTAGCTATCCAAGGTACACAATTGAAGGCAATAGATTATTCAATGCCTGTTGCAAGTGCACAAGTGAAATCTGCCATTTTATTTGCAGGCATAAGAGCTGAAGGCACTACGACTGTTAGAGAAAACGAGGTTTCACGTGACCATACTGAAAGAATGTTAAAACAGTTCGGTGGAAAACTCACTGTCGAGAATGGTGTTATTACAATTGATGGTGGACAACAATTAAATGGTACACATGTGGATGTTCCTGGCGATATTTCATCTGCTGCATTTTTCCTAGTTGCTGGAGCTATTGTTCCAAATAGCGAAATAACATTGAAGAACGTTGGTGTTAACCCAACACGTTCTGGCATTTTGGAAGTGTTCGAGAAAATGGGTGCTAAAATGACTGTGGAAGTTGAAGATCAGCATGCTGCGGAACCAACTGCAACTATAAAGATTCGTACCTCTCAATTAGAGGCAACGACAATTGAAGGGGACATCATTCCTCGTTTAATTGATGAAATTCCAATTTTAGCTTTACTGGCTACACAAGCAAACGGTAAAACTGTTATCCGAAATGCAGAAGAACTGAAAGTTAAAGAGACTGACCGAATTGAAGCAGTCGTAACGGAATTGAAAAAGCTTGGTGCGAATATTGAAGCAACAGATGATGGGATGATCATTGAAGGGCCAACAAAGTTACATGGTGCACATTTGAACTCTTATGGCGATCATCGTATTGGAATGATGGCAGCAGTTGCAGCACTTATAACGGATTCTTCAATTGAATTAGACGATGCAGAATGTATTGCTGTTTCATATCCTACTTTCTTTAATGATGTGAGTGAACTCATTTGAAAAGGTTTAGAAAAAACTCTCCGATGAATTAGGAGAGTTTTTTCTTGTATTGTTTAGTTAATCTCATGTAGCATTATGTTGATAATATATGAGATTAGGTGAATACATTGACAAACCATATGAACGAAATGATTGAAGCCATTCAAAATGGTGATTTAAAAAAGATGGATACTTTTATTGATAATTTTTTGTTGAACGAATCCCCAGAACAGCAATATGAAATTGCGGAATTATTTATGCAATACGGATATTTGAACGAAGCAAATAGAGTACTAGAACATTTACAATTCTTGTTCCCTGAAGAAGCTCAAATCTTAATAGATAAGGCAGCAGTATTAATTGAGTTAGGTGAAGAAGATGAAGCATTAGAATTATTAATGTCCATCCAACCAGAAGCTCCAGAATATGCGCAAAGTTTATTGATTTTAGCAGATTATTATCAAATGCAAGGTCTATATGAGGTAGCGGAAAAAAGGATAAATGAAGCAATTGAACTATTGCCGAATGAAGCGCTGTTACAATTTGCTAAAGCCGAATTATTATTTGAAACGGGTCGATTTACTGAAGCAGCTCGAATTTATGAAGAACTTCATGAAATTGACAAATCAATTGCAGGTGTATTATTGGCTGAAAGACTTGCAGAGGTTTATCGTTCAGGTGGAGCGTATGAAACTGCATTAGACTTTTATATGGAAGCGTTAGAAGAAAAGGTCACACCTGATTTACTGTTTGGGTCAGGATATGCAGCTTTTCAATCTGAAAAATATGAATTAGCAACTAAACAGCTTGAAGACTTGAAGGAATTAGACCCTGATTATTTTAGTGCTTATTTATTATTAGCTGAAAGTTATGCGATGATAGATGATAACAAAAGAGCATACGCTGTTATTAAAGAAGGTATTAAACGAGACGAATATGAAAAAACATTTTACCTTTTTGCTGGGAAAATTGCTGTTAAAAATGGTTTAGCGAATGAAGCGGTCCAATATTTAATGCAAGCAATTGCACTTGATCCAGAATACATTGAAGCGATTATTGTCATAATGTCGATCTATGCTCAAGAGGATAGAATGTCAGAAATAATTGATTTATATGAAGAAATGGAGCGTAACCATTTTAGTTTTAGTTCAATTTTACCATTTGTAGCAGATGCTTACGTTAAAGATGAACAGTATGAACGTGCATACGAAATTTACAAAGTAGCATATAATGAATTTAAAGAAGACGCGTCGTTTTTAGAAAAATACTGTTATTTCTTGATAGAAGAAGGGAAAAGACAAGAAGCGCGTGAAGTAGTAAACCAATTGATTGCCCTTGAGCCGTTTGCAGAACAGTGGGTTGATTTGCTCGATAGTCTTGATTAAAGGAGGGAAAGCTAATGACTTCTTCCGTTCCGCTCGTTGATAAAAAAGCTTTTGTTCGGTGGTTTTTAAAAAACTTTCAGTTAAAGCGAAGAGAATGCGTTTGGATTTTGAATTATTTATTAAGTAATGATAATTTACTAGAAAATATTCATTTTGTTGAGGAGGCTCATTATTGCCCCCGAGCTATCGTAATGTCTAGTGTTGATTCAAATGGAGTTCCATTTCGTTTTTATAAAGGAAATATTATGACAAGTGATGCGGAAAAATCTTTTCATGACCTTCGCTTACATCCAAATGAAAGTATGTATATTCAATTGAATTTTCCTAATATACCTCCAAGTGGGCAATATTTAGCAGTTTTGGAAGAAAATCCTTATATGCCTAAATATCTTCATATTAGTGAAAAAGACAGAGTGATAGCTGAAGAGTTATTAAATAGTAGCATGTTGGCATTCCAAGAAGAAAAATTATTGAAAGAAATTGATGATGCACTAGATGAGGGCGATAAAGAAAAGTTTTATGAACTATCTAATCTACTGCAAGCATTAAAACAAACATCAAACAATAGTTAAGAATTATAAAACAGTAGAGGTCACTCTACTGTTTTATGTTAGGGAGTCCATGCTCAATATTTCACAAAAAGTTCGTGTTATTTTAAAATATTTCAATTAAAATAGGTTTGATAATATCAGTAGTGTCCGATACTACTCATGATTGTCCAAATGGAGGTAAGTCTATGTTTTTTAATGTAAAGGATGTATCACAGTTTCAATCTCAAAAAGACTTTATAGATACGGTAATTATTCCATTAGTTTCAGTAAATCTTAATGATACGATGATTAAACAATCAAGTTCTGCTACAGAATATTTAATGTCGTTAACAGCTTTTATTGAGCAACAGTTTAAGGGGCGTTTAATGTTAATGCCACCTTTTACGTATCTTGAACAGTTAAAAGAGACTATTTCTCTTATTTCAATAAAGGAAGAATTTCAAGTTGCAGGATTTAAGCATGTTATGTTTATTACTTGTGATCATAGTTGGACAAGCTTTAATCATGATGTTGATGTCATATGGTTACCTTCTATTCCATTAGAATCAATGGATAAATCAGTGAAGATGACGATTCTAGAAGATCAACTAAAACAGGTTATCCCTGTGCTATCTTCCAAATGGTCTCAAAGTTAGTAATTTGTTTCATTAAATGTTCACAAGTTTTCCATTTCAAAGAGAAAGCAATATTGACCAACCTATTTTATTGATATATCATAGATATGTCCTAGTTTTATTATTTGTAAAAGTATGTCCGTTGGACTGACCTTTTAGTTAGAGGGGGGAAAAGGATGAGTAACAATCGAGTTTCAAGACGTCAGTTTCTAAATTACACTTTAACAGGTGTTGGAGGATTTATGGCGGCTGGTATGTTAATGCCAATGGTGCGTTTTGCAATTGATCCGGCTTTACAAGTTAAAGCAGAGGGTGATTTTATACAAACTAGCCAAAAAGTTGCAGATATTACTGAAGAGCCAATTAAAGTAGACTTTACTTTCGAACAAGTTGACGCTTGGTACAAATCTGATGTTACAGAAGCAGCATGGGTTTATAAAAGTGGAGACACTATTGTTGCCCTTTCACCAGTATGTAAACACTTAGGTTGTACAGTTAACTGGGCAGGTAGCCCTGATCACCCAGATCAATTCTTCTGTGCTTGCCATGCTGGACGTTATGAAAAAACAGGGAAAAACATTCCTGGTACACCACCATTAGGTGCTTTGGATGAGTACGAAGTGTCAGAAAAAGATGGTTTTTTAATGCTTGGGAAAAAGGTACCAAATACTACAGTTTAATAGTTAGGGGGTAGACAATTGTGCTAAACAAAATTTATGATTGGGTCGATGAGCGCTTAGATATTACACCAATTTGGCGTGATATTGCCGACCATGAAGTGCCAGAGCACGTTAACCCTGCACATCACTTTTCTGCATTCGTTTACTGTTTCGGCGGATTAACATTCTTTGTTACAGTTATTCAGATTTTATCCGGTATGTTTTTAACTATGTATTACGTGCCAGACGTAGAGAATGCATGGAAATCAGTTTATTATTTACAAAACGAAGTTGCTTTCGGTGAAATCGTTCGTGGTATGCACCACTGGGGAGCTTCATTAGTTATCGTAATGATGTTCTTACATACGCTTCGTGTATTCTTCACAGGTTCATATAAGAAACCTCGTGAGTTAAACTGGATTGTGGGCGTTTTAATTTTCTGTGTAATGTTAGGCTTAGGGTTCACAGGATATTTACTTCCTTGGGACATGAAAGCGTTGTTTGCAACGAAAGTAGGTATTGAGATTGCTGCATCTGTACCGTTTATAGGGGAATTAATTAAAATCCTATTAGCAGGTGATGCTGAAATTATCGGTGCACAAACGTTAACTCGTTTCTTTGCAATTCACGTATTCTTCTTACCTGCTGCCTTATTTGCATTACTAGCAGCACACTTTATCATGATTCGTAGACAAGGTATTTCTGGACCTCTATGATTCAAACAATGTCTTTTATGATTTTCTAAAGGAGGGGACACTATGCAACGCGGAAAAGGGATGAAGTTCGTTGGGGATTCACGTGTTACGTTAAATAACCGTATGGTGAATCAACCAAAAGATTATTCCGAGTATCCTGGTAAAACAGAAGCATTCTGGCCAGATTTCTTATTAAAAGAATGGATGGTAGGAGCTGTTTTCTTAATCGGGTATCTGTTGTTAACTGTTGCGCATCCATCACCACTTGAGGCTCCGGCGGATCCAACAAATGCTTCATATATACCATTACCTGACTGGTACTTCTTATTCTTGTACCAATTATTAAAATACACTTATGCTTCAGGTCCTTATAATGTTATCGGTGCAATTGTTGTACCAGGTCTAGCGGTCGGTGCATTAATGCTAATGCCGTTCTTAGATCAAGGACCAGAGCGTCGTCCATCAAAACGACCAATTCCAACTTTACTTATGATTTTAGCAATAGCTGGAATGTTCTATTTAACTTGGGAATCTGTAGTAAATCATGACTGGGAAGCTGCAAAAGCACAAGGTGCTATTACAGATAAGCACTTAGGTTTACTTCCTAATGTTGAAGTTGATGAAACTGCACCAGGTTATGAAATTTATCAAGCCCAAGCTTCATGTATTGGTTGTCACGCGGCTGACTTCACTGGAGCTGGAGGACCAATGTTACTAGGAAACGAACTAACTGCTGAAGAAGCTGCAGAAGTTATTAAAAACGGACGTGGCGGAATGCCAGCAGGTGCTTTCCAAGGTACTGATGAAGAACTTCAACAATTAGCTGAGTTCATCGCAAGTTTAAAAGAAGCTGAATAATAAATTTCTTTTAATAAAGAGAGTCGGGAAACTGACTCTCTTTCATTTTAATTAATTTGTGGGCAATTCATTACTAAATTGATTTATTCTTTTGTAGAATATTGAATACATAAAAATCTTTACTATACATATATTCATGATTTTATTATTTATGACATAAAATAAAGGAGAAAATTTATGAATTTGCTAACACAAATATGGTACCTGTTAACCCATCGTTCTTTTTTATTATTGCTTTTAATCGTCAATGTTTTTGGTACAATTTATGGTTATATTTGGTATCAGTCGCAGTTTGCAATTACTGAACCTCAGTTTTTACTTTTTGTTCCTGATAGCCCCACTGCAAGTTTATTTTTCTCAATTGCAATTATTGGATGGTTGTTTGGAAAAAACTTTAAATTAATAGAAGCCTTGGCTCTTATCACTTTAGTGAAATATGGACTATGGGCTGTTGTAATGAATTTATTAACATTAAATGAGATTGGTGATATTGGGCCACTGGGGTGGATGTTAGTAATTTCACATTTTATGATGGCCGTTGAAGCGATTATTTATATTGGAAAATATCGCTACACGTATGTGCATATAATAATCGCAGCAATATGGACCTTGCACAATGATGTGATTGACTATGTGTATGGTCAGATGCCTATCTACCAAGTTATAACTAATTATCCTCATCATATTGGTTATTTCACTTTTTGGCTATCGATTGCTTGTATCGGAATTGCGTTTTTTGCACATAACAGGAAAGAATATTTGCGAAAACTATAAATTATTATTAAAATTAAATTATATTAATTCTTTAAATAGAAAGGGAGAGAATAATTGACCACACTTATTTACTTCTTAATTATTCTACTATTACCGATTTACGCTCAATTAAAAGTAAAGAGTACGTATCGTAAGTTTTCTCAAGTTCCAGCTACAAAAGGGATGACAGGAGCGCAAGTTGCAAGAATGATTCTAGATCATCATGGATTATATGATGTACGTGTTGTACCAACACAAGGTGTCTTATCGGACCATTATAATCCTGCTACAAAAACAGTCGCATTATCAGAAGATAATTATTATAATTCTTCACTTGCTGGTACTGCTGTTGCTGCTCACGAAGTTGGACATGCGATTCAACATAAAGAAGCATATTCATTTCTAACTTTACGTTCTAAATTAGTGCCAGTTGCAAGTATTTCATCTAACATGTCTTGGGTATTTGTTTTAATTGGTATATTTGCTCAGGCTTCTGGTTTCTTATTATTAGGAATTGTTTTACTTGCTGCAGGTGTTTTATTCCAAATTGTTACTTTACCAGTTGAATTTGACGCTTCAAAACGAGCTATGAATGAAGTAGTCTCGCTTGGTATTATTAATAACAACGAAGAACGTAGTGCTAAAAAAGTATTAAATGCAGCAGCAATGACTTATGTTGCAGCAGCAGCTGTAGCTGTTCTTGAATTGGTTCGTTTAATACTTATTTATACTGGAATGAGATCTGAAGATTAAATTAATATTTTACAAAACCAAATCAAAAGATTCGGTTTCAGTGTGTCGACAAAATACCTCGAGAGTTACACCTCTCGAGGTATTTTGTCTTTTTTTTAATGTTATTAATTTATTAACTACAACTGAATTCTATGTTATACGTCTCTGCAAGATGAATAAATCTCATTTTATGCAGTTGATATGAGTCGATAGGAGTGGAAGGTGTGGAGACTCCTACGGGAACAGCACGAGCCGAAGCACCCGGACTTAGAGTAGCGAGGGAAGGCTGAGCCGTGCCCGTGAAAAGCGAAGCGCCTGTAACGGAAATCAACAATTTCTATAAGTATTGTTTAAAGTGAAAACTGCAAACAATCTTATATATAATTCTTTGAGTTTGTCTACAGTCTGAAACCGACTCAAAGAGTCTTTTTTTATTGAACTAGCTTGGAAATGAGGGGTACATCAAATTTCATTATTCCTATTAATTTATTAATTGTTTAAGTTATTTTCACAATTTTGACACAAAACTTAAATCTAATTTAATAAATTTAGACCTAACTTAATAGAATAAGGTAAGTAGATACGGGTAATAACGTACTACATGAAATGATTTTAAAGGGGGGAAATTATGAAATTTAGCGCTGGAAAAGTCATTCTTTTTGCGTTTATAACAATTGTCGTAATTGTTGGTCTAGCGTTTTACGCAGGTGTACTAACCATGTCATCATTTAAAGATTATGTAGTGGAAAATGAATCGAAAACATTAGTTATTTCACCATCGAGTGAACAAGAAGAAAATAGTGAGGCTAAACCAGTAAAAAGCCCAAGTCAACCAGATATTAAAGTTGAGCTAGCAAACAAAGAATGGGGATTTCATGGTGGGGATTTTTATAACAGACGTTTCTCAACATTGGAACAGGTTAATCTTAACACGATACAAGATCTAAAACCCCAATGGGTAACAAGTTTAGGTGCAAGTTTAGAGATGAAGTTTTCGGGTGAGGCAACGCCTATTGTTGTAGATGGTGTTATGTATATTGCTACAGCTGAAAATGATGTCTTAGCACTTGATGCAAAAACAGGAGAAAAAATTTGGGAGTACCGTCCGGAGATTGAGGAAAAACTTGATACAGTTTGTTGTGGTTGGACGACGCGTGGAGTAACTGTAGGAGAAGGACTGGTATTCGCCGGGTTGTTAGATGCTAGACTCGTAGCGTTAGATCAAGAAACTGGAGAAGTCGTTTGGGAAACAGAAGTAGCGGATTGGGAAGAGGGCTATACAATCACAAGTGCTCCACTTTATTATAACGGAAAAGTTTATACAGGTGTATCCGGTGGTGAATATGGTATCCGTGGTCGAATTATGGCTTACGATGCAGAATACGGTCATGAAGTGTGGAGATGGTATACAATCCCTACACCTTATGAGGAAAACGGGGATAGTTGGCCGGATGATGAACATAAAAATTGGTTACATGGTGGAGCTCCGGTTTGGAATACACCTGCTGTTGATCCTGAATTAGGAACAATTTATTTTGTAACCGGTAACACTGCACCGGATTTAGACGGTAGTAAGCGTGAAGGTGACAATTTGTATTCAAATTCTATTGTTGCACTTAATGCAGAAAGTGGAGAATATATTTGGCATTTCCAACAAGTACATCATGATATTTGGGATTTAGACCCAACAAATCCAGTCATATTATTTGATGTTGAAATTGATGGAGAAATGAGAAAGGCATTAGGAGAAGCAGGAAAAACTGGATGGATCTATTTCTTAGATCGAGTTACGGGTGAGCCTTTAATTGGAATTGAGGAAAAACCTGTTCCTCAACTTGAAGAACAAAAAACCTCGCCAACTCAACCATTCCCAATTGGGGATTCATTCGTCCCTCAAGAAGTTACAGAAGAAGATATCAAACGTGATTTAGATGAAGATTTTGAAGGCGAAATAGGTTCGATTTTTACTCCTTTCTGGGATGAACCACTAACGTTAAAACCAAGTGCTTTTGGAGGTGCAAACTGGCCACCATCGGCATATTCACCTGAAACGGAATACTTTTATGTGCTAGGTACGGATGCATATATTGCTTTAACAAGACAAGATGAGGATGCTTATGAAGAAGGAGGTATGTGGATAGGTAGTATTTTTGTACCTGTTAGTGATGCACCGGTCCGTGGTACGATTACAGCGATGGATGTAAAAACAAATACCATTGCATGGCAAGTAGTATGGGATGCGAATGCCTATTCAGGTGTATTAGCAACTGCAGGTGATTTAGTATTTGTAGGACATAATGACGGTAGGTTAATCGCGTTTAACGCAATGACTGGCAAAGAGGTATGGAGCTATAAAATGGATGCAGGTGCTAATGCACCTTCTGTAACCTATGAAATTGATGGAGAACAGTATATTTCAATATTTGCTGCAGGTAATTCACTTGCGGGTTCTGTACATGGAGATAAAGTATACACATTCAAGTTAGATGGTACTTGGGATGGAAAAGTGACGGATGCTTCAGAGTCCAACCCAGGTAAAAGTACTGAACCAGATACAGATTCGGATGAAGATTCAAACGAAACAGTAAGCGCTGATCCTTATGCAGAAGGAATATCGATTTACGCAGCAAATTGTCTATCATGTCATGGTGATATGGGGGCTAATGGTCATAATGGGCCAAACTTACAGCTAAGTGAATTTGCGGAAAATTATGATAACGTTGTAGAACGAATAAAAAATGGTGGAACAACCATGCCCGCATTTAATAATTTACTAACAGATGAAGAAATTGATGCTGTTACAAAATATATTAATGAAATAATAACAAAAGCAGATGAATAATTAAAAAAAGTGGTTTGGCAGTTCTGCCAAACCACTTATTTTTTATTCATCAATTCTAAATCCTTCTCCGGTTACATCTCTAACATCTGAAATCGTTACAAACGCATACGGATCAACTTTTCGAATCATAGTTTTTAATCGAACGATTTCATTTCGACTGACGATACAGTATAATACGTCTTTAGATTGTTTCGTATAATGACCGTATCCATGGAAAACGGTAACTCCTCTTTCCATTTCGTTTGTAATATATTCTGCAATCTCATCTGGATTATTTGAAATAATTAAAGCTGCTTTTGCTGAGTACGCCCCTTCTTGAACCATGTCAATTACTCTTGCCCCCAAATACACAGCAACTAAAGTATACATCATAGATCTTTCATCTAAGAAAGTTATTAATGAGACAATTAAAACAAATGCGTCAAAGATGAACATTGTTTTACCCATACTCCAACCAAAATACTTCTGAACAAGTCGTGCAATAATGTCCACGCCGCCAGTTGTTCCACCGACACGGAAAATGATACCTAAACCGACACCAACGAAAACACCTGCAAATAACGCAGCCAAGAACAGATCATTCTGTAAATGCATTTGATATTCGTATATTTGAAAAATTTTCAAGAATATTGAAACTGCAAAAGTACCTATTAACGTATAAACAAATTGTTTACGGCCAAGTAGTTTCCATCCTAAGATAAACATTGGAATATTTAAGATAATATTTAATAGTGCAGGGTCCCAATTTAGTGTAAAATAAAGTATCAACGTAATACCACTAAATCCGCCTTCCCCGAGACCGTTTTGCATATTAAAGTGTACAAAACCGAAACTATAAATTGCAGCGCCAATAAGTATTCCGATTATTTCTTTTGTATATTTCATTTTTTGCCCCCATTCTGGACTATAAAAAATCATAGAATCAATTATTATTATTATGTTTTACTTTTCATCTTTTGACAACAGTATGTCAAATTATATAGGATGTTATAAGGAAGTGTAGTAATGTCCCGAAAAATAGTACATAAATATTAAACAAGAGTAAACACCGTTTTACAAGAAAGGGAGAAAATATAATGACAATTAGAGTAGCAATAGCAGGTGCAAGAGGAAGAATGGGTTCAGAAGCTGTAAAAGCTGTTAGCAAACGAGATGGAATGGAATTAGTAGCAGCATTAGATTATAAACACGTTGGTGACAGTTTATCTGAACTAGAAATGTTCCCCCACGATTTAAACATACCTATTTTTACAAACTTAACCCACTTAATTGAAGATACTAGACCGGATGTGTTAATTGACCTAACAAATCCTCAATCTGTTTATGAACATACAAAAGAAGCTCTATTACATAACGTAAGGCCAGTTGTAGGTACTACAGGATTTACAGATGAACAGTTAAATGAACTCAAAAATCTTGCCAAAACGCACAAAGTAGGGTGTATTATCGCACCAAATTTCGCCATTGGAGCTATTTTAATGATGAAATTTGCCAGAGAAGCAGCAAAATATTTACCAGACGTTGAAATTATTGAATTGCATCATGATCGAAAATTAGATGCACCTTCAGGTACAGGACTGAAAACTGCTCAATTAATTGCTGAAGTTCGAAACGAGAAGAAACAAGGACATCCGAATGAAAAAGAAACATTACAGGGAGCACGTGGGGCTGATTATGAAGGCTTGCGAATTCACTCAGTTCGTTTACCTGGATTAGTTGCACATCAAGAAGTATTATTTGGTGGAGATGGACAACTTCTTACAATACGACATGATTCGTATAATCGTGAGTCATTTATGAGTGGCGTTTTATTTTGTGTTGAAGCAGTAATGACTATCGAAGATTTAGTATATGGTCTTGAGAACCTAATATAATTGCGAGCAATCATGAATTTTACAATTGACGATAATATGAATCACTTCATAATTGACATAGAATGGAATGAAGAAGATGAAAATTGCATTAATTGCCCACGATAAGAAAAAAGATAGTCTTGTTGAATTTGCTATTGCATATAAAGAAATATTACTACAACACGAGCTTTATGCTACAGGAACAACTGGGCAAAGAATCCAAGATGAGGTTGGCTTAAAACTTATTAGATTTCGTTCTGGACCATTAGGTGGCGATCAACAGATTGGCGCAATGATCGCAAATAACGACATGGATATGGTGTTTTTTTTCCGAGATCCATTAACTGCGCAGCCGCATGAACCTGATGTTACAGCGCTTATTCGCCTTTGCGATGTTTATCATATCCCACTTGCTACTAATATGGGAACTGCAGAAATTCTTCTAAAAGGGTTAGAAGAAGGTTTAGTCGATTGGCGTTTAATCGCAGAGCGAAGAAAATAACAAAATTGAAAGTACTGAAGTTTGTAAGCTTCTTACGGATGTATCCCATTGATTGATTGTATATTCGTACGAATCCTAACAACTAATCAGTAAAGGTAATTTACTAAATGTATTTGATTAACATAGTTTTCCTTTTCGAAATATGGGGACTCATGGAAATTAAATAAATTAGTTAGAAAGGATGAAGCTTCGGATGAGAAAATTAAAAATTGGTATAACATGTTATCCAACTGTTGGGGGATCAGGCGTCATTGCAACAGAACTGGGAAAAATGCTTGCAGAGCGAGGACATGAAATCCATTTTATAACATCAAGTGTGCCATTTCGACTCAAGAAAATATATCCGAATGTATTTTTCCATGAAGTTGAAGTAAGTAATTATTCAGTATTCCAATATCCTCCGTATGACATTGCGTTAGCAAGTAAAATGGCAGATGTCATAAAAGAAGAGAAATTGGATGTCATTCATGTTCACTATGCAATTCCGCATGCAATATGTGCGGTACTTGCTAGAGAAATGTCCGGTGAAAACATTGGAATTGTAACTACATTACATGGCACAGATATCTCAGTACTAGGGCAGGATTCTACACTAGCTCCAGCGATTCAATATGGGATTGATAAGTCTGATATTGTGACAGCTGTTTCAAATTCATTAAAAGAACAAACATATGAATTAATTCAAACTACTAAAGAAATTGAAACCATATACAATTTTGTTGATGTTTCAGTTTTTAAACCAATAGATGTAGGAAACTTAAAAGAACAATTTGGTATTCAAGAAGATGAGAAGGTAATCATTCACGTCTCAAACTTCCGGAAAATTAAGAACTTACCTGATATCGTCAATTCTTTTTTAAAAATACGTGACCAAATACCCGCTAAGCTATTGCTTGTTGGTGATGGCCCAGAGAAAAACCGGATCTTAGAAATCGCGAAAGAGTCGCCTTATAAAAAAGATATTCTATTTTTAGGTAAACAAGAAAATGTTGAACAATTGTTTGCTATAAGTGATTTAATGTTGTTACTTTCAGAAAAGGAATCATTTGGTTTAGTTTTATTAGAAGCTATGGCTTGCGGTGTTCCTGGAATTGGAACTCGTGTAGGTGGAATTCCTGAAGTAATTGATCATGGAGTAAATGGGTATTTAGTAGAGTTAGGTGATATAGATGCAACTGCTAAACATGCCCTAGAGTTACTATTGAATGAAGAAAAGCTAATCCGTTTCAGACAGGCTGCAATGTCAGCAACACAAGTGAAATTTGATTCTAAAAAAATTATCGACCATTATGAACAGTTATATGAACGACTGGCGGTACTAAGAGTATGAGATTAACAAATGACTGGCAAGCTGCAATACGTGTAATAGAAAAGATTGAAAAGTCAGGTTATGAGGCAGTAATTGTTGGTGGCGCGGTTAGGGATACCTTGCTTCAAAAGCAAGTAAATGATGTTGATGTAGCAACAAGTGCTATGCCAGAGGAAATTAAGAAAATATTTCATTCTACTGTAGATATTGGAATTGCACACGGTACAGTACTGGTGCTCGATGAAGGCCAACCAATAGAAGTCACGACATACCGAACAGAAGGAATCTATGTAGATTTTCGTCGTCCAGAACAAGTAACTTTTGTTAAAAGTTTAGAGAAAGATTTAGAACGCCGTGATTTTACAATAAATGCTATGGCAATGACAAAATCAGGTGAACTGATCGACCTATATGGTGGCAGGAAGGATATAGAAAGCGGACTTATTCGGGCTGTTGGTGACCCTAATACTAGGTTTCGAGAAGATGCCCTTCGTATGTTGAGAGCAGTTCGTTTTAGTGCCCAATTAGGTTTTACAATAGAATCTAAAACTCTTTCGGCGATACAACAAGACAGCGATCTTATTGAGTTTATCGCAAAAGAAAGACTTCATATGGAATTAACCAAAATGTGGACTACTAACAAAGTTTATGATGGTATAAACGTTCTAGTCGAAAGTAAGTTAGCAGATTATCTAATGGGAGATTTTCATAAGTACTTAGAGGATTGGCGATACTTTTCTGCAACTAGTGCATTGGTTGGATGGGCGTATTTGTGTTTATTAAATCGAGAGCATCTAGGGGAAATTATTAATTACTACAAACTATCAAATAAAGAAAAGAATTTTATACGGAACGTCCTTAATGCTTATCAATCCTTGCTAAATCGTTGGAACGAGCTGGATTATTTCCAGTACGATTTAGAAACGTTAGAAGTTGCATATGATTTTGCTATTTGGCAAAAAGAAAAAGTGCCATTTCGTAAAGAACACATTGCACTTGTAAAATCTAATCTACCTATCCAATCAATTGGGCAATTAGCTATTAATGGGAATCACTTAAAGGATTGGGCTTCTCAAAAAGGTGGACCTTGGCTCAAAGTTGCTCTTGATGCAGCATTACTTGCTGTGCTAAAAGGACAAATAAAAAATGATGAAAAGCATTTGAAGGACTGGTTTTTAAATGAATTTAACGATGAAGGATGAAATATTATGTAAGTTCTTGGAATCAGAAAACCTCCCAATTTCTGGGCAACAACTTGCAGAGGAATTGGGAATTTCTCGAACTGCAATTTGGAAGCATCTTCAAACCCTTCAGGATGAAGGCTATGTTTTTGAAACGATAAAGAAAAAAGGCTATGTATTAGTTTCAAAACCAGATCGAGTTGATCCGGCTCGTATATCCTCTTTTCTTGAAACACAGAACTTAGGCCACACTATCAAATATTTTGAGGAGTGTGGATCCACCCAAGTAATTGCACATGAAATGGCCAGAGATGGTGCAGAAGATGGTACAATTGTTGTTGCTGAAAGTCAGACAGCAGGTAAAGGGAGAATGGCAAGACCATGGGAATCGACAAAAGGTAAAGGTATTTGGATGACTTTAACTATTCGTCCAAATATATTGCCACACCAAGCTCCACAATATACATTAATTGCGGCAGTTGCGGTAGTAGTAGCAATGAAAACCTTAATTAAAAATTCTAATCCAGTGATAAAATGGCCAAATGATATTTTATTTAATGGTAAAAAATGTACTGGTATTTTAACAGAGATGATCGCAGAAATAGATCGTGTTCAAGCATTATTAATAGGAATAGGTATAAATGTTAATCAGCAACTAACCGATTTTCCAGAAGAACTAAGAGAGATAGCAACTTCATTATCAATTGAAGAAAATAGAGAATTAGACCGAGCGAAACTTATCGCAACAATTCTATATTATATTGAAAAGTATTCTGATATTTACTTACAACAAGGCTTTCAACCTATTAAAACTTTATGGGAAGAAAACTCAGGAACGATTGGTAAGAAAATTAAAGCTACCACACTACGTGAAGTAATTGAAGGAACTGCCATTGGAATAACAGAAGATGGAGTTCTTGAAATAAAAGATTTAAGTGGTGAAATAAGACGTATTTACTCGGCCGATATAGAGATTGAAAAATAATCTAAACCTAATTCATACTGTACGTTTTCTTTAGAAGCTGTTATAGTAGCCATATGGACAGTATCAAATTGAACTGTACCTTTGAACGAACTACTATAAAAAAATCTGCCTTGATCTTTTTAGACAAGGACGGAAGAAAACGACGCGTTAACAATTCATTTTTTTAAACGACGCAACCCTTCTGTCCATTAAACAGAAGGGTTTTTTTAGTGGGATGCATGAATAGCTTTCTAGTCTCAAATCATGTTTTCCTAGTTTTCTTCTTGCAAATAAGAGGAGGAATGAAAATGAAAACGACAAGTGACTTTTTAAAAATGAAACAAAATGATGAAAAAATTGTCATGATTACAGCTTACGACTATCCGGCAGCTAAGTTTTCTGAAGAAGCTCAAGTTGACATGATTTTAGTGGGTGATTCTTTAGGGATGGTTGTACTAGGATATGATTCAACCATTCCGGTTACGGTTGAAGATATGATTCACCACGCAAAAGCGGTTCGTAGAGGGGCAAAAGATACATTTGTAGTTGTTGATATGCCTTTTGGTTCATATCATGGAGATCCAAATGAGGCATTACGTATTGCAGTCCGTATGATTCAAGAAACGGGTGCGGATGCATTAAAACTTGAAGGTGCAGATGAAGTAACCGATGTCATTAGAAAACTAACAAATGCTGGAATACCAGTCGTATCGCACTTAGGTTTAACACCTCAATCAGTAGGCGTTCTCGGTGGGTATAAAGTTCAAGGAAAAACAGCAGAACAAGCTGAGAAACTAATTGAAGATGCAAAACGATGTGAAGAAGCTGGCGTATTGGCAGTCGTATTAGAATGTATTCCACATCAATTAACAGAAGTAGTTACAAAAGAATTAGTTATACCAACTATTGGCATTGGGGCTGGACCAGAGGCGGATGGTCAAGTACTCGTATATCATGATTTGTTAAAATATGGAAATCATCATATTCCTAAATTCGCTGAAAGTTTTGCGCTTGTAGGTAATGAAATTTTACGAGGTATAAAAGGCTATACTGACGCAGTAAGAGACCGTGCGTTCCCAACACTTGCACATAGTTTTACGATGAAGACAGAACAGCTTACTCAAATTTATGGGGGAACCAAATAATGGAAGTTATAAAAACCATTGCGTTACTCAAAAAGCGAGTAAAAAAAGCGAAATTAGATGGTAAAACGATTGGGTTAGTGCCAACAATGGGATACTTGCATGAAGGTCATTTGACATTAGCAAACGAAGCAAGGCAAGAGAATGACATTGTAATCATGAGCATTTTTGTTAACCCTACACAATTTGGGCCAAACGAAGATTTCGAATCCTATCCACGGGATTTAGAACGTGACTGTAAACTTGCAGAACCTGTAGGAGTAGATATTATTTTTGCGCCATCAGTAGAAGAAATGTATCCAACAGATGGTGGTATCGCTATTCGTGCAGGGAGACAATCTGAAATTTTATGTGGTGCATCCAGACCAGGGCACTTTGATGGGGTTCTCCAAGTGGTTGCCAAACTATTTCATTTAAGTGAAGCTGATCGTGCATATTTTGGACAGAAGGATGCTCAACAGGTAGCAATTATACAAACAATGGTAAGAGATTATAATTTCCCACTGCAAATACGTACCATACCAATCGTGCGAGAAAAAGATGGTTTAGCAAAATCTTCTCGTAATGTATATTTAACAGAACAGGATAGAAAAGAAGCTCCAGCGATTTATGAATCTCTAAATATTGCAAAAGAGGAATATTTATTAAGCAGAAATGTTGATAAGGCAATTGAACTAGCTGCTAAACATATAAATGAAAAAACAAATGGTAGAATTGACTACCTTCAATTATTATCATATCCGGATCTTAAATCGGTAACAGATGAAACTACACATTTCCTACTAGCAACAGCAGTGTATATCGGAAAAACAAGATTAATAGATAATATGATATTTTTAAACAAAGGAGTAATACAACATGTTTAGAATGATGATGAATAGTAAAATCCACCGTGCACAAGTGACTCAGGCAGATTTAAATTACGTTGGATCAATCACAATTGATCATGATATTTTAGATGCAGTTGGAATGTTACCAAATGAAAAAGTACATGTTGTAAATAACAATAATGGTGCTCGATTTGAGACATACATTATTGCCGGGGAACGTGGTAGCGGTGTCATTTGTGTCAATGGTGCTGCAGCTAGACTGGTGCAAAAAGGTGATATCGTCATTGTAATTTCTTATGTATATGTGGATAGTAAAGAAGCAGTAGAGCACAAACCAACAGTGGCAATTATGGGTGAAAACAATACTATTAAAGAAATGATAAACTACGAACCAGAATCGACAGTTTTATAAATATAATGATTTAACGGGATAACTATTCCTTCTTTTTTCGATAAAAAACATCTTGATTTCTTATATAAAACAGGTTATAATTATTTTAGGTGCCAAACCTAGTAAAGTATTTACTTTACAACAATTGAATTCATAACGACTCGGATTTGTCGGAGTTCGATTGCACAGCAGGGTGATGAGCCCCTGCTTTTTTTATTATATGAAATAGTACCTATTTACTTTAGCACTAAAGTAAATAGGTTTTTTTGTGAGAAATATACATATTGAAATAGGTAAAGCATGACCTAATGTGCTGTATATGATAAAATTCCATTATATTTATCGGATTGAGAGTTGAAGATAAAATGGAAAGTCAAAAATTTGCAATTGTAGATTTGGAAACGACCGGTCATTCGCCTGTGAATGGTGATCGAATGATTCAAATTGCAATTGTCATCATGATTGATTGGAAAGTTGAAAAGACTTTTACAACCTTCATTCATCCAGGAAAATCAATTCCACTTTTTATACAAGATTTAACAAATATTACAGATAATGATATAAAAGATGCCGAACCCTTTGAATCGCATGCTGATATGATTTATGACTTAATGCAAGATGCTATATTTGTTGCTCATAATGCAGATTTTGATTTATCTTTTTTACAGTCGGAGTTTGTACGTGCTGGTCTTCCAAAATGGAGAGGGAAAAAAATTGATACAGTTGAGTTAGCGAAAATTGTTTTTCCAATGTCACTAAGCTATAAACTAGGAGATTTGGCATTAGACTTAAATATACCACTGGATAATGCACATAGGGCGGATGATGATGCCTTTGCTTGTGCTATGTTGTTGAAGAAATGTTGGGAAGAACTGCTGACATTGCCACAATCCACATTAGAACAGCTGCATAAATACTCATTTCGATTAAAATCTGATTTGTCGCAACTTTTTTTCAATGCATTACAACTAAAAAGAAAAACAATTGATCAAGATGATCACGTTTTTTATTTTGAGCAATTGGCAATTAAAAGGAAAATAAAACCTAAACGGACTCAAATGGAGCTAAATGTAAATTATCCACTAACTAATTTAAATAAAGTAAATCTATTTAAAAATGCGCTTGAAAACTTTGAAGAAAGACCAAAGCAATTTAAAATGATGGATTTAATTTGGGAAAATTTAAATGACCAAGCTGAAGTAGTAATTGAAGCTTCAACAGGTATTGGGAAAACGCTAGGTTATTTACTACCAGCGGTTCTTTACGCCAAAGAAACTAAAGGAAAGGTATGTATCAGCACATATACCTCTCATTTACTAGATCAGCTTTTAAGTAGTGAAATTCCAAAAATGGAAAAAATACTAGGGGCAAGTATAAATGTTGTCCTACTTAAGGGAATGCATAATTATATTGATATAGAGCGCTTTGCACAAATGATACAAATGAAAGATCTTTCCTACGATGAAACACTTACGATGTTGCAAGTCCTTATATGGTTAACTAAAACAGAGTCAGGAGACATGGGGGAGTTAACAGTTTCTGGAGGAGGACAATTGTTTTTAGAGAAAATCCGGAAAAGTCCCGATTCAACCAAAAACAAAAAAACTAATTTTGATTATTATAATCAAGCAATCGAAGATATAGAAATGGCGGATCTTATTATTACGAATCATGCCATGTTAATTGCGGATTTAAATAGAAAAACACCAATTTTTAAAGACATAAATGCTTTTATTATCGATGAGGCACACCAATTTATTCAGGCAGCAGAAAATCGTGATGAATCTATTTTAACATATACAAATTGGAAATATTCTTTTGGACAAATCGGGCTGTCTACCGACGAACAGTTATTTTCATCGATGAAAAAGCTTGTCCAAAATAATAAACACAATTCATTAAAATTATTTAATCAATTAGAAAAAATATTTATAAATATTGTAGAATTATTTGATTTATCGATGAACAGCCTTGCTAAAAACTTTAAAACGTCAAGTTTTAAAAGTAAACATGAGACAAAATATACAGCATTTTTACAAGATATTTTAAATCAAGTAAGTGTTAATGAAGTGTCCAAAAGGATTCAAGAATGGATAGATATTGCAGAGAACATAGCAATTTCGATAGATAACGATGTAGAACAAATATCACATGAGCACGTTTCAACTCTAGAACAATGGAAGTATTGGATTCGAGAATTTAAAATAAAAGCTCATGAATGGGATGAAATTTTTCAAAATCAAAGTACTGACTTTTCAAGCTGGGTTGAAATGGATTTAAGAAATATTCCTGGTAGTATTAAAATTTATAAAAAGCCGATTGATGTGAAAAACACTGTTTACCAGCTATTTCATGAGGTTAGGAAGAAAGGATCAATCATTTGGACTTCAGGAACAATGACTGTTCCGAACAATAAAAGATATATTACGGAGCAATTGGGTATTAGTCCTACTACACCGATTCATTCTTTTATAGCAGAGCAAGGTTACTACAGCGGTGCAAGAGCTTATATTGTAAGTGATATGCCAGACATTCAAGGCGTTTCGCAAAATGAGTATGTTGAATCAGTTGCTCTGGCAGTTACTAGAACAGTGCGAGCAACAGATGGTCGTTGTTTTGTTTTATTTACATCTCAAGAAATGTTGAAAAAAACGGTTGAGCTAATACAAGAAAGTGAACTGTTACATGACTATATGTTATTTGCACAAGGGATTACACCTGGCAGTCGTATGAGACTATTAAAAGGATTCCAAAAATTCAACCATTCCGTTTTATTTGGTACAAATAGTTTTTGGGAGGGTGTAGACGTACCTGGGGAAAGTCTTTCTTCAGTTATTATTGTACGATTACCATTTACAGCGCCTGAAGAACCAACGTTTAAAGCTAAATCTAATATGTTACAACAACAGGGTAGAAATGCATTTAAAGAGTTATCGCTACCAGATGCTATTATTCGCTTTAAACAAGGCTTTGGAAGATTGATTAGAACTTCCAAAGATAAAGGCGCATTTATTGTGTTAGACAGAAGGATTGAAACAAAATCATACGGTAAGGAATTTATTGAATCATTACCACCAATAACAATTCAAAAACTACCTCTACAAGATATGGTTTTAGAACTTGAACATTGGTATAATAGCTAAGATAAGGAAAGAAAGCAGGTTGACATTAATGGAGAAAAACAAAAAAGATCAAATAAAGAATTGGGTAATTTTTATCGTTCTCTTTATTTTATCTATGTCACTTGTCATTTCAATCCTAGTTCTTTCTCAAGCCATGAAGCCAATAAAGGACATCGAAATACAAGCAGAAGAGTTAGCAGTTTCCTCTAATTCGCTGTCAGTTATAACAGATTCCTATATTTACAATGGAAATAAACCGTATATTACCGTTTTCGGGGAAGATGAGGATGGTAATGAGAAGGCAATTTTTGTTCCGATCAGTTTAGAAGAAAATTCGATTCAGGAAGTATATTTGCAGGACGGGATTTCGAGAGAAGAAGCTCTATCATTCATTGAGAATGAAAGAGAAGTAAAAAAAATACTGCATACAAAGTTAGGTTATGAAGATGCAGGTGTTGTTTGGGAAATTACATATACAAACAATGCGGATAAACTCAATTATGTCTATATTATGTTTGAAGACGGACAATGGTGGAAACGAATTTTGAACTTATAGAGGAGTAGATTTTTAAATGAAAGCAATACTAGCAAACCGTGTAATATCTTTAACACCATCTTCAACTCTTGCAATTACAGCAAAGGCGAATGAATTAAAAGCACAGGGTATTAATGTAATCGGCCTTGGTGCTGGTGAACCGGATTTTAATACACCTCAAAACATCATTAACGCTGCTGTAGATTCAATGAATAAAGGTTTTACTAAATATACACCATCAGGCGGACTACCAGCATTAAAAGATGCAATTATCAGCAAGTTAGAACGTGATAATCACCTTTCATATAAACGTAATGAAGTCATTGTAGGCATTGGTGCAAAACATATTCTTTATACGCTATTCCAAGTTATCTTAAATGATGGTGATGAAGTAATCATTCCAATTCCATATTGGGTGTCGTATCCAGAACAAGTTAAATTAGCTGGTGGTGTGCCAGTGTATGTAGAAAGTACTCGCGAACAAAACTATAAAATTACAGCAGAACAACTACGTAGTGCTATAACGGATAAAACAAAAGCGGTAATTATTAATTCACCAAGTAACCCTTCTGGTATGGTCTATACAAAAGAAGAACTGGCCGAATTAGCTGCTGTTGCGGTTGAAAAGGATCTAATCATTGTATCAGATGAAATTTACGAAAAACTCTTATACAATGGGTTAAGTCACTTCTCAATTGCAGAACTTTCTGAAGAAGTTAAAGAACGTACAATTGTAATCAATGGTGTTGCAAAATCTCACTCTATGACTGGGTGGCGTATAGGATATGCTGCTGGTGATGAAGCAATTATTAATTCCATGACTGACCTTGCATCTCATTCTACTTCAAATCCAACTACGACATCACAATATGCTACAATTGAAGCATATAATGGTCCACAAGATTCAGTGGAAGAAATGAGAAAAGCTTTTGAATCTCGTTTGGAAATTATTTATCCTAAACTTTGTTCTATCCCTGGCTTTAAAGTAGTTAAACCTCAGGGAGCATTCTATTTACTACCTGATGTGAGAGAAGCGGCAGAAAAGACAGGTTTCGCATCTGTTGACGAATTTGCAACTGCATTATTAACAGAAGCAAATGTAGCAGTGATTCCTGGTTCTGGATTTGGTGTTCCAGACACAATGCGTCTAAGTTACGCTACGTCTTTAGAATTATTAGAAGAAGCAGTATCTCGTATTGAAAACTTTGTAAAATCAAAGTGGCAAAATTAAATATTAGTTCTTGGAGGCACTATGAATAAGATTACGATATCTGAAATGCCAAATCATATTGGCGAAACAGTAAAACTAGGAGTATGGTTAGCAAACAAACGCTCTAGTGGTAAAATAGCATTTTTACAACTTCGTGATGGCTCTGGATTTGTACAGGGTGTTCTTGTGAAGGAGGAAGTTGGAGAGGAATTATTTTCAACTGCTAAAGGCTTAACACAAGAGTCATCTATGTATGTTACTGGTGTTGTAAAAGAAGATACTCGTTCTAGTTTTGGTTGTGAATTAGCGATCACTGGAGTAGAAGTAATTCATATTGCACAAGATTATCCAATCACACCAAAAGAACATGGGATTGAGTTTTTAATGGACAACCGTCATCTTTGGTTACGTTCTAGAAAACAACATGCTATTATGAAAATTCGTAACGAAGTGATTCGTGCAACATATGAGTTCTTTAATAATAATGGCTTTGTTAAAATTGACCCACCAATTTTAACAGGCTCTGCACCAGAAGGAACGTCAGAACTTTTCCATACAAAGTATTTTGACGAGGATGCTTACCTTTCACAATCTGGCCAACTATATATGGAAGCAGCTGCAATGGCATTAGGAAAAGTATTTTCTTTCGGTCCGACATTCCGTGCAGAGAAATCGAAAACTCGCCGTCATTTAATTGAGTTCTGGATGATTGAGCCTGAAATGGCATTTACAGAACATGAAGAGAGCTTAGAAGTACAAGAGCAATATGTTTCTTATATCGTTCAATCTGTATTAAAAAATTGCAAGATTGAATTAGAAAGATTAGGTAGAGATACTTCTAAATTAGAGAATATTCAAGCACCATTCCCACGTATTACGTATGATGATGCGATTAAGTTCCTTCACGAAAAAGGCTTTACAGATATTGAGTGGGGTGACGATTTTGGTTCACCACATGAAACTGCAATCGCTGAAAGTTATGATAAACCAGTATTTATTACACATTATCCAACTGGTATTAAACCGTTTTATATGCAACCACACCCAGAACGTGATGATGTTGTATTATGCGCGGATTTAATCGCTCCAGAAGGATATGGAGAAATTATTGGTGGATCTGAACGTATTTATGACGCTGAATTACTAAAACAAAGAATGGCTGAGCATAATCTAGACGAAAAAGCATACGCTTGGTATTTAGATTTAACGAAACAGGGTGCTGTTCCGCATTCTGGTTTTGGACTAGGTTTAGAAAGAACAGTTGCTTGGATCAGTGGTGCAGAACATGTTCGTGAAAGTATCCCATTCCCAAGATTACTAAACAGACTATATCCTTAATATTAAAATTGATTATAAATCAACAAACGAAGCGTCCGTCATACAACGGACGCTTTCATTTAGTAAGTTGAACTAGTATTATATGAAAAACAACAACTCGACAATTGTCGAGTTCTGTTTTTCTATATTAGAGGAAAGGAGAAAATCATTATGCATGAAAAAAATTATAGATTTCGTTTATGGACAGAACAAAAAACAGTTTTAATTCCACATCTATTTTTCAAGCACTATAAGGAATTAAATATAACAGATGATGAAGCGATTATTCTTCTGCATTTAATTGCTTTTCATGCGGAAAATAATGACTTTCCAACTCCAAATGATATAGAACAACGTTTGCATAAAACAAATAACGAAATCACAATACAGTTACAAAGGTTATTACAAAAAGGACTTATCGAAATTACTCAAGGAGTAGATCATAATGAAAAAATTTATGAAAAGTACTCCATTTATCCAGTTTGGGAAAGAATCTTAGATTTCATTGAAACAACTGAACGAAAAGAGGAGAAAGTTGCTAAGAAGAATGAAGAGGGTCAATTATTTACGATATTTGAACAAGAATTTGGTAGACTTCTCTCGCCAATGGAAATTGAAACGATTTCTATGTGGCTTGATGTAGATCGCCACAGTCCAGATATTATTAAGGCTGCATTGAAGGAATCTGTGATTGCAGGTAAAATTAGTTTGCGATATATTGACCGTATTCTGTTTGAATGGAAAAAGAAAAATATTACCTCACTAAAACAAGTTGAACAACATTCAAAACAATTCCATACAAACACAACAACATCAACAACGAATTCCAACCAAGAGTTACAAACACCTAAAGTATCATTTTATAATTGGTTAGATGAGAGAGAATAGGGGGGAGCGTAGTGCTTACGAAAAAACAATGGCAATATTGCTTGGAAGAAATGGATCGGATGTTTCCAGATGCACATTGTGAGCTCGTACACGAAAACCCGTTTGAGTTGACAATTGCAACATTATTATCAGCACAATGTACTGACGTATTAGTAAATAAAGTAACAAAGGATTTATTCAAGAAATATAAAACGCCTGAAGACTATTTAGCAGTATCGCTAGAGGAACTACAACAGGATATTAAGTCGATTGGTTTATATCGCAATAAAGCTAAAAACATCCAACTTTTGTGTGAAAAGTTATTGAATGAATTCAATGGTGAAATACCACAAACACGTGAGGAATTAGTTACATTACCTGGTGTAGGAAGAAAAACGGCCAATGTAGTACTTTCTGTCGCTTTTGATATTCCTGCATTAGCTGTTGATACACATGTTGAACGGGTTTCAAAGAGATTAGGTTTATGTAGATTAAAAGACACTGTTTTAGAAGTAGAAGAAACAATTATGAAGAAGACACCAAAAGAAAATTGGTCAAAAACTCATCATCAATTAATCTTCTTTGGTAGATATCATTGTAAAGCTCAAAATCCTCAGTGTGGTTCATGTCCACTTTTAGACGATTGTCGTGAAGGACAAAAGCGTTTGAAAAAAGGATTGGTGAAATCTTGATTACATCTAATCCTGACACAATTAAAAAAGAAATTGTTGAACCTTTTTTTGAAGGCTGGGAAACGTTAAGTCAACAAATTCATGAAGCACACGATCAACGAAATGGACAAGCAGATGCGTTAATGAATAAAGGAATAGCATTATATGAAAAACTAGTTGTAACAACTTCTATTAATAATTCCGCTAATATCGTTCCTAATGAGGACTATGAGGTTTTACCTATAAACGGTATTGAACGTCTACAGTTTATTAAAGCTAGGCCAGGTCAATATGCATGTTATAGGCAGTTGGATGAACTATTCAGAGAAACAAAAAAGAAACTTGCAAGATTGCGTGTTAAAAAGAGTTAATGCCACCATTTACTTTAAAAGGAACAATAGGATTTAGCGGTTAAATTTAGGTAGATGTAAAGTGTGATTTACACCTTTTCTACTTTATAATTTAGTATCGTAGATATTTTTATAAATGATAGAATTTAAAACAAAGAAAAAGCTGTCCAGAATTGTGTATTCCACATTTCTGAACAGCTTCTTATATTAATTAATTATTATTATTCTGATTTCCTCTTCCAGGAATAGAAGGTGGCGAAACTATAGGTATAGATAGATCTTCCGATTCCCCTTCACCTTCACCAGTAGGTCCTTCCTCATTACCGTTATTACCGTTATTACCGTTATTATTTTCATCCCCATTATTACCTTCGTTAATGTCAGAGTCTTGATCATCATTGTCAGGGTTTTCCAAATCTATAATTGGATCTTCAACGATTGGCTCTTCGTAAGGATCTTCTACAACAATTGAAACAGATGCAGGTTCACTTCTTACATCCTCTGAAATGGCAACAACAGTGAAAGTATAGTTTCTTCCATATTCCAAATTTGGTATCGTGACATGCATTGAATCAGTTGTACCAATTACTGAGGTACCACCATTATCAACTGCCATACTAACTTCAAATGAAATTGGTATACTTTCAGATTCATTTTCGCTTGTAGGTGGAGTAAACTCCCAAATTAATTCAACATTTCCAACTTCATCTGGAACAGCTTGTAAATTTGAAACAGGGTCTAATTCAAGCTTCTTGTACTCTTCTGAAACTTCCGTTGGTTCTGTCCCTTTTATAAATAATTCTGTAACTTTTAGTTCATCAGGAGTGAATTCACTTGCAAGTTTTAGTGGATTTGAGCCAACCTCTATAGTTGCTTCTACCACTGAACTTGGTCTTTGGAAATTAGATGTCTCAATGTTAGCAGAAATTTGAGACATAATTGATTTAAACAAAGTTTGTGGTAAAAAACGTTCATCCCATGTTGTAATTGGGTCTTTATGATCAGGATAACCACTCCAAATGGCAATTGAGTAGTTGGTTGAATAACCTGCAAACCACGAGTCAGGTACTGCTGAATCCGGTAGGTTATATTTAGCGAAATCTTCTGCAGAATAGTTCGTTGTTCCAGATTTACCAGCTAAATCTAATCCAGGTACACTTGCTCTCGAACCTGAAGCGCCAGGCTTATTACTTAAAACATCTCTTAGAATATCTGTCACCATATATGCAGTGTAATCCTGCATAGCAACAGTCGATTCATTATCATAAGACTTCTTTGAACCATCACGGTAAACAATTTCAATTATTGAATGTGGGTCATTATATATTCCGTTGTTTCCAAAAGATGCATAAGAAGCGGCCATTTGAATAGGGGATAATTTAATAGCTCCACCACCTATCGCATCCGATTCATATACATCTTTCGATTTTATCCCTAATTTAGATACGAATTGTTTTGCTTGATCTGTGCTAACTGCTTGTAATGTTTTAACAGCCGGTACATTACGAGAAGTATAAAGAGCCTCACGTACTGTCATTGTACCTAAATATTTGTTATCCCAGTTTGTAATCGGTTGTTCTGAACCAGTATAAGTGATTTTTTCATCTACAATCGTTTGGCCCGTTGACCATTTTAAATATTCAAATGCAGGACCATAATCAAGTAACGGTTTCATCGTAGAACCAGGGTGACGTGATTTTAAGTCATCAGCAAAGTTAAATCCACGCTCAGCACCATAGTCACGGCCACCACCAATTGCTCGAATAGCACCAGTTTTTGTATCAACTACCGCAACACCTGATTGTATCGTTTCAGTTGGGAAGTTTGCAGGGTTATTCATTACATTTTCAACTACTGATTGAGCATTAGGATCAAGTGTTGTATATACTTTGATACCTTCACTTAATAAGTCACCATCACCATTAGCTTCAAGTTCGCTTAAGACTACATCAAGAAATGCTTCGTATTGAGAGCCAGCAACAGTTTCTCTTTGATCTTCTGGTAACAAACGAGATGTTACATCAATTTCCTTCGCAGCCGTAGCTTCTTCTTCAGAAATCTTTTCGTGTTGTACCATTAAGTCTAATACTAAATCACGACGTTGCTGTGCACGTTCAGGGTTTTTAAACGGGTTATATCTATTCGGACTTTGTGGCATACCAGCAAGTAATGCCATCTCATCTAGTTCAAGTTCATTTAATTCTTTTCCAAAGAAGTAATCGGCAGCAGTAGCAAAACCATAAATTCTACCTGACATTAAAATTTTATTGAAATACATTTCAAAGATTTCTTCTTTTTCGTATTGTTGTTCTAATTGAATTGCTAACCAAGCTTCTTGAGCTTTACGTTTTAAGGCTTTATCATTACTTAAAAATGAATTTTTAACGACTTGTTGTGTTATTGTACTACCACCCTGTGCACCAAATCCGTCACGTACGTTTGCTAGAACTGCACCCATTGTTCGCCAAACATCAACACCAAAGTGATTAAAGAAGCGGACATCTTCCGTCGCTAATATTGCATCAACCATTTCTTTTGGTATATCTTCGTACTCAACATATTTACGACTTTCAACGCCTATTGTCGTGAAAAGTTCACCATTTTTATCATAAAATTCAGCTGAAATTGGATCTTTTAATAGTTCTTCGTTTAATTCTGGTGCAGAGCTTGCGTAATATACAAACATTCCGATACCAAATAAAAATCCAGTTACACCTAATGCAAGTAGGGTTAAGAAAATGCGTTTAAACCAAACTTTCGCAGGTTTCTTTTGTTGTTTCTTTAGTAATTCACGTTCTCTTTTTATATCTTCACGTGTTCTTCTTTCAGCCACAATAATCTCCTCACTTATACAAACTATAAATATTTGTTTGTTATAATTTTTTCTAGAGCGGGTAAGTAATCAATACGTGGATTATATCCAGGTTTTATCTCAAGAGAGCTTGATTCAAAAACTTTTAGAGGTATTGATTTAATACCGCCGCTTTCCATGTTGTCCCATGCCTGTAATAATATAGAAAAGGGTAATATGAAATATCTGTCTAATCTTGAAAATCGAACAATTAAAAACGCAATTCCTCGTTGTTTTTGTACGTCTTCCATGTGTTTAATCTGGTGCGGGTGCACATTTTTAAGTGGAAAAGAAGTTTTACTTTCCGTTTCCTTTGCTTCAAAGTCTATATAATAACCATTCCACACGCCATTATAATCAGTAGTTGAAGCTGTTCGAAAATATGCTTCCTTAATAACCGCTGCACTTCTCTTTGGGTACTCTACTTTGACGATTTGAATCGGAACAGGTTTCTTATGAATGACTGCCATTTGTGAAATTAAATAAAAATGGTTTGTTTCATTGATTTCATCTTCAAGTGTTTTTCCACGATTACTATATGAAAGATCTTTTACCTTTTTAATAGGTTTACTTACTTTTTGAATTTCGCTAGATGGCTTGTACAGTTTGCCATTAGGATACCTAATCGTCATAAAATCACCCTTCTTGAAAATGATAACCAAAGTTTTACCTTAAATTAACTCAAAAGATTATCGAATTTTTTCTTCTTTTAGCATCCTATGTCTAGTTTTGACAACACGAAAGGGATTTCCTTCTTTACAATGAATTTTAGTAGCAAAGGAGGTTGGTTAGATTGCATAGAATTCAAATACTACTATCACAAATTGATTGTATCGATCAGATGCTAACCGCGAAAATCGATAGTGAACGTAACACACTCAATGGAGAGCTTTTAACAAAACTAGTAAACACTCATCAAAAGGTAAGCTTAGCAGAAAAGCAATTTCATGTAAAGAATACTTGTTCCCCTTTTAGTAGTGATTTTCATTAATTTTTGGTACACTAATAACAAATAAATTGTTGTTAGTTTTGAGGTAACCAAAATGAATCTAATTGAACAAACAAAACAGTTAATCGAAGAGTGTGATGCATCTGTCAATCGTTTCTTTAAAATGCGTGAGATGGATGCAACACCTCTATTTTTTGATGAAGTAAAACCATACGCAGATGAGATACAAGGAAAATTAAATGAATGGCAACAATCTGCGAATGATTGGATACGAAAAAATCAGCCGAAATATATACATGAGATTCAAATTGCAAATGTAGTAGAAGCAATGAATCAATTTGTTGTGCAATCATTTTATAAAGAGACTAGTAAGAAACGAATTATACAGTCCATACAATCAGTTCATTATACATTGTCGAATTTATTACGCAACTTAGAGGAAGGAGACAAAAATGCAGCTAAATAAAAGAAAGTCAGTAGATGAATTAATACAGAGCTGGAAGAATGATCAGGAATTTAAGAACAATATTCTTCATATGGAAACAATTAAAGCGAAGCCAGCACAATTCGCTCCATTTCCTAACGATTTACATATTTCTATTAAAAAAGCTCTAGTAGATAGAGGTATTGAACAGTTATATACACATCAAAGACAGGCTTTTGATTATGCTATAAGCGGTCAATCCTTTACTGCCGTCACACCAACTGCTTCAGGGAAGTCTCTGTGCTATCATTTACCAGTTTTGCAAAGAATTCTTGAGGATTCTTCTAGTCGTGCAATCTATTTATTTCCGACAAAAGCATTAGCACAGGACCAAAAATCAGATTTAAATAACTTAATAGAAAGTATGGGAGAAGAAATACTAAGTTATACATATGACGGTGATACTTCTCCAGCGATTCGACAAAAGATACGTAAAGCAGGGCATATCGTGATGACTAATCCTGATATGTTGCACTCAGGAATACTACCACATCATACAAAATGGGTTTCACTCTTTGAAAATTTAAAATATATCATTATTGATGAATTGCATACATATAAAGGTGTCTTTGGTAGTCATGTTGCTCATGTGATAAGACGACTTAAAAGAATTTGTGAATTTTACGGTAGTAATCCTATATTTATTTGCACGTCTGCAACAATTAAAAATCCTAAAGAATTAGCAGAGAAGTTAACAAATACAACACATCAATTAATTGCTGACTCAGGAGCACCTGTTGGAAAGAAAACATTCTTATTTTATAATCCTCCTATAGTTCATCCTACGTTTGGCGTTAGAAGAAGTAGCGTATTGGAAGTTCGAGATTTAGCTACAAATCTATATAAAGCTGGAATTCAAACGATTGTTTTTGCTAAATCACGTGTTCGGGTAGAAATGCTAGTTACTTATTTAAAAGAGTTAACAAAAAGGAAAATACATGATGAGTCAATAAGAGGATATCGAGGTGGGTATCTACCTACAGAACGTCGAGCTATTGAAAAAGGGTTAAGGGACGGTTCAATACAAATCGTGGTGAGTACAAATGCCCTTGAATTAGGTGTTGATATTGGGCAATTACAAGCTTGTATTATGACTGGTTATCCAGGAAATATAGCAAGTGCGTGGCAGCAAGCAGGGCGAGCAGGGAGAAGGCAGGATTCAGCTTTAATTATATATGTTGCAGGAGCAACAGCTCTCGATCAATATGTTGTAAACAATCCTAAGTATTTATTAGGAAGTTCCCCGGAAGAGGCATTAATTAACCCAGAAAATATATTAATCCTAATGGAACATTTAAAATGTGCTTCTTTTGAGTTGCCATTTTCAATGACGGACACTTATGGGGAGTATGAAGTTCAAGAGCTTCTTGCTTTCTTAGAAGAAGAAGGAGTATTGATAAAAACTAGTTCGAATTGGCACTGGATGAGTGATCGATTTCCTGCCCACGAAATTAGTTTACGTTCTGCTGCTCAAGAAAATGTGGTGATCATTGATTGGTCAATACCGGGCTCAACAAAAGTGATTGGTGAGATGGATACTTATAGTGCCATGACACTTTTACATGAAGAAGCAATTTATTTACACCAAGGACTTCAGTACCAAGTTGAAAAACTTGATTGGGAAGAAAAGAAAGCATTTGTACGTGAGGTTGATGTTGATTATTTCACGGATGCAAATTTAGCGGTAGAATTAAAAGTGTTGAGTGAGGATAAAAGTAAATTCTTTCATTCTGCTACTCTAAGTTATGGTGATGTCAGTTTATTAGCAATTCCTACGATTTTTAAGAAAATCCGTTTTAATTCACATGAGAATATCGGGTCTGGGAAAATTCATATACCTCCACTTGAAATGCATACAAATTCTACGTGGCTTTCTTTTGATCTACCAGAGAACTGGTCTGAAGAAATGTTAACAGATGCATTAACTGGTGCAGCATATGCGGTGGGATCGTTTATTCCATTATTTATTCAATGTGACAGAAAAGATTTATCGGTTGTCCCGCAAGTCAAATCTATTCACAATGAAAAACCTACATTATTTATTTATGATAGCTATCCAGGTGGAATCGGTTTAAGTGAAAAAGTTTATGATATTCTAGATTCTATATTAGTTGAATCCATTGAACATGTTGCTGCATGTGCTTGCGAAAATGGCTGTCCATCTTGTATTGGTGCACAAGACAATTTACTAAATGGTAAAGATAAAGTAATAAAAATATTATCTTTATTGTTAGATGAGATGAAGTGATTTTTTATGTCGTATGAAAATAAAATAATGCAGTTAAAGAAAATGCTAGGGGGCAAAAAAGAGAAGGTAGAACAAAAGCCTATTTTCAAAAAACCAGCTCATCCCTCTTACTTATGTGAATGGATGAAATGTGGGTTAACACCTGTAGAAAATGATTTTGGTATCGTGTTAAAACGTGAAGTAAATTATCCTCTAGATTATAAACATGGTCTATATCATTTAGGTGCGTTTTACGATGCCATTGAAAAATGGGAGAAATCAAACGTCAACCATCCTTTTGCCATCAGTTTTGATGAAGAACTTTTGTTTTTTGATACAGAGACAACAGGTTTAAGGGGTGTTGGTACACAAATCTTTTTAATTGGTTTATTGAAAGCAACAGATGATGGCTTTCGTCTTACTCAATATGTACTGGCAGACCCAGAAAATGAAGCAGCACTATTATTTGAATCAAAGTTTTGGCAAAAACCGAAAACCATATTAACGTATAATGGGAAAAGTTTTGACTGGCCTCAACTCGAATCAAGGTGGGTATTGCATCAAAAATATTTACCAAAGTTAAGGGAACATAGACAAGTTGATTTACTTCACAGTACAAAACGTATTTGGAATAAAACGATGGATAAAATGAAATTAACATCTGTAGAAGAAGAAAAATTAGGGTTTAAACGTCAAGGAGATATTCCTGGATTTTTAGCACCGATTATTTATGCAGATGCAATTAAAAGTGGTAATGCAGAAACGTTAATAAAAGTTCTATATCATAACGAATGGGACCTATTATCTTTAATAACTCTATATATCCACTCAACTGAATTATTAATGGATATAAGATTAGAAGAATCAGCAACGACATTAACAAACGTGGGCAAGTGGTATGGTGATCTAAAATATAGAGAAGAAAGTGAATATTACTTACAAACCGTAACAGACCAATTTGATAATTCAAAATCCGGTTTAGCTTATTTTTATTTAGCATTTGAACAAAAAAGAAAAGGACAATATAGAGAAGCCGCCACTTCATTTGAAAATGCCTTATCTAATCTAGAAATTAGAAAACAAATTAAAGTAAATGAACAACTTGCGATAATTTACGAACATCAATTTAAACTATTTGAACAAGCTATAGAATATACTTTGAATGGACTCAAATTAATTGAAAATGCTCTTTTTTATAATACAAATCAAAAAGAAAAACTTAAACTACAGTGGGAAAAGAGACTTCATAGACTTGAAAATAAATTAGTATTTCCAAAAGGTTAACGGTCATTTCCCAGGCAAGCGCAAGAAATGACAAGACAATCGATACAATACTACATTAATTTGACAATATTCCCAATGAATATACTAACTGGACATTACAAGAGAAATAGAAATTTTATATGAAATGGTTGTTTTCGTTCACTTTTCAACATGTTCATATGATATAATAAAAATACGTATGTTTTGTATGGAAGGGCGATGTGAATGGATATAAAGTTAAATTCAAAAATAATATTAGAGAAAGAATTTAAGAAAACAATGAAAGGTTATAGTGTTGACCAAGTTGATCAATTTTTAGATCAAATTATGGAAGATTATGACACTTTCGATAAAATTGTGACTGAACTTCGCGCTGAAAATACACGTTTAAAAGAACAATTACAAACTGCAGCTGTGAGAAAACCACAGCCTTCTCAACCAGTTACAAATACTAATTTTGATATTTTAAAAAGACTTTCAAATTTAGAAAAACATGTATTTGGTAGCAAATTATACGAGTAATTAATTAGTCGTAAGCCTTGTAATTGAATAAGTTTTCTAGTATAATGATTTTATCAACGTGAAATTCGAGTAATCGCTGCAACTCATATAGAAGTTGTAGAGGAAAGTCCATGCTCACACGGATCTGAGATGACCGTAGTGTTCGTGCTTACTGAAAAAATAAGGTAAGGCAAGGTAACCCCTTGACGGCGGAAGGAAAACCTAAGTCTTATGATATGGTTGACACTTCCTGAAAGTGCCACAGTGACGGAGCTTCATCGGAAACGGTGAAGGTGGAACGAGGTAAACCCCACGAGTGAGAAACCCAAATTATGGTAGGGGCACTCTCCAGAAGGAAATGAACGGATGGAGAGACGCGGTATCCGCGTAGATAGATGATTACTACCCGGTTCGTACGAGACTAACGTCGCTTGAGTACTCGGGAACAAAACATGGCTTATTGAATTTTACTTGATATAAATTTAACTATTAAACGAAAAAATGCGATTATTTCATTTACTTAACGCACCATACAAATTTGTTCGTTCTGTATTCTTGTATGGTTAGATAAATTCAGGGCAGATACGCTCGAATCTTGAAGGCTCTCCATCTATCTGGAGAGCCTTTCTTTTAGCGATAGTAGTAACTTAGATCTGAAATGGATTAAATATAAAACGACAAGTATTAATTCCTATGATGGGAGATACTACTGATGATTTGGTAATCGTACAGAGAAAAGAAATTTCTATAAAAACACAAGGCTAGAAATTAAAATCATTGGTACTAATAAAATAATCGAATCCTTACAATCCGGGAAGTTGAACATTAAGAGAGGTAAGTAAAATGACAAAATTTCAATTAGTAGCTACTAGTGCAATGGGTCTCGAATCTATTGTTGCAGAGGAAGTACAAAGCTTAGGCTACCAAACAAAAGTAGAAAATGGAAAGGTTTACTTTGAAGGTGATGAAACAGCCATTGCAAGATGTAATCTTTGGTTACGTGTTGCTGATCGTGTAAAAATTGTAGTGGCCCAGTTTCCTGCTACTACTTTTGACCAACTATTTGAAAGCACAAAAAAAATAGAATGGGAAAAATATTTACCAGTAGATGCTGCATTTCCTGTTTCAGGTAAATCGGTAAAATCGAAGTTATTTAGTGTACCAGATTGCCAAGCAATTGTAAAAAAAGCAATTGTTGAAAGAATGAAGTTCCATTATAAGCGATTAGGTTTTTTAGACGAATCTGGCGCAACATATAAAATTGAGGTCTCAATTTTGAAAGATTTGGCAACAATAACAATTGATACATCGGGAGCAGGGTTACATAAACGTGGTTATCGTCAAACACAAGGGGAAGCACCACTTAAGGAAACACTTGCTGCAGCTCTTATTAAAATTTCTAAATGGAGTCCTAGTAGACCTTTTGTAGACTTATTTTGTGGTTCAGGAACAATTCCATTAGAAGCTGCTATGATTGGTCAAAACATTGCTCCGGGCTATAATCGTGAATTTATTTCAGAAGATTGGTCATGGTTTAAATCTCAAGTTTGGGATAATGCAAGAGAAGAAGTGGAGTCACTGGCTAATTATGACCAACCACTAGAAATCATAGGTTCAGATATCGATCATCGTATGATTTCAATCGCACAATCAAATGCCACAGAAGCAGGTTTTGGTGACTTAATTACGTTTAAACAAATGCAAGCAACCGATTTTACAACGAAGTTAACAGATGGTGTGATTATTTCTAACCCACCATACGGTGAGCGTATTGGTGAGAAAGAAGTTATTGAGCAAATTATTAGTGATTTAGGTAATGTCATGAGAAACTATCCTACATGGTCTGTTTATATGCTATCTTCTATGGAAGAATTTGAAGAATTTTATGGTAGAAAGGCAACTAAAAAGCGTAAGTTATTTAATGGTTTTATCCGAACAGATTTGTATCAATTCTGGGGACAAAAATCAAAACGCGATGAATAACATAAAGTATTATGAATGATGAATTTTATTTGGAAGGAGAGTAAATGCTCCTTCCTTTTCAATGTCTATTATGGATACATACTGTGGAGTTTATCTAGTCGCACATGTTATCAGCTGTGAAGAAAGCTTACGACAGTCACAAATTTGCCAAGGCGAATTAGATTAAGGAGACTATTATATGAGAAAATCTTTACCATTTGAATTATCAAAGGACAAATCCTTTTTCGAGTCACTTAGTGATTGGATAGGAGATGTGCTTTATGATGAATTACCGGATAAAGGGCTTGAATTACGTGACGAACAAATTTTCATGGCCTATCAAATTGAAAAAGTACTAAAAGAAAAGACAGTTTTATTTGCTGAAGCAGGTGTTGGAACGGGGAAAACAATAGCGTATCTTTTACCAGCAATTTCATATGCACGTTATACTGGTAAACCCGCTTTAATTGCATGTGCTGATGAAACATTAATTGACCAACTTGTGAAAGCAGGTGGGGATATTGAAAAACTTGACCAACTGTTAAACTTAAATATCGATGTCAGGCTTGCAAAATCAAGAGACCAATATTTGTGTTTAAAACGTTTTGAGGCAGCTGAAAATACTGAAACGGAAGATTGGATTGACGATATAGCGATTTCTATTCCAGAAAATGTTTATGGCAAAGGTTCTCTTAATTCAATCGAACCATATGGAGCGCGTAGTGATTATCCGCTTGTCAATGATGAGTCATGGCAAAAAGTGAATTATAATTCCATTATGCAATGTGGTGTTTGTGATATGCGAAATCGCTGTGGTCAAACTCTCCATCGTGCACATTATCGTAGTTCAACAGATTTAATTATATGTTCACAGGACTTTTTAATGGAGCATTTAGCAACGAAAGAATCTCGTGAAAGAGAAGGACATCTACCATTATTACCTGATGTTTCAATGATTGTTTTGGATGAAGGACACTTACTTGAGTATGCCGCACAGAAGGCGATGACTTATAAAGTCCAAAGTCAAACCATTGTGAATTTATTGGAACGCTTAATGGTCGATGGAGTTCGAGAGAGCACGCTTTATGCAATGGAAAAATTACAAGAAGATCATGAATTGTTTTTTGACCAATTACGTGATGACATTGTTCCATCTGAAGAAAACAGAAAGAGAATCAATAAATCAGATACATTGTTAAGGTATGGTAAACAGCTTATTGCTGATGTTGAAAAGTTGTTAGAAGAGTTTGTATTTGAATCAGAGCTTTATATGATACCAGAGTATGAGTTAAATATGGCGGAAGAATTTTTAGAACAATATGAAGCTGCAATGAAAATATTTACTGCAAAATCGGATGCAATCGATTGGTTAGAGGAAACAGATGGCGAAGAAACCTTGGTTATTATGCCACGATTAATTACTGAAGTACTTGAAGAGAAACTATTCTCTAAAAAGCTACCAATTGTCTTCTCTTCTGCAACTTTATCAGTAAAGAAAGATTTTACGTATATTGCATCGAGTTTAGGGATTGATCAATACATGTCCTTTAGCGTACCTTCACCATTTGATTATGAAGAAGTAATGAAAATTCATTTACATGAAGAGCAAAAAGATAAGAGTAAAGTTGTAGAGAAATTACTACAAGATAAACAAAAAACATTAATTCTATTTAAATCTAAACACTCAATGTTAAAGTTCAAAGAAAGCTTGCCACTGATGACTCGTTTATCAATTGCATTTGAAGGTGATCAAGAACTATCTTCAACAATACGAGAGTTCCAAAGTGGTACAATTCATACAGTGTGTTCTTATCATTTATGGGAAGGTTTAGATTTACCTGAAGAAGCATTAACTAGAGTTATTATTTTTGATTTACCTTTCCCACCTCAAGATCCGTTATTTGATGCAAAACGTGCATTTTCAAATAATCCATTTGAAGAAGTAGATTTACCATTTATGTTGTTGCGACTTCAACAAGGAATAGGACGTTTAATCCGAACTTCAAATGACTATGGCGAAATTCATCTATTACTAAATGATAATGAAGTAGCCGTGAAAGATCAATTCATCGATATTTTACCAGTTTCAATAAAATGAATGACAGCTATGTAAAAATTTGATTTAATTTTTACATAGCTGTTTTTTCATTATTGAAAAAATTACCGAATATATAATAATAGATAGTAATTATACTTTGATAGTTTTTATATCTTTTTTGAACAGCTAAGGCATTGTCTTAGAATAAATAGTGATTTGTTATCAAATATTTAAATGTTCTACTGAACTTTCGTAATGTTTCGGAAAATGAAGGAGGTCATAAAAGGTGCAAAATGTATTACTATCAAAAATAATTCCACCAGATATTTCAAATCATTTTATGCGAAGAGCGAAATTAGCTAAAAAGCTTGCAAAAATCTCACAAGCTAAATTAACCGTCCTACAAAGTGGAGCAGGATATGGAAAAACATCAGCATTAGCACAACTTACTTCTCATAAAGATTTGTTATTCTCTTGGTATCAGGTAACTGAGGAAGATGATGATATATTACCTTTTATGAGACATTTATTTTATAGTATTCAACGAGTGTACATAGAATTTGGTTCTTCTTTAATTGGATGGGATAATTTATCGATGTTTCCTAAATTAGATGAATTAAATAAATTATATAAAATGTTCGTCAATGAATTTTATCAAATAAAACGTCCCATTTATATTATTATTGATGACTACCACTTGGTGAATCACGTTTTTCAAATTAACTACGTATTAAATAAAATCATTGAAAACTTACCGTCCCATGTACATTTTATAGTCGCATCAAGGCAAAGACTTAATTGGAATTGCCTCTTTCAACTAAAATTACAAGGTCAATTAATAGAATGTAGAGAAGAGGATTTTATTTTTTCAGGTGAAGAAATACAAGTCTTGTTCGAAGATTACTTTGATTATTATTTAACGCAAGATCAAATCCAAAAGATCCTATCGATGACAGAAGGTTGGGCAATTGCAATAATACTCCTTGCCTTACAATTAAGAGATTCTACTTCAACTATAGATGAAATTACAAACCTTTCGTTACAAGAATTCTTTTCTTATTTATCAGAAGAAGTCTTTGAAAATATGAATCATTTACAAAAAGAGGCTTTATTAAAAGTTAGTATTTTTCCAACATTTTCGCTGGAGTTAATTGAGCAATTTTATAATAAAGAAATGGCTGAGCAATTATTAGAACTTGTCAAAATTCAAGGATTTATCCAACCTTTAGCTGGGCAAAAAGAATTTCGCTTCCACGTTTTGTTTCAGCAGTTTTTAGAAATGAAATTAAAAGAAAAAAATGAAGTTGAATTTATTAATCTCAATAGGAAAGCTACTCATTATTTCATTGATGTGTATAAACCAATGTTTGCAATCTATCATGCAAATAAAACAAAAGACGAAATACTTACCGCAGAAGTACTTGTAAAATTTGCTCCGTACTTTATAGAAGCTGGACAATTTGATTATTATTTAGAGCGTCTAAAAGAATTAACGAGCAACACAAAGGAAAGATTTTATGGATTATTCTTTTATGAAGCCGAATGTCTTAGATTTCAAGCCCAATATGAAAAAGCAAAAAAAACTTATGATCAATGTCTGGTCTTCGCTGAAAAAAATAAAGATTATTACTATGTTGTAAAGGCGTATGCGGGGATTGCACATATTTATCTAGATACAATCCAACCTGCATATGCTGAAGATTATTTAGAAAAAGCATTAAATATTGCACGAAATACCAACATTGATAAAGAAGAACTATACCTTTTACAAAGACAATATGCAGAAAACCTTGTCAATTTAGGTAAAGCGAACGAATCTGAACAATGGGTTAAAACGGTAAATTTACCTGAGGATGTTTTATATCAGGGGAACTTAGATGTTCGCACAATGTTACGACAAGGTAAATTACTAGAAGCTAAAAGGCGAATAAAATTAAGAGAAGTGAAACATGCCTTACCATTGGATGCCCATCGAGAATCCGACGTTCTACATTCGCTTATATTAGCTATGATGGGGCAGAATGAGGAAGCTTTTGAGAGGGCAAACAATTGCTTGAAAAATAGCGTAAGAGATTTTTCCCAATACGCAGAAGCTGTTGCTTATTTAAGAAGAGGCCACGCATTATTACTATTAAATCCATTTGAAAATAGTGCTGCTGAAGAAAGCTACCTTAAAACAATTGACATTATGGATGAAATACACGTAACTCGAGCAAAAGCAGAATGCTATATGGGATTAGCTATGGTTTATAGTCGCAATGGTCAAATTGAGGAAGCGTTTTCATACGCAAATCTGGGTTTATATGAAACAGAAAGGGTTCAAGATGCATGGGTATCCGCTTTACTATTAACCACTTTTACAAAAATATGTGTAGAAAATAATCTACTTAAAGACGCATTGTATTACGCTAAACGTGCGAAAGAATTTTTTAGTAGATGTAAAGATCAATATGGGCAAATGGTAAGTAATTTTTGGTTGTCTTTTATCTATTACTTAAAAGAGAATAAAGAACAATTTAATATTACATTTAATGAATTTCTATCGTTATGTTTAGCGAATCAATATGAATTTTTTTTACAAAAAGTCACATTGTTAGGTCCAGGGAATCTATTGATATTTCAACAGTTATTGCATTTCCAAAACGCTATTTCTACAAGTGAAGAAGTGAAAAAAGCAGCGAACATTATCAAATTTAAAGAGGGCGACACTGTACCAAAACATACTATTTCAGTAAATGTATTAGGTCCATTCAATATTACTCGTGACTATGAGGAAGTGGATGATAAAGAATGGAAACGTGAAAAAGCGAAAGAATTATTTTTATATTTATTATTAAATAAAGATCGCTATGTTTCAAAAGATGAACTATTGCATATCCTTTGGCCAAATGGCAATGACGTAGCGATGTCACGTGATTTCAAAGTAATCTATAATGCATGTCTGAAAGTTTTAGAACCCGAGAGAAATGCAAGAGAAGAAAGTGCATATATTATTAGGAAAAATTCGATGTATCAATTAAATTATAGTATTACTAGTACTTCAGATATTGAATATTTTAAAAAATATGCAACTTTTGGTCTTGAAGAAAAGGAACCAACTCTCTCAATTGAGTGGCTCCAACTAGCTGTCTCTCTCTATAAAGGGAATCTATTAGAAGATTATCCACATCTAGATTGGATTCAACAGAAAAGAGATGAACTAGTTAATTTATATATATTAGTTATTGAAAGAATAGCTCAAAATTTAACTCGATTAAAAAGATTTCAAGAGGTCATTTTCTGGGCTGAAAAATTAACACATGTGGATAATACATGGGAAGAAGGGTACCGACTACTGATGTTAAGCTACTATCATTTAAATAATCGCTCACAAGCAGTTAAATGGTATGAGAAATGTGTAGAAGTATTGTCCGATGAATTAAATATTGAACCTATGGAATCAACTTATCAAATATACGAAATGATATTACGCTAATCACTCAGAGAGTTCATTCTCTAAAGTCTTTAGCGTTTTTTTACATTTACATCTATGCTCCTATAGTGGTCACATCAAGATGTCACCATCCTCGTCGCAAGGGTTTTGTCTCGTTAAACTATTAAGATTATGTTTCTTACTGTCCTTGCACCTGCGCTGCAGTAGCTGCTCGTCGCAAAGGCTTCATCTCAAAACTTTCTATAGAGCGCCTCGATTTATTTGTAAGTATGCTTTTTTGAATTTTGCTCCTGTGGTGGTCACATCAAGATGTCACCATCCTCGTCGCAAGGGTTTTGTCTCAAAAATTCTTTTTCAGACAAAACCCTTGTAACTTATTTGTAACTTCTATGGTTTATCTTATAGTTAAAGCAAATGTAAGCGCTTTAAAAAACAAAGGGGGAAATCGCATGAAAAAATTTTGGTATCTGTTTATGATGGCCTTTTTAGTTGTGGTCCTTGCAGCTTGTGGTGGAGAGCAATCATCTTCTACTAATACACCACCAAAAGATGAAGGAACATCAACAGAAACTGAAACTGAAGATACTGAGGTAACAGAATCGGGGGGCACTATTAAAATTGGTGTTCTAGCATCACTAAGTGGTGCTTTAGAATCTTATGGTAAGCAAACTCAAAAAGGTTTTGAATTAGGTTTAGAATATGCAACTGGTGGGACTATGGAAGTTGCAGGTAAAAAAATTGAAGTAGTATATGAAGACACTGAAACAAAACCAGAGGTAGCCGTACAAAAAGCTACGAAACTTTTAGAAGATGATCAAGTTGATTTCTTAGTTGGATCTTCAAGTTCTGGTGATACATTAGCTGTTCTACCATTAGCAGAAGAATATGAAAAGATTATGGTTGTTGAACCTGCTGTAGCAGATAGTATTACAGGTTCTGAGTTTAATGAATTTATCTTTAGAACTGCTCGTAACTCTTCACAAGACGCATATGCTGCTGCAGCTGCCATTGCTGGTGAAGGGGTAAAAATTGCGACATTTGCGCCTGACTACTCGTTCGGTTGGGATGGGGTTGCTGCTTTCAAAAATGCCGCTTTAGAATTAGGAGCTGAAATTGTAGCAGAAGAGTATGCACCCGCTGACGCTACTGACTTTACTTCAAACTTACAAAAAATCATCGATGCAAAACCTGATTATTTATTTGTCGTTTGGGCAGGAGCAAACTCACCTTGGGGTCAGATTTCAGATATGAAGTTACAAGAAAATGGAATTAAAATTTCAACAGGTGCTCCAGATATTCCAGCTTTAATGACAATGGGTCAATTAGTTGGTATGGAAGGATTCTCTGTTTACTATCATACTCTACCGGACAATCCAATTAATGATTGGTTAGTAGAAGAACACAAAAAACGTCATAACGGAGAAGTTCCTGACTTATTTACTCCGGGTGGTTTTGCAGCTGCGATGGCAATTGTGACTGCATTAGAAAAGTCTGGTGGAGATGCTGATGGAAATACATTAATCCCGATAATGGAAGGTATGTCATTCGAAACGCCTAAAGGAACGATGACTTTCCGTCCTGAAGATCACCAAGCATTACAACCGCTGTATTCTGTTACTTTGGAAGAGGTGGAAGGATTTGATTATCCGGTGCCAGTTTTAATTCGTGAATTATCACCTGAAGAAACTGAACCACCAATTATGAACTAAGCAATAACAATTGGAAACAGGCCAAATAATTTGGTCTGTTTCTCTTAAAATCTTTTCATAGAGTCAAGAATAAATATTTTTGAGTTTGAACAGTGTCTAGCTGCGAACGCCAGCTCCTCGGCAACTTCAAAACCGCCTGCAAGAGCAAAGAGCGCTCTTTTGTCGGTTTCTCCAGTTGTTTTCGGAGCTGAGAATGGCGTTCTCCGCTTTTCTAATAAAAAGATTTTAAGAGGAGCAGATAGGAGGAGAAATATGGAACCCATTATTCGTACAGAAAATTTAAGTATAAGTTTCGGTGGTCATAAGGCAGTTGATCGTGTAAATTTCCAAATGCCCACAAAGCATTTTAAATCAATAATTGGACCAAATGGTGCTGGTAAGACTACATTTTTCAACTTAATAAGTGGGGAATTAAAAAATACTGAAGGTGACGTATTTTTTAAAGGTAAATCCTTAAATAATCTTTCTTCAGTAGAACGAACAAGACTAGGTTTAGGCCGATCATTTCAAATTACAAATGTGTTCCCTAATTTAACTGTACTTGAAAATGTTCGTTTGGCAGTACAGTCCAAGGAAAAAATTCGTTTTAACCCATTTAAACACTACTTACATTATAAAAAAATTACAGAAGAAGCGATAACAATTCTAGAACAAGTATTGTTATCAAATAAAGCCCACCATATTGCGAGTCAATTAGCTCATGGTGAAAAAAGAAAATTAGAGATTGCAATGTTACTCGCACTTGATACGGAAGTACTATTACTGGATGAACCTACAGCAGGAATGTCATTAGAAGAAGTTCCAGCCATACTAGATGTAATTAAATCAATTAAAAGTATGGGCGATAAAACAATTCTATTAATTGAGCACAAGATGGATATGATTTTAGATTTATCCGATTCAATTATGGTGCTTTTCAATGGAAAACTATTAGCAGATGGAACACCTAATGAAATTATGAATAATACAACGGTTCAAAATGCTTATTTAGGAGGACTTTATGATGGAGAACTTATTGAAACTTGACAATGTCAATACCCATATAGGTCAGTACCATATTCTTCAAGGAGTGCACTTTGAAGCAAAAGTAGGTGAAGTTTCTGTTCTCCTAGGTCGTAATGGTGCAGGTAAAACAACCACTCTAAAGACGATAATTGGCTTAACTCCAGCAACAGGTGGATCGGTAACTTTTTTAAATCAGGATATTACAAAAAAGCCAACTTATGATATCGCGAATCTTGGAATCGGTTATGTACCTGAAGACCAAGGCATATTTGCTCAATTATCAGTTGAAGAAAATATAAAAGTGGCCATGAAAAAAGAATCGGAAGAAAGTAAAGAGAAATTAGAGTATGTATTAAATTTATTTCCTGACTTAAAGAAATTTTGGAAAAAAGCTGGAGGGAATTTATCTGGTGGACAGAAGCAAATGTTAGCGATGGCACGAGCATTTGTTAATGATAGCAAATTATTGCTAATTGATGAGCCTTCAAAGGGTCTCGCACCAATTGTTATTGAAAAAGTGATGGAAGCAATCGTCGAAATGAAGAAGCGTACGACAATTCTATTAGTTGAACAAAATTTCTTTATGGCTAGTAAAATAGGGGATTCTTTCACTTTAATAGATGATGGTAAGACAGTTCACCAAGGGGCAATGAAGGAACTAATCGACAATGATGAAATGAAGCATAAATATTTAGGGATTGGTTAAAGGGGGGAGCTACATGGATTTAATTATTAGTTTGGTTATAAACGGTTTAGCAACAGGGATGTTAATCTTCCTACTTGCAGCAGGCCTTACACTAATCTTTGGTTTAATGGACGTTCTTAATTTTGCGCACGGGGGTTTATTTGTATGGGGTGCATATACAGGAATATTTAGTTATGCCTATACAGGCAGTTTTATTGTAGGTATTGTAGTTGCAATATTAACAGGGCTTGTTTTTGGATTTATCATGGAAAAATTAATTATTACGCCTGTGTACGGGAATCATGTTCAACAAATATTAATTACTTTAGGTTTTATGCTCGTACTTCAAGAAATGATCAAAGTTTTCTTTGGGCCAAATGTAGTAGCTGTTAAAGTTCCTGAATACTTAGCAGGTAGTTGGCAAGTAGGAGACATCATCATTATTAAATACCGAATCTTTATTATTATCTTTGGCTTTATCGTTTTTGGTTTATTCCATTATATTTTAACTCGTACAAAAGTCGGTCTTATTGTCCGTGCAGGTGTTATGAATAAAGATATGGTGCAAGCTCTCGGAATTAATATAAAACGAATCTTTCTATTTGTATTTATGACAGGGGCAGCTCTTGCGGCTGTTGCTGGTGTTTTAATGGCACCATATTCTGGCTCTATTTATGCAGAGTTAGGGATGGAATATGCAATTCTAGCATTTATCGTAGTAGTAATTGGAGGAATGGGAAGTTTCCAAGGATCATTATTCGCTGCTATATTAGTTGGTTTGGCGGGAAGTTTCATGGCTTATTACGTTCCTTATTTATCACTAGCGGTCAATATGATTTTAATGGCAGTTGTATTAATATTCCGTCCTCAAGGCTTATTCCAGGCGGCGAAGGGGTGAGACTATGAATAAACCAATATTACTATCAAGATCAAATTTAATACTATTTATCATTTTTCTTGCCTTAATTGCGTTTCCGTTTGTAATGGATTCTCGTACATTAACCATTCTACTTACACAAATTTTAATTTTTGGTATTTTAGCGATGAGCTATGATATTTTACTAGGCTATACAGGAATCGTTTCATTTGGTCATGCGATGTTTTTTGGGATTGGAGCCTATTGTACAGCAATCATGTTAAACGATTTTGAATCAACGATTGGTGTCTTTTTAGGCTCAATTGTCGTTGGAATGATTATTGCAGGTATTTTAAGCTTTCTTGTCGGTTTACTAACTTTACGTTTAAAGAGTCATTTCTTCGCGATGTTAACAATGGCTATTTCCGGACTACTTTTAGTTGTTGCTGAAAAATGGAGAGATGTTACAAAAGGTAATGATGGATTCACGTTTAAAGCACCCGATGTATTTAAGGATCGAATTGTCTTTTACCTAGTGGTTCTTGCTTTGTTAGTCATTGTGTTTATTACGTTAAAGCGTTTTGTAAATTCACCGTTAGGTCGAGTACTAATCGCTGTACGTGAAAATGAACAAAGAACAAAATCTTTAGGTTTTAAGACATTATATTATAAGGTAATTGCTTCAATTGTGGCAGGTGTAATTGCTAGTTTAGCAGGTTCCCTATATGCAGTATCATTGAGATTCGTAAATACTAGTGTTTTAACGATGGAAATTACTTTAGATGCATTACTTATGACGATTATTGGTGGCGTTGGTACATTAATTGGTCCGTTAATAGGTTCAGTTGTCATTGAATCTGCACAACATTACTTATCAGGTCTAGCAAGAGATTTCCCGATTTTTGAAAGATGGATTATCTTCTTCGGTATTATATATATTTTAGCGGTAATTTTCTTCCCGAAAGGAATTGCAGGTACTCTACAGTCTAAATATTATCAATGGAAAGCAAAGAAGGTTCAAACAACAAATGTAGTTCCACTTTCAAAAAATAAGGAGAGTTCAGAATGAATGTAGGGATTATCGGATTAGGAGTATATTTACCAGAGAATCGAATGACTGGAGAAGAAATCGCACAATTAGCAGAAATACCTGCCCATATTGTGAAAAGTAAAATGGGCATTAATCAAAAAACGATTGCAGGGAAAGATGATCATACAGTTCAAATGGGCATTCGAGCAGCAAAAGATGCGATACAAAACGCCAATATTGACCCTAGAGAAATAGACGTCATCATTTACATTGGAGAAGAGCATAAAGAATATCCACTATGGACAGCAGCCATTAAGATGCAAGAAGAATTAGGTGCTACTAACGCTTGGGCTTTCGATACCCAATTAAGATGTGGTACGACAATTATGGCTATGAAACTTGCTAAGAGTTTAATGGTATCAGATGAAAATATTAAAACGGTTTTACTCGCTGGGGGATATCGAAATCACGATTTTATCGATTATAAAAATGAAAGAACTCGATTCATGTTCAACCTTGGCGCAGGTGGAGGTGCGCTTATCCTCAGAAAAGATGTAAAAGAGAACATTGTATTTGAGAGTGAAATTATTACAGATGGTTCATTTTCAGAAGATGTTTTAGTACCTGTTGGAGGCACAAAAGAACCACTTACTGCTAAACATCTAGAGCAAGGCTTGTATCGATTAGATGTACTCGACCCAGCAGGTATGAAAAGTAGACTTGAACAAAAGTCGTTAAATAATTTTATAAAAGTCATCCGTCATTCTCTAATTAAAAGTGGTTTTAATGAAAGTGATTTATCCTATATTGGAATGCTCCACGTAAAGAAATCAGCACATGATTATGTACTTAAATCTTTTAATTTAGAGGAAAAGAATTCAATTTATTTATCGGATTATGGTCACATTGGTCAAATTGATCAAATATTATCATTAAAATTAGCTTTGGATGAAGGGAAAATTAAAGATGGTTATGTAATTACTTTAGTAAGTGCTGGTATTGGTTATGCATGGGGGGCAATTACAATCCGTTGGGGAAAAGAAAAGGAGTGAGTGAATTGAAGGTAATTAATCAATTAAAAACAGTTGAATTAACGAATGGTGAAACAATCACTTATAGAGAAAGACCAGGTGGGGAAAAGGTTTTATTGTTAATTCATGGGAATATGACTTCGTCCAAACATTGGGATGTCTTAATGGAAACAATTAGCGATCAATATACAATAATTGCTCCTGATTTAAGAGGATTCGGAGGATCAACTTATCACAACAGGGCAAAACACGTCAAAGATTTTAGTAATGACATAAAACTATTCGCAGATAAATTAGGTTTGAAGAAATTTAGTTTAGTAGGTTGGTCATTCGGAGGAACTGTTTGTATGCAATTCTGCGCAGATAACCCAGGATATTGCGAAAAGTTGGTGTTGTTAGCCTCTGGATCTACGCGTGGATATGCACACTATAAAACGAATAGTGATGGTTCACCTGATCTTTCAACAAGATTTACTACAATTGAAGAAGTCGAAAATGACCAGATGAGAACGATTCCTATGCAAACGTTATATGATACAAAAGATCGAGATGGTTTAAAAATGGTTTGGAATGCTGCAATTTATACACACAACAAACCAGAAGAAAGTAAATATGAACAATATATTGATGATATGTTGACGCAAAGAAATTTAGCAGACGTATACCATGTTCTAAATACATTTAATATTAGTCATGTTGATCACGAAGCTGCAAAAGGTACTGGTGAAATCGATAAAATCAATCTTCCAATATTAAATTTATATGGAGAAAGAGATTTAGTAGTTCCTTTTATCATGACTCAAGAAATCATAGAAGACTTTGGGAACAAAGCCTCTTCTGTCAAACTTGTAAACTGCGGTCATTCTCCATTAATAGATGATTTACAACAACTAACAAGAGAGATTGAAAAATTTTTAGCATAGGTGGGGTACGTTTGAGATTAAAAGATAAGGTTGCTATTATCACTGGTAGTGCCAATGGGATAGGAAGGGCTGCTGTAGAAATCTTTGTGAATCAAGGTGCAAAAGTCGTAATAGCTGACTTTGCGGAAGAACAAGGAAAGCAATTAGAAAAGGAACTAATCGCTAAAAACTTTGATGTGCTGTATGTCAAATTAAATGTTGCTAACAAAGAAAGTGTTCAACAAATGGTGGAGACTGTTCTATTAAAGTATGGGAAAATTGATATTTTAGTTAATAATGCCGGTATTACAAAGGATGCAATGCTAGCTAAAATGACAGAAGAAGATTTTGATCGAGTAATTGATGTCAATTTAAAAGGTGTATTCAATTGTACACAAGCTGTAATTCCTTACATGATTACAAATGGATATGGAAAAATCATTAACACTTCTTCTGTAAGTGGTATATACGGTAATGTTGGTCAAACAAATTATGCTGCAACTAAGGCAGCGGTAGTTGGCATGACAAAAACTTGGGCTAAAGAACTAGGAAGAAAGGGCATCAATGTTAATGCAGTAGCCCCTGGATTTACAAAAACATCGATGACTGAAAAAATGCCTGAAAAAGTATTAAATTATATGGAATCGATTGTTAGCTTACAAAGATTAGGGAATCCAGAAGATATCGCGAATGCTTATTTATTTTTAGCTTCTGATGAAGCAAGTTACGTAAACGGACATGTTTTACATGTTGACGGAGGAATTATGATGTGATTTGGGGTGTGTGACATGTTTAACGAACAAACCTGGATATTAAATCGAGCAAAACTAACCCCTGAAAAGAGCGCTTTAATTGATATACAGACAAATAGAAGATGGACATATAAAGAACTAGCTAATAGAGTTTTGAATTGTTATTCCTATCTAGCTACCCTCGGCTTAAAGAAGGGGGATCGCGTTGCTTTATTAGCTGAGAATTCTATTGATGTGTTTCCTATTTTGTTTGCTTGTGGTTTAGGTGGGTATATATACGTACCTCTCAATTGGCGTTTAAGTGAAGGAGAAATTGAGAGTATACTATACGATTGCTCACCAGAAGTTCTTTTTACAGACAATCAATACAAAGAACTTGGGGATAAGGTATACCGTTTGAAAACACGCGTTTTACATGAAATGCTAGAGTTTCAATGTAAGGAAATAGTATCAATTGAAAGTTTGCAATGGAGCCATCATGATCCTTGGTTAATGATTTATACTGGTGGCACGACAGGAAAACCTAAAGGAGTCGTCTTATCATTTGACGCAGTTAATTGGAATGCGATTAATACCATCATTAGTTGGAGTTTGGAAGCAAACGATTGCACATTGAACTATATGCCTTTATTTCATACAGGTGGATTAAATGCATTAGCAATTCCCATTTTGATGGTGGGCGGAACAGTGGTAGTTGGTAATAAATTTGACCCAGAAAACGCCGTGCGAGCAATTGATGAATACAAAACAACGATTTCCCTTTTTGTCCCAACTATGTATCAATCAATGGTTGAAACAGAATATTTTAAACAATCTTTTTTCCCTACAGTGAAAGTGTTTTTGTCTGGGGGAGCACCATGTCCTAAAACAATTTACCAGCATTTTGATAAGAAGGGGTTAAAGTTTAAGGAAGGTTATGGGTTAACTGAAGCTGGGCCAAATAATTTCTATATATCACCTGAACGAGCAAAGGAAAAACCAGGCTCAGTAGGAAGAAGTATGATGTTTAATTCAATTAAAATAGTAAAAGAAAACCAGCAAGTCTGTAAACCGAATGAAGTTGGAGATTTGTATGTAACAGGGAAACACCAATTTTCTTATTATTGGAACAATCCTGAAGAGACTACTCGTACGATTGTGGATGGTTGGTTGAAAACAGGTGACCTAGCTAAAATGGATGATGATGGTGATGTATTTATTGTAGGTCGCTCCAAGGATATGATTATCACTGGTGGTGAGAATGTATATCCCCAAGAAGTTGAACAATGTATTATTACGCATCCAAAGGTGAAGGAAGTTTCAGTAGTCGGTATAAAAGATCCAAAATGGGGCGAAATCGTTACCGCAATTATTGTTAGTGAATATTACGACGATATATTAAGTGAAGAAATTCTATCGTTATGCCGTAAACAACTAGGTGCATATAAGGTGCCAAAGAAATTTTATTTTACTAATGAATTACCAAAAACACATGTTGGAAAAATAGATAAGAAGAAATTAGTACAACTATATGATGTTTAAATAACCCTCCTCCAACTAGTACAAAACTAGTTGGGGAGGGTTTACTTTATTAATCTACCGATTGAATTCGTAAAGTCTATGTTCCAGTAATTATTCATTTTCATCAATAGTAATAAAAATCGCTAACTCTCCAACAGCGTCTATTATTACAGGTAACGTATAAGCAGATTCAAATCCATATAATTTGGTATTACCTACTATAACAGTAGGGGGGGTTATATCTATATTAATGGATTGCGCTCCGATATGGGTACAAATATTTCCTACTAACATGTTACCAAATTCACCAATAAAAGAATTTAGCATTTCTCCTTCCAAAGGCATACCGAACATGTTTGATGCTAACTCACTAAATGTAGATTCCACACTATCAATGATGATTCTTCCTTTTATATCACCAACTAAGCCTATTAAAACGCCAATTTCTTGTTGGTTATATGGTTCATTCATTAGAGAAAAAGGGTTGATCGTTATATTCATTGGAACAATCGATTGAATTGCTTGAATCGTACTATCCATTAGTAACTGTATGTGATTTAATTTATTCATGTTAAGTACTCCTATTTCTAAATAATAACAATGTGCTGTATGTATTTTTGATATTTGTGATGTTGTATATTATTTAAATTAAAAATTATAAATATACAATTTTTATATGACTTTATTATACATTGAAAATAGAAATTAGTATTAGAATTTTTAGATAAAAAGTTGTAAATTGACGAAATAATTTTGTTAACAAGTTTTTGACATCAAGATGAAATGATTTTATTGCTATTTAATATTATTAATAAGAGGTTTTCTGTTTTTCTCAGTAGTACAAAACTTTATTTTGTGGATAAGGATGAATCATTTTCCTTGGAATTTCGCATTAGAAAAACATCAACTTCTCCTATAATTAATGAAGTTGTATTTTTCTAATATTTCATGATAGTATATAATGATTGTGACGAAATTAAGGCAAAGGGGCATTGTGAAAATGAGTTCGTTTGATGAAAAACTACAGCAATTATTTGCTCAAACTGCTGTGCAATACATAGTATATAAACAAAATGATGATACAGCTCGGATGGATAAATTAAGATTATTTGCGCGTAAATTACTGCAAAAAGAATATACCATCGCTTTTGCTGGGCACTTCTCAGCTGGGAAATCCAGTATGATTAATGCATTATCAGGAGAAGACATTTTAGCAGCTAGTCCTATACCGACTAGTGCAAATATTGTAAAAGTTCATAAATCAGAAGAAGATTATGCCATTATTTATATGCATAATGAAAAACCAATTAAATTTGAGGCAGGTTACGATTTTAAAACTGTAAAAGAGTTAAGTAAAAACGGAGAACTTGTTTCACAAATTGAAATTGGACATCGTGATTCAACATTACCTACAGGTGTTACGGTAATGGATACACCGGGAGTAGATTCAACTGATGACGCTCACGCTATGTCTACTGAATCTGCTTTGCATATAGCGGATGTCGTATTTTATACGATGGACTATAATCATGTTCAATCCGAATTGAACTTCCAATTTACAAAGCAATTATTAAAATATAACCCTAATCTATATCTAATTGTGAATCAGATCGACAAACATAAAGATAACGAGTTAACCTTTGATGAATACAAACAATCTGTATATCAATCTTTTGCAGCTTGGGGAGTTGAACCAAAGGGGATTTTCTTTACATCATTAAAGAAATTGGACCATCCAAATAATGACTTCCAAACAGTGAAGCAAATAGTAAACGATTCGATGAACGATTGGCAAGATCAACTAATTCTCACTGCAGAAAGCACATTAAAAAAGATGCATGACGAGCATATCGATTATTTAAATGAAGAAAAATCACAAATGCTCATTGAATTTGAAGATCGTCTTTCGAAGGATGATTGGGAGAATCGATTCGATTTAATAGAACAATATGAAAAACTCAAACTACAAACAGAATTATTTTCATATGAAAACTGGGATGACAATTTCCGAGAAAATAGAAAAGAATTACTCGATAATGCAGCAATAATACCTGCAGATTTTAGAGATAAATTACGAATCTATTTAGAGAGTCAGCAACCAGGGTTCAAAGTGGGTGGTTTATTTTCTGCTAAGAAAAAGACAGAAGAAGAGATTACCCGACGTAAAAATGACGTCTACGATCAATTTAAATCAATTGTTAATTCACAAATCATTGGGCATCTAAAATCATTAATGAAACAATCATTAAAGGATGTCGGAGCATTAGCGGAACAAACCGCATCTCAAATTGATTCTATAGATTTTACTCTTCCATTTTCTATTATTGAAGACCAGATTCATAAAGGTTCACTGATAACTGGGGATGCATTACTGAATTTTGCAAATCGTGTTGCAGACGCAACAAAGCGATATTTTATCCAAGAAACGGATATCTGGAAAGACAAACAGAAAGAGGTATTAGTCGAAGTAGCGAATTCCTCTCAAGCTCCCGTGTCGGATAAATTAAACGCGCTTTCTAAAAAAGTTTCTGCAATAGAAAGTATTCTACAAATGGACAGCCGTAAACAATTTGCTGAGAAACAAATGATCCAAGTAAACAAGGAAACTCGGGATGAGGCAAATAGACAAAATAATCAATGGAAAAAAGAGTTTGAACAGTCGCTAAATGAAATTCGGTTATTTGACCCATCAATGTTGGTAACTAGTAAAAATGAAGCGATATCTAATTTAGAAGTTACGAATACCGTTTCTTTCGAAAAGTTCAATGGAGAACATGTTATCGAGGCTGCAACTAAAACTGCGGATGCAGTAAGTAAAATTAACGGATTTGAAGAAGTTTCGAACTTCTTAAAGAAAAAAGTAGCAAGATTAAAAGAACAGGATTTTACTATTGCATTATTCGGTGCTTTTAGTGCAGGTAAATCAAGTTTCTCTAATGCTTTACTAGGTGCAAAAGTGTTACCGGTTTCACCAAATCCAACGACTGCAGCTATTAATAAAATCCGTCCTGTAACTGAGAATCACCCTCATGAAACAGCAGATGTCCAACTAAAAACAGCGGAACAACTATTAGTAGATATTCAAAGTTCATATGAAGCTATTGGTTTAACCATCACAACATTAGAAGAAGCTTTTAAGCGTGCAGAAGAAGGTTTACAAATCCAGTTAAGTGACGAAAGGTTAAATGTCCATAAGTCATTTATTCGTGCCTATAGAACTGGATATGAAACTTATAAGAGTCAGTTAGGACAGAAAATTCGAGTAAATCGAACTGAGTTTGAATTATTTGTAGCACAGGAAAGTCGTTCTTGTTTCGTTGATAATATTGACTTTTATTACGATTCTCCTTTAACTCGTATGGGCGTAACACTTGTAGATACACCTGGTGCGGATTCTATTAATGCAAGACATACGGGTGTAGCTTTCGATTACATTCGAAATGCAGATGCTATTTTGTTTATTACTTACTACAATCATGCTTTTGCAAAAGCCGATCGAGAGTTTTTAATTCAACTAGGTCGAGTAAAAGATGCCTTTGAATTAGACAAAATGTTCTTTATTGTGAATGCAATTGATTTAGCTGAAACCAAAGACGAAGAAGAAGATGTGAAGAACTATGTACGTAATGAATTGCAACGTTTTGGTATTCGTTTCCCTAAAATTTATGGGGTATCAAGTCTAAATGCATTACGTGAAAAAGTAGATCTCCAAGATTTACAATCGGGAATGAAGCCTTTTGAAGAATCGTTCTACCAATTTTTAAAAGAAGATCTAACTGCTATTGCGATTCAGGCTTTAAATGATGAAGTAGAAAAAACACATCAAAGATTACATTCGTTAATTGTTCAAACTGAAGAAAATTTACTTCGTAAAGATGAGCGTCTTGCTGAGCTAGAGCAATTAGAATTAAAAATTCGTAAAATGTATGCGCAAGTCTCAACAACAATGTTAGAAAGTGATGTAAAACAAGAAGTAGATGAGCTTTTATATTATTTGATGCAAAGAGTGTATTATCGCTATCCAGATTTCTTTAGAGAGTGCTATAATCCTTCTACATTTGCATCAAAACAATCACAATTAGCCTTAAAGCAAGCCTTGACAGAAACACTCGACGCATTGAAGTTTGACTTTGCTCAGGAATTGCGAGTAACAAACTTCCGACTTTCTCAGTTTATTCAAAAGAAAATACAAGAGCGATACAAAGAAGATGTTCGTCAACTTAAAGAAATGAATAATAGCTTTTCGTTTATTGCTTATGAGTCAGGTGAGCCAAATTTATTAGAATTTGCAGGGCCATTTGAAGATTATGGGAAATATGAATCTGTTAAATCCTATTTTAAAAATGCGAAATCTTTCTTTGAAAAGAATGAAAAAGAACTTCTAAAAGCGGCATTAGAAGAACTAACAAAACCTGATGCTGAAAAGTACTTGAATGATGAAAAGCAACAGTTAATGACCTGGGCTACAAGCTTTATTAAAGAAGAAGCAGAACGACTACGTTCACATATATCTCATGAAGCGATTGCTCAAATTGAAACCGAACGTTTATTATTACAAGAAGAAAACCGTCTTTCTGCATGGAAAGAAATTTATTCTGAATTACAAAAAACGGGGGTTTAACCGATGGGACTGTTTATCGTTGAAGCAAATGAAGTTAAAAAAGATGGCCGCTTTATTGATACACGTTTTAATTTGCAAGATAAACTTTGGGGTGAAAAAATATTTAATGAATCGCATATTGAGGGAGCAATTTATTGGGGATTAGAAACCGATTTATCTAATATGGCTAGTACGGAAGGTCGTCACCCAATGCCATCATCGGTACAGTTGAGTGATTTATTTGAAACTTCTGGTTTATCATATGAAGATACAATCTACATTTATGATCAAGGAGCGGCACCATTTGCTACAAGAGCGTGGTGGATGTTAAAGTATGCTAATTTTCCAAATGTATATATAGTGAATGGTGGTTTTGATGCATTAGTCGAAGCGGGATTTAGTGTAACAAGTGAGATTGAGGTCTACCCTAAAACCAATCTTGATATTAATTGGAATGAAAAGATTTACGCTAATCGAACAGACGTAAAAAAGATCGTCGATGGAAGTGATCAAGCAACACTGCTTGATGCTCGCGCGGCAGTACGATATAAAGGGGAACATGAACCACTTGATTTTAAGGCTGGTCATATTCCAACGGCTAAAAACTTTGATTGGGAACAATTATTAGAGGGCAATAAATTAAAAGTAAATAATCAGCTTATCAATCAATTTAAGAAAGATGAGAATATTGTTGTTTATTGTGGTTCAGGTGTAACCGCATCTCCTTTATATGCAGTATTAGCTGATTTAGGATATGAAAATATCCGTTTATATGTCGGTAGCTTCAGTGATTGGATTACCCAATACGAAGTTGAAATTGGTGAAAAGAATTAAAATAAGTCAAACGTATGATCCATTTTATCTAAGTGGTCATACGTTTTTTTATTTAGTTGAATATAAATAAATGTAACTTTTTTCTAGAAAGTTCGACCAATCCTTTGAATAGAAGTAAAGGAGAGAAAAAAATTGAAAAAAACCAGATTATCAGTGTTGGCTACTACAGCTTTATTAGCAAGTTCGATTATAGTTCCAACGGCATCAGCACAATATTTAGAAGGACAAGAAATTAAAGACACCGAGGGGCTTGAATACCGTACCCTAATAGCAAAAGACATAGAAGAATCCGTAGAAAATCAAAAGTTTATACAAATAAACGGGAAAATTAATAAAATTACAAAAGAAACAAGCGGAAACTATTACGGTACAGTAGATGGTGATAATCCATTTGGGTTTTATTTTGACGAAAGTACAGTAATTTTGAATAATCATGGTGAAAAAGTGACGCTTGAAGAAGGTATGCAATTTTCGGCATATGTTGATTCTAGTAAACCAATGATGATGATATACCCACCAAGATATTCTCCAGAAGTTATAATTGCACATACTAGTGAAGTTGGAACAGTTCAATTAGATCAATTTGATGAAAATTATCTAAATAAAAAACAAGATCTAGTAATTAACGTATCTAAGGATACAAATATCATAAATCTGTCAGGAGAAGAACTTAGTGAAACAGACATCATTAATAAAAACGTTATAATCTTTTATGAGTATCTGTTAAAAAGTTATCCAGCTCAAACTGGTCCATCTAAAATCATCGTTTTAGATCCATCAAATGAAGAGTTAGCCTACAATATAGTAGAACATGATCATTATGTGATAAATGGTGTTAAAATGATTCCATTACGACTTATATCAGAACAATTAGGATACAAAGTAGAAACGATTGAAAACGGTGCTATTATATCAAAGGGTGCATTAAGCTACACAATAATTCGTGGTGAAAAACAGTATGGGAACAATAAATCTCTAAAATACTTTCCAGAAGAACCAGTATTACTGGAATATGGTAAAACATATGTCCCTTATGAATTTTTAGAATTATTAATAGGAGAAAAATAACTATTACTGGTTATGATCTATGAAGCATTTGCTTCATAGATTTTTTTTAATTTTTAAATGTGAACTTTTTGTGACAATTTTATTCACTAGTTCTAACAAACGAATTAGTAAGTTTGTGAATTTTTTCATATTTGTATTAACAAAGTAAAACGTGTAATTTTTCACAAACCAATCATGAGTAAACTATAGGTTTAAATTTCATACTAACATGAGTGTGAATTATATTTAAATAGTAAAAAGGTAAAGTAAATTACGTTGAAAACATGCAAGTGAAATTAGAAATTGTAGAAAAATTAGTTATTATTATAGTGAAAAATGGTAAAAAATAAAAATATTCGTAAATTACATTGACTTTAATTCACTAAAGCAATATTATTCAAAATTATATAATTGTTTTTTATTAGGAGAGGGGACGATGACAATGGATTTAATGAAAAAATCTTTGGAAATGCATGAAATAAATAAGGGGAAAATGACTGTAAAATCAAAAGTACCAATCGACGATATATATGATTTAAGTTTAGCTTATTCCCCGGGTGTAGCTGCACCCTGTATTGAAATAGATAAGAATCGTTCGAAAGTTTATGACTATACGATAAAGGGGAATACAGTAGCTATTGTTACAGATGGTTCTGCAGTATTGGGTCTTGGTGATATTGGTCCAGAGGCTGCATTACCAGTAATGGAAGGAAAAGCACTTTTATTAAAACGTTTTAGTAACGTAGATGCATTTCCGATTTGTTTAAATACAAAAGATGTAGATGAAATTATACGAACAGTCAAAGCTATTTCCCCAACTTTTGGCGCAATTAATCTTGAAGATATATCTGCACCACGCTGTTTTGAAATTGAGGATAGGTTACGTCAGGAATGTGATATACCGGTATTCCATGACGATCAGCATGGAACTGCAATAGTAGTTGGTGCAGGACTGACTAATGCTCTTAAAATTGTAGGTAAGAAAAAAGAAGAGATTAAAATTGTTATTAATGGTGCGGGAGCAGCTGGTATCGCAATCTTAAAACTATTATTACAATTAGGTTATAAAAATGTGCTAATGTGTGATTCTTCTGGAATTATTTATAATGGTAGACCGTATGGAATGAATCCAATTAAAGAGGAAATTGCTCAAATTACGAATTTGGACAATGTGAAAGGAAGCCTTGCAGAAGGATTACTAGGTGCTGATGTATTTATTGGCGTATCGGTTGCAAATTTACTAACTCAATCCCATATTCAGTCAATGAATGATGATCCAATCGTTTTTGCGCTGGCTAATCCAAATCCGGAAATTACATTTGAACTTGCAAAAGAATGGGGAGTACGGATTATTGGCACAGGAAGGTCTGATTATCCGAACCAAGTAAATAACATGCTTGCATTTCCAGGGATATTTAGAGGAACTTTAGATGTCCGTGCATCAGATATTAATGAAGCCATGAAATTAGCAGCAGTGGAGGCAATTGCTTCATTAGTTTCAGAAGAAGAATTAAATGAAGATTTCATTATACCAAAAGCATTAGATGAAAGAGTTGCGAAAGAAGTGGCAAAACGAGTAAGCCGTGCTGCAATTGACTCAGGTGTAGCTAATATAGTTCAGCCAACTGAAAACATTAGTACGGAATATCAAACGAACAATAATGTAAAATAGCTTATTTAGGTAGTGGGTCAGTAAGAGTTAAGCAATGAATTAAAATTTTCACAAGACATTTTACTTAGGAAATGAAGTTAAAATGTCTCGTAGAAGCTTTCAACAAGACATTACAAAAGGAAAACGGGGTTAAAGTGTCCCGAAGAAGTGTTCAACGAGACATTTTACTATGTAAAAGAAGCAGAAGTGTCTCGTGGAAGCTTTCAACAAGACATTTCAAAAGGAAAACGGGGTTAAAGTGTCCCATAGAAGTGTTCAACGAGACATTTTACTTTGGAAATGAAGCAGAAGTGTCTCGTAGAAGCTTCCAATGAGACATTCCAATAGGAAAACGGGGTTAAAGTGTCCCATAGAAGTGTTCAACGAGACATTTTACTTTGGAAATGAAGCTGAAATGTCTCGTAGAAGCTTCCAATGAGACATTCCAATAGGAAAACGGGGTTAAAGTGTCCCATAGAAGTGTTCAACGAGACATTTTACTTTGGAAATGAAGCAGAAGTGTCTCGTAGAAGCTTCCAATGAGACATTTCAAAAGGAAAACGGGGTTAAAGTGTCCCATAGAAGTGTTCAACGAGACATTTTACTTTGGAAATGAAGCAGAAGTGTCTCGTAGAAGCTTCCAATGAGACATTCCAATAGGTAAACGGGGTTAAAGTGTCCCATAGAAGTGTTCAACGAGACATTCCAAAAGGAGTAAGGGGTTAAAGTGTCCCGTAGAAGTGTTCAACGAGACATTTTACTTTGTAAAAGAAGCTGAAGTGTCTCGTAGAAGCTTTCAATAAGACATTTCAAAAGGAAAACGGATCAAAGTGTCCCATAGAATAATCTCCAACCAGACATACGGTTTAATCTAAAGAGTTTCTCGTATAATCAACCAAACAATATAATTTTCCATTAGGAACTGTCCCTTAAATTTCCCTTTGCAACGAAAAA
>JAPSJC010000035.1 GCA_031178355.1 Ureibacillus sp.
AAGAAAATGTGTGAATAAGGGGTGAAGTAAATGGATTTAATTGAAAAGGCAATAAGTTTTGCAGCTCAAGCACATGACGGACAATTACGGAAAGGGACAAACATACCTTATATTTCCCATCCTTACACTGTAGGTATGATTCTACTGAAAGAAAATTGTTCCGAAGAGGTTGTTATTGCAGGAATCTTACACGATACAATTGAGGATACAACTGTTACTTATGAGGAGCTGGCCCGCGAGTTTGGTTCAAAAGTGGCAAACCTTGTTCAAGCAGCTTCTGAACCTGACAAAAGCTTGCCTTGGAAAGAACGAAAACGCCATACGATTCAATATTTAAGGACGGCATCCACAGAAGAAATTCAAGTAATAACGGCAGATAAACTTCATAATCTTCGCTCGATTCGACAAGATCTTACCGTTCTTGGGGATGTAATATGGAGTCGATTTAATCGTGGTAAAGAAGAACAACATTGGTATTATAGCCGAATTGTGCAAGTGTTAGCTTCTTCGCGAGGAAGTGAATTTTCTTTAATTAAAGACCTAGAAGATGAAATATTCGCTGTATTCGGGGAAGTAGGGGAATTCCAAGATTAATCTGGCTCACCAAAGCATTGCGGAATATTTTCGTGATGCTTTTATTGTGTCTAACGCTGAAAAATTTACAAATTCTCAACAAGATTCGATTATTTCCAAGGAAATATTTCAAATTACTTCTTAGTCATGTCTAACTAAAACGAAATATAAAACATGAAAAGAGTCGATCTTTTAGAAGATCGACCGAAAGGGAGGTGAATGAAAGGGTATTAGATAAGTTCTATTTAAGAGTTACTATTCTGAATACAAAAGCGTCTATGATTGCAAAATCAATCACAAACCAAACGGCAATGTTTAGATGATTCACTACTAACTGCATACGATTGTATAGTAATAGTTCCTAACGGAAAAGGTTTTTATTATTAGTAGTATATTCTACAAGTTCAAAAGGCATCAAGGACTCTTGTTACTATTAAATGAAATTTCATACATAGGAGTAGCAACAATGAATTTACCGGTTCTAGGAATGCAGTTGGAGTAATTTCTTGTTAGAATAGAACTTAAATGAATTCGGGACAAATGCTAAGATAGAATAATGTAGTAACAATATAATACGAATTAGAAGAATGAAAGAGTTTATAATGAACTACAAAGGGGACCCTATATGATTGAACAAATGGAATATTACAAATATCTAAGGCAGTATGTTGGGACGAAACCTTTAATTTTACCAGGTGCTGTGGTTATTATTCGAAATAGTAAAGGCGAAGTGTTGCTACAAAAGAGACCTGAGGGAAGATGGGGATTACCTGGTGGGTTGATGAATCTAGGCGAAAGTTTTGAACAAGTAGCCAAAAGAGAAGTGCTTGAAGAAACAGGTTTAGAGATTCAAAACGTAAAATTGTTAAGTGTTTTTTCTGGTGAAAATACGTATGTTAAAGGGCCAAACGGTGATGAATTTTACTCGGTAACTGCAGTGTTTATCACAGATAATGTAAAAGGAGAAATTAAGATAGAAACGCCCGAAACGGTTGATATAAGATATTTTGACTGTAGAGCATTGCCAGATCAGATGGTTGGAAGTCATAGGAGGTTTATTTATCAGTTTTTATTAGAATAACATGACGTTCTTATATGCGTACATGTTAGGTTCATTTTATTTTTTCTCTTTAATTATTCTATAAATTACGAAGGAGTACCTTATGAAACTTAAACAACAAATCCAGGCATATGTTCCATATAATGCACAAGAAGAGAAGGACCAGGAAGTGATCCTACGCTACATGGAAACTTTCGATAATTTGCTTACAAGAGAAAATGAATTTGCTCATTTTACGGCCTCTGCTTGGTTGGTAAACAAAGACCATACAAAAGTGTTAATGGCATATCATAATATCTATAATTCTTGGTCTTGGGTAGGTGGGCATGCAGATGGGGATGCAGATTTACTTCATGTTTCTTTAAAAGAGGCGCAGGAAGAGACCGGACTGGTGAATGTTCAGCCTGTTATTGAGGAGATTTATTCTATTGAAATTTTAGGAGTCCCTGCCCATGAAAAGCGCGGAAAACATATTGCGACACATGTCCATCTAAATGTTACATATTTACTGGAAGCAGATGAGAATGAATTAACTAGCATTAAACCGGATGAAAATAGTGACATTAAATGGATGGGGCTTGAGGAAGCAGTGGAAGCTAGTACGGAGCCAGAAATGAAAGTGGTTTATCGTAAATTGAATGATAAATTAAAGGCTATGCTACAAGCCAAATAATTGAAAGATGTAATCATTACGTATAAAACGCTAAATTAATAAAAATTAAATATGTAATCTATTGAAACACTTGGAGGATAAGCCTAAAACCTTTAAAAAGCAATAGTGGCAATCAACCAAGTGTTTATGTCATTAAGAATGTTTCCCTTTAACATCAAACAACGGCTTGAAGTAATCCCAGTAGTAATAAACCAGATACCCATAGGCAATACACATAACGATCACTAGAGGTAGTAAGGACCAGTCTAAGAAAATATGAAGTAGAAATATATTAACAATAATAGCAGCTAATGCAGCAAGTGTAAGGATAACAAAACGATTGGCCAGCAGGAACACACCACAAATAATCTCAAGCCCTTTCTCCGCAAATAACAAATAATCAAATTCAAACAATGCCATCGCTGCAGGGGATGTTGGCGCTATTGGGTCAAATCCAAAGCCGACAATAAACCCGTTTATACCCGCACCTAAAAAAACGATGCTTAATAAGATTCTGGAGATATGCATGAATACTGTTCGCAAGTGAATTCTCCTTTATTGTATTTATAGTTCATTCAAATATATGGAAAGTAACACGGAATTATTTGTTAGCAATGGACAGCCAATAAATAAAAAGAGTCTGAACCTTTGAGAGTTCAGACTAAAGTGGCATTTTAACGAAATATGGTTAATTTAGAAGGTTTATTATTAAAAATTAGTAATCGAATGTGTAACTTGTGCTCGATGTTCCTAGTGCTGGTTTTGGATCGATTTGATTAGCATTTGCATCTGTTGGATTTAGACTTATAGCGAAACATGATACTAAAGCAAGTGCTAGAACTACTTTTTTCATCTTTTTAAACATTGTTCCTTTCACCTCCCCTTAATAGTTGTTCATATGCAACAAAAGCATATTTATAAAGTTCATTGCTCTTTTTATAAAACTTATGTTTTTCTAAAATGTCACCAAACTCTTTTGCGTAAAAAATAATTTGTTCATAGGCATAATTTTTTACAAAGTATGGGAAATTTGAGTTTAAGGTTGTAAATATCTCATCCATATCTTTATAATCTGCAAATAACAGGCAATTTAGTAAATTGTTCTGGTTAATATACAGTTCATCTACTGGCCGAGATAGGATAACATGATTTATTTTGTTTAAATAATATTGGGATTCTTTATAGTTACCAATTTTATAAAATGTTCTAGTTACATTAATTAGAACATTCAAGTTTCCTATATCCATTTCTAGGGCTGATTGATAATAGTGTATAGCATCTGAATACAAATTTTGACACTCACTACAATAGCCTAGGTCGTTATAAATCATAATTTTTTCATAATCAGAAAATGTATTAAGCTGTTCGACAATATGTAGAGCTTGTCTATAATATTTAATCGATTTATCCCATTTGTAGATATTGGTGTATGCATTACCTAAAAGCACAAGTGTGTTTATCATACGATTTAAATGATATTGATCACTATATTCATTTAAAGCTCTTTTTGCGTAATCTATACAATATTTATAAGAACGAATACGCTTATAACATAAAGCAATATTGTAATATAAATTGCCGTGATCTTCTTTTGTACCATAATTGATGTTGTGATCTTGTGTATACTCTTCGAAAATTTGAATAGCATCTTCATTTTTATTTAAAAAAGTAAAGCACACGACATATGTATTAATAAATATGAACTTTTCATAATTACTTAAACTTGACAAAACTAAATAGACATCATCCAATATCTCTTTTGCTTGATTAAACTCTCCAATAGTTAGTAGATAACGTGAATAGATGATCTTATATTTAATAATTAAGCTTTGATTAAGCTTATTCTCCAAGTTTAAATAATGGGACAATTCTTTTTTTAATGGTGTTTTCTTTGTTAAATGTGCATACCAGTCATCTAGATCGTTTTCAATTTCAATTGAATCATAGATTACTTCATCGTAGTCCGCACCTAACTTTCCAAGTAGCAAACGATAGATTTCTTCGTCGGGTGTTACATGGTTATTTTCAATACGACTTAAATAGGAATTGGTACAAATTCCGAGTGCTAACTCTTCTTGGCTTATTCCTTTTTCAATTCGTTTGAATTTAATAATATCTCCAATCTTCATATTAAATCCCTCCGAATACAATTTCATTATTACACAAAAATGGTAGAAGGTGAATCCTATTAAATATTTACACAAATAAGTATTTTTATGGCACTTAAACTCATGCTTTTCAGTCAAACTTTCATAAAAAAGTAAAAATATAAACTCACTTTCATGAAATCTAATTTAATTCACCACTTTAAGTGGGGGTCTTCAATAAAATTTGTTCGATTTTAAAATTTCTGAAATCTTCTATAATTAATATAAACATAGGAAAATTGATTGTCATTAATAAATTCAATTGACATAGAAATAAACTTTTTCTTATAAATAGGAAACGAAATGGAGGGGATGAGTATGTTTGTTAAACTTCAAGAGAGAACTATTGGAAAAGAATGTTTAGTGAACCCGTTAACAAAAGATGTATTTAAACAAGATAAAACACTAAACACAGCTCAATTATCGGAAACAGCAATTTCAGTAATCAACACCACCTTAAATCGTTTATTTAAACAAGGTCTACTCCAAAAATTCCATTCTGAAGAGATGAAAAGGATCGTTATACTAACAAAAAACCTTTCGAGAGAAATAAGATATTGCATAAAATACGAAAATTATTTATACGATATTCAAGTATTACATTTAAATGAATTAAAACAAGATGATTTGAAACTAGATCTAATTATTGCTTTTGATTTTCATTATGAAACAATCTTTTTCAATGAAGTATCCGAAAAGACAGAGAGATGTAAGGTTCCAATAATCCGATTTGAAATTGAAGATCAAAGAATCTATATGGGGCCAATCTTTTTTACACAAAAACCATTCAAGATTGATGATGAATCCTAAAATAGTCGCTCATTTGTGTCTTTGAGTTTATAAAACAAGAGGGGTGCTAATATGAATAAAATGGATAATATGATGGAGAATCAAGAGGGACTCATTCACACTTTAGAAAGTGTTCCGGTAAATATAATGAACAATCAATTTCATAGATTTATGGCCATTATTAAACAAAATAGTGGAAGAAGAATTTATCCTGGTACTGGTTTTTCTATGAATTATCATGTAGCAAGAACGCATGCTGTAGGGGAGGCTATTGAACGGTATTGTGCGGGAATTATGAATCCTGCACATATTGTAAATGGGACCATTGAGGAACTAAATTACCCATGTGTCTCTCCAATTAATTTTAATCGTTATACAAAGAAACAGTATGCTAGACAACATAGATTTGAAGAATTCGACCAGAAAAAAGCTCGTAATTGGGTGTTAGCTAAAAACTATATGACAGGTGAACAAGAATTTTTACCTTTTGAGACGGTATATTTACTAATTCCTGAACAACATAAAATATTTAGAGATGTCGTATCTACAGGATTAGCATCTGGACCGTCTATTGATTTTGCATTTGAAAATGCACTAAATGAATGTATAGAAAAAGATGCATTTATGTTGTTCTGGTTATTAAAAAAAGCAAACTATGAGATTTCACTAGATAGTTTGAAACTAACTAGATTGAATAAGTTGATGCAATCATTAGAAAGTCTGAATTACACAATTCAAATTTATGATATCTCTCAGCCTGATATAAAAAGCTATACAATCTTAACTGTAATCAGAGAAAAGGGTTCCAAAGGATTTTATATTGCCTCATCAACGAATCGAAACCTATATAAGGCAGTTAAAAAGTCTATTGAAGAAGGCATTAGTGGCTATGTTACGCTACAGGAAAAAGCATCGTATCTCTCTGATTCTGAAGATGAAAACGTAAAAGAAGATTCCATTTATTATTATTTCCGAGGCTACGATGACGACGTGCTAAGTGAGGTAATAGGTTCGGATATAGAAGTGAAGGAAGTAAATCTTCAAGATAATGAATACACGTTTCATGAGATGATTTTGTCCGTTTCAAAACAGACAGACATCTATTATAAAGAGTTAACTACAGATGATATTTCAGCTCTGAAATTATTTAGTTTAAGGGTTGTTACACCAGGTCTGCTTATATCACCGTATGAAAAAGAAGCGCTTTTTGAGTCTGAAAGATTGAGAAGGTTAAAGGGGAAAGTAAAATTAAACTTAAAACCACATCCTTATCCATAAACCACTTGTGCAAAGGGGAGCTTAAGCGAGTAATAAGGGTGAAATGTTTTATAAAAATAGAGTCGGATCCTTTTAAAAGGATCCGATTTTTTATTTCCCTAAACATACTTCCTTTTTTGTAAGCTCTTAAATAATAAAAATAAAATAGAGAAGGTTATGAAAGTAATGAAGAATACAAAAAATAGTTGTCGACTACTTACTAGTAAAAAAAGTATGTCTGTGATTACGGGAATCTCTAAGGAGTCCATAATTGGGAAAACTACATACATCGAAAGGAAAACACTTACAATAAAGCCTGTTGCAAAATATTTCATCTATAGCACCCCTTTGATAACGTAAACCATTAATACCTACCTTACCTAAAACATATTGATTAATTCGGTGGATTTCACCAGTATTTCCATTTTCATTTTTATATAAACCATTCGTTTAGAAGTTTTAATTTCCTTTTAAATCCAATGGCTAATTCAATCTGAATACAAAATGGGAAATAATACATATCTAGCAAAGAGTTCAATATATTTATAAAAGAAACTTCTTTGAAAGGGGACCACTGCTCAATGGCAATTGTAATTCCGGTCATTAATCTAAAGGGTGGCGTTGCAAAGACAACGACGAGTGTTGGACTAGCTGAAATGTTGACGACGGAGTTTAAGAAAAAGGTGTTATTCATTGATCTGGATCCTCAAACTAATGCAACGACGATGTTAATAGGAGAACATCGCTGGAAGGATTTGAATGATGAGGGCTACACATTAGCAAGGTTGTTTGAAAGTGCTCTTTGGCCAGACGAGTTGCAGTTCGATTTGAAACGAACGCTGCAACGAAATGTTTCCAATATATTGGCTGTCTTGAATTTAGATTTAATTCCTTCAAGTCTTGATTTAATTAATATTCAAGATGATTTAACAAGAATCCCACGGGGGAAATTTTATTCAAATAATCCATACGATATATTACGGAAAGCAATTCAACCGATTATGAACGAATATGATTATATTATTATCGACTGTCCACCGAATCTAGGTGTTATTACCCTCAATGGCCTACGAATAGCAAATGGCTATATTATCCCAACGATACCAGATGTCCTTTCTACATATGGCATCCCGCAAATTATTAATCGTGTAAATGATTTTGCGTGGGAGATTGGAAGTTCAATTGAAACACTAGGAATTGTGATTACAAAGTTTAGAGAAAATTCCAATGTCCATAATACGAACCTGACTAGACTTAAATCAATGATCGATGCACCACTTTTTAGTGCTATTTTTAAAGATAACAATCAAATGGCAAGCGCTGCAGATTTTACGATGGAGTACGCAACGTTCAGACAGAAATGGGGTTACGGTGGCCAATTTGAATCGTTTTATAGTCTAGCAAAAGAAGTGGTGGAAAAATATGAACGGACAGAAAATTGAAAAGCAGTTAGCACAGTTGTTTGACGTAATGATGGAAGAACTAAAGACGAATAATCAATTTGCTGAGAAGATTAGGGGGATATTCAATGCGAGTGAGCAGGAGTCACATCAAATTAGTGGAAGTAGGAGAAGAAGAAAGGATAGAATATTATCTTCAGATAAAGCAGATGCAAATGCGAAAGCAATTCTTCCAAGCGCATCTCCAGAAAAACGGACACGCAAAAGGAATCCTTCACTTTTTAACCCAGAAACGGTATTAAAAGAACGAGGAGAAGATGTATTGTTTACCTCTCTAAATCAATTGGAAGTAGAACAGCTCAAAGATATTATTTCTGAATACGGCATGGATCCAGCTAGAAAGGCAGTTAGGTGGAGAAAGAAGGAGCGGTTTGTCGATCATATTATTGAAGTAGTGAACAATCGAATAATGAAGGGGTCAGCATTTCGAAAAAGTAGATGACATTTTTTAGGATAGTACTTGAAAATGCTGGTAGATTCTATAAAATAATAACTAGTGTTATATAACCTAAGATTAAATAAATTTCTTAGCATGAATAGGAAAACTACTGCATAAAATGTGCATTGGGGAAACATTCTTGTTAATACTGTCGAAAAATAGTATAATGCATATAAACAAAAGAATAATGTAAAAAGACTGCTTGATGCTGCAACATCAAACAGTCAATATAATAGTCGGTCCCATAAAGGGATTGGCTCCAGAAGAAGGTATTACCTAACCCATCTGAGCTACCAACTCAAGGATGGGTTATTTTTTTACGTTAAAAGACAGGATCGCAATGACTAATGTTGAAAATGAAATTGCCAACATTAGTGCCTCTGAGACTGTCATGGCATCACTCCTTTCATCTGGAGTGAGCCAACCACCCTTGAGCCCAAAACTATTATAATTTAATTCTAGCACAAAGGTTCCTTTTTTTGAATAATTTAACAATAGGTCTAAAGGATTGAAATAATAGTCTTTATTCTAGGTTACAAGACATCCTTTATATAAATGAATGCTACTAAAAGTCGGTCAAATCCAAATAAATTGGATTTGGCCTTTTTTTATTCCGAAGGTATATTAAGCAAAAACATATTATAAATTTGCCTTAAGAAAATTCGTAAAAATTATATTTATATGATATTGATAATAAGAAATTTAGAAAATCTAATGTTAGAGTTAGCTATTCGAATAAATAAGAATGTATTATATTAAAAAATAACTTTTGACCTATGAGGGGTTAAGCATAAAAAAAGTTTCATCAACTAACCTACTTGAAATGTATTTTTACTTAATAAATATGTAGGTTAAAAAGTTTTTATAAAAGTTTTGCTCTTTGGGCGAAATTGACAAAATAATAGAACAATCTAAAATTAGAGGTACCTTCACTCCCGCTGCTTACTCAAATCCCAAGTCTGCAATTAAACTAATAACAGTATTTCCCCTTTCATTCTGAAATAGAGGCCGGCTCTAAAAATATGGGTTCAGACCATATAAAAGGAAAATGTCTAAATTGTTCTGGTCGCTACGATTGAAGCCATATTAGGAACAAGCCAGAGCGTTCACTAGAAAAATCTAAGAAAGGATTATGAGGTGTTTTTATGGTAGTGGATACACAAAAACTGCTTGAAACAAAAGGTATCATTGTGAAATTAGCCAATGGAATAAACCCTGTAGACGATTCCCCGATAATTGAAGAAAGTTTCCTTAATAACCCCAAAATAGTGAGATCATTATACTACCTTGACCATTACATTATGGACCAAATTGAACAAAGCACGATTCGAAAAGGAAAGCCAACAAAATTTCTCATAACAGATGAACAATTAGAAAATGTAATTCTACCTTCAGGAAAAATAGGAATCAATGATTTTGCTAAAGCAATCAATAAAGTCCTTGACCAACAGATTAGTAAGAGAGTGACTGGTCAAATGATTAATAAAAAGTTAAAGGAACTCGGTATACTGAGTGAAATTGTTGATGAAGAAGGAAAAATTAATACAATAACTAACGAAAATTCAGAGGGATACGGAATTGAAAGTGTTACAAGAATTTTTAATGGTAGGGAATATAAAAAGGTTGTATATAACAATGTAGGGAAAGAGTTTTTGCTAAAGAATATAGTGAAGTTAATGGAAGAGTAGCATTCATACAATTCCAAGTGCTACTGACCCACATATCAAATAAATACCGTACCTAATAAGGTGCGGTATTTATTATCGATTGAGAAAGCTAGATTAGTACCTTCCAGTTCTGATTACAAGTAGCCTCAACTTCTTTATGGTCAAGGAAATACTGGGCTAAAAGCTCAATCATATCTGTTTGAATTTCCTTTAGAATAGGTTTATCTTGGAACATTGTAAAGTTACCCGCTCCAGTTGCGCGGTAGCTGTTCATTACGACTTTAAATTGGTCAGTCATAGATATCGGTTCATTGTTCCAATGGAGCTTTGTTACACGTTGGCCAATTGGATTGGATATAGTAAATTCATAATCAATCCCTTCCCACATGTCATAGTTGTAATGCTGAGGTTTTGGATTTAGGAATGCTGGGTTTACAGCTAACTCTCCATCTACAATCTCGAAATATGTTGCACACTGTTCTAGGGCAAGGCGAATATCATTTCCGCTTAGAAGTAGAACTTTTAATGTATTTGGAAAGATATAATTGTTCATGATATCTCTCATTGTAACCGCATTTCCAAGTCCGCCTTTTTCATTATGAAATAGGGCAGTACTTGAAATTTGAGCACCACTAATGTCTAACTGAACTTTATTAATAAGTTCTACATATGGATTGTCTTTTAATCTTGCCTGAAATGGATCTTCTATTAACATATTACCCTCAACATTCCCAATTGCCTGATCAAGCCAGTCTTCTAGACTAGATTGTATCGAAGCAGCATGAGCGCATAAACTTTTATCCGTATCAGTTGTTACGTCAACATGTAATAGGGATGGTTCATGTAACAAACTCTTTAATTTATGATCGGCATCAAGTACACATTTAACTTGTATCTCAGCAACACATGTTCCTTTTGAACCGGGCTGTACAATGGTAATCCCATTTAACTTTGATGCGATTTGACGATGTTGATGTCCGGTAATCATGATATCAACACCTTCTATTAAACTCATCTTATATCCTTGGTTCTCTCCAGTCTCTGTTTCTGTAAGTTCACCATTTTCGAGGCTTCTCTCAAAGCCACCGTGGTAACAAAGTACAAGAAGATGAATATCCTCCGTATTACGAATTATCTTAACCCAGTGTTTGGCACTTTCATAAGCATCTTTGAATTGTAACCCTTTGATATTTAAGGGTTCTTCCCAAAGTGTTACAAAATGTGTTGTCACTCCAAGAATCGCTACTTTAACTCCGTTTAATTCTTTAATTATATAAGGTTTACTGAAATGCTCCCCAGATTTATCGTAAATATTTGCAGCGAGCCATGGGAATTTAGATTGTGCCATGACGGTTTCTAAGGTAGGTAAACCATAATTGAATTCATGGTTTCCAAACACAGCTACATCGTATTGCAAGTGGTTTGCGGCAACAATCATAGGATTGGGTTGGTCAGAAGCAAATTTATGATGGAAAAATGTCAATGGACTTCCTTGTATAAAGTCTCCATTATCGATTAGTAGAACCGGTTTCGCTGTTCGCTTTTGCTGAATAATTGAAGAAAGTTTTGCGAGACCTAACTGTGAAAAGTCAGGGTTTCTATAAGTGGTAGGGAATAAATAGCCATGGATATCACTTGTAGCTAGTATCGAAAATTCAATGGTTCTCACTGTTTCACATCCTCTCATAACATTAGATAATAGCACAGGGAATTTGAATAATTACATAATAACTTAAATTTTACAAATTTAATAAATATTAACATTTTAATCTCAATTATTAACAAATTACCAATAAAAACTTAAAAAAGTAATTATAAGATGATAAAGAATTTCAAAAAACATTTTGGAGGAAAAATATGCGTAATTTTTTACTAGTAGTTATAACACTTCTGGTTTCCGTCGTATTGATGGCATGTGGTGGAGACGCATCCAATTCAACAAACACTGAAAATGAACAAAATAATTCGACAGATACAAAAATTTCAGATACTGAGAACAAAAAATTAGAGAAGTTATCAATTGGATTTGTACCATCTCGTGATCCAGAAGAAATTATTACTGCAACTGAGCCGCTGAAAGAATTACTTACAAAGGAACTTGCGACGTTAGGTTATGAAGTAGGGGAAGTTGAAATTACAGTAGGAACAAATTACGAAGCTGTTGGAGAGGCCCTTTCTGCAGGTACAACAGATATCGGTTTAATCCCTGGTGGTACATATGTGCTTTATGACGACGGTGCTGAAGTCATTTTAACCGCAACTCGCGCTGGTTTAAGTAATGATTCAGATAATCCAACTGATTGGAATCAAAACGAACCAACTGAGTCGACAGCAAATCAAGCAATATCATACCGTGCACTTTTAATTGCAGGGCCATCAGAAAAAGGACAAGCCATTGCAGAAAAAGTAAATAACGGTGAAGAAATCACATTTGAAGACTTAGATGAACTAAATTGGAACGTTATGTCATCTTCATCTCCTGCAGGATATATTTACCCGGCATTATGGTTACAAGAAAACTTTGATAAAACGATTACAGATTTATCGAAAGTAGTACAAGCGGATTCATACGGTAACGCATTTGCTCGTCTTGCAGCAGAACAAACGGATGTATTAGTAACCTATGCAGATGCTCGTCGTGATTACGAAGAAACTTGGACAACTGAATATAATCGCGAAGCTTCAGTTTGGGAAGAAACAGATGTAATCGGTGTAATGCCAGCAATCTATAACGACACAATTAGTGTAAGTAAAAACTCTGACATTATGGATGAAGATTTAAAATCAGCATTACAACAAGCGTTCATAAATATCGGTAATTCAGAAGAAGGTAAAGAAGTAATAGCGATTTATAGCCATGAAGGGTATCAAATTGCTAAAGACTCAGACTATGACAATGAACGTGCAGCACAAGAAATTGTTCAACAGTTAGGAAACTAATTAATGTAAATATATTAACTAAGAAAAGCGAGGACATTCAATTATGATGTTCTCCTTTTTTGACTATGAAAAAGAGTCATCATAATTACTTCGCAGATTAATAGGAAGCACATTACTGCTTTATAATACTGGTTGCTTTCTAATGATAGATTGGAGATTAAAATGATTGAATTTAAACACGTTGAGAAGAAGTATCCGAATGGGCTAACGGCTTTAAAAGATGTCAATGTGACGATTGAGCAAGGGGAATATGTTGCAATCATTGGATTATCGGGTGCAGGAAAGTCGACTTTTATTCGTTGTATTAACAGAATGCATGATATTACAAAAGGAAAGATTTATGTAAACAACGTGGATGTTGGATCTTTAAGAGGAAGAGAGATTCGAAAGCTACGTCGTTCAATTGGTATGATATTTCAATCCTTTCATTTAGTAACTCGTACAAATGTATTGAAAAATGTACTTGTTTCGTTTGTACCTGAATTACCTTTCTGGCGGAAAGTAATTGGAATCTTTACTAAGGACCATAAAGTTAAAGCTTTAACTGCATTAGACAAAGTAGGAATTTTAGATAAAGCCTACATTCGTGTCGATCAATTATCTGGTGGTCAGCAGCAACGGGTAGCTCTAGCAAGAACATTAGCACAAGCTCCTCAAATTATATTAGCTGATGAACCAGTAGCATCACTCGACCCGGTTACTGCGAATCAAGTAATGCAAGATTTCAGGAGGATTAATCGAGAGCTGAATATGACTGTAGTAATGAATATTCACCATGTGGAATTAGCACTTACATATGCAGATCGTGTCATAGGAATTCGTAGTGGAGAAATTGTGTTTGACGGGAATGCAGCAGATGTGAATGATGATGTGCTTTCACTAATTTATAACGGTCAAAAAGTGGAGGGGATGAGCGTAAATGAATCTACTGTCTCCAAAAAAAATCCAGTTGCCTAATGGGAAAACTGTAGTAGAGAAAAGATCGAGTACACCACTTATTATTATCGTTTTATTAATATGTACGATTACCTCCATAAACATTACAGGGTTTGAATTGGAAGTGATTTTCAAGCGAATCAATCAGTTTTTTGTCATTCTAGCAGATATGATTCCGCCCAATTTCGAATACATGCCAAACCTTTGGCAACCACTATTAGATACTATTAAGATGTCACTTATTGGTTCTGTTTTTGGGGCAATTTTTGCGTTACCTGTTGCATTTTTAGCAGCATCAAACATTATAAGGACTCGCTTCATCGCATCTACGATGAAGTTTTTACTAAGTTTACTCCGAACGTTACCAACTTTGGTTGTTGCTTTAATTGCTACATTTATTTTCGGCTTAGGAACAATGGCTGGAACCGTTGCTATTTTCTTATTCACAGTTTCGTATGTTGGTAAATTACTATACGAGCAAATTGAAAATGCTAATATGGATGCTTATGAAGCGATGCAATCTATGGGATTATCGACCGTATACGCATTTCGCTATGCAATTCTACCGCAGGTGCTCCCGAATTATTTGTCGACTACCCTGTTTTGCTTTGAAGGGAATGTACGTTATGCTTCCATATTAGGGTATGTAGGTGCTGGTGGAATCGGACTTTTGTTACAAGAAAGTTTAGGTTGGCGAAATTATGTAAACGTAGGCATGATTTTGTTAATGCTCGTGGTTACAGTATTTATCATTGAAACAATTAGTGAGTATTATCGAAAGAAACTAATGTAGGGGAGATCAAATGAACGCAATAGAACAACAACTTCAATATGAAAAAGGAAATAGAGCCTCACTCATTTTAACGTTTATCATCATTATCTTTTTGCTGGTTTGGTCCGCTTCTGCGATCAATCTAGATAATATGACAACTAATGGCGTTGATATGGCTAAAAATATTCTCTTAGGAATATTAAGTCCGGATTGGTCACTGCTTACGAATTTTAGAGGTGGTGTACCGTATTTATTAATAGAAACGGTGGCTATTGCATTTTTAGGAACAATGATTGGGGCAATTTTAGCAATTCCCTTAGCTTTTTTATCAGCTTCTAATATCGTACCGAAACCAGTGGCGTTTATCGTGCGCTTGTTATTAATTTGTGTTCGTACAGTTCCTGCAATTGTTTATGGTCTAATGTTCATTCGTGTCACGGGACAAGGTCCATTCACGGGAGTATTAACGATAGCATTTGTGTCAGTAGGGATGCTTACGAAATTATATGTGGATGTGATTGAGGAGTTGGATCGTAGTGTGCTTGAATCCATGACCTCAATTGGTTGCAACGGCTTTGAAAAGATTCGGTATGGAATTATCCCACAATTATCAGCTCTCTTCTTATCGATTGTCATTTATCGATTTGATATGAATTTACGCGATGCCTCTGTACTAGGGTTAGTTGGGGCAGGAGGTATTGGGGCGCCTTTAATATTTGCGATGAATTCTTATAAATGGTCACAGGTCGGGTCTATTCTAATAGGGTTGATTTTATTGATACTAATTGTAGAGTTTGCTTCCAATAAGATACGATCTAAAATAGTGAATGGATAACTGTATATCATTAATCTAATTAAGACGCCAATCGAAAAAAATAGGATTGGCGTCTTTTATTTAAACATGCTGCTAATTTAGGTCAATTACCAATAAGCATTGGTCGTCTGACTTTTTGTACTGTAAATACTTTGACTTTAAATCTTTTATAAACTGTTGTTTAAGTTGCTTTAGTGGTAGATTCTTATATTTTTTTGCAAAGTCATAAAGTATCTCTAAATTCAAAGGGTCGAAAACACCATCCGTATATAAAAAAAGTCTGTCTCCCGAATTATAATGAATGGTGGAAACTTGAAAGTCTATTTCGTCGAACATCCCGATTGGTGGAGACTGAGCAGACAAGCAATGTAATCCCCCCTTGGTATCAAGTAACACAGCGGGAGGATGACCTGCATTAGCATATTCAATAATTTGTTTTTCAGTATCAATAAACAAATAAAGTGCTGTACAATAATGCCGGGTTTCTTCGCTATTTTGAAATAATTGGTGCAAATGCGAATCTAGTGATTGCATCACTTTTTGTGCAGAGCATCCTTGAGAAATCAACCGTTGATAAATGGATTGGAGTGACATCGTAATTAAAGCCGATGATATTCCATGTCCCATTACATCTAACAAAATAATTCCGTATTGATGTGGATTGATTTCATAATAGCCGTAAATATCTCCGGATAGGGAATTAGAAGCTTTATAATAAGAAACAATCTCAAGATCATTATTTTTAATATCCTTTGGTAAGATTGTTTCCTGTACTTTTTTTGCAAGCTGTAATTCTCGTTCTGTCACTATCTTGAATAATTGATTTACTTTATTTACCTCTAAAAGTTGCTCTTGTTTCGTTTGTAGTGTGTTTAGAGTATTTTCTAGTTTAGACAGAACGTTATTCTTTTCTTTTAGTGCCGCTTCTGCGGCTTTTTTAGCATAAAGCAATTGTGATTCGAATTCACTGCGTTTCCGCATAGGTATAGCTACACAAGCAATGATTTCTTGTACCTCGTTAGTAATTAAAGAGGCGTTAAGTAAAACAGGAATCTCTTCGCCATCTTTTGCTACAAAAGACAAGTACATTTCTTCTACATGATGCTTTACATTAATAAGAGGAGTGAAGTAAAGCTGGAAGAAAATTTGACTGGATTTTGTAAGTGTAATATTTATGTGCTGACCTATTAATTGCCTCTCGTCATAGTTTAATATTTTTAGTAGCGTTTGATTTACCGTGTTTATCTTACCTTCTCTTGATAGGGTAAGGAATCCACAAGGAGTAAGATTTATTAGTTCATCCATGTTTGTTAGGTACAACGTCTAACGAGAACTCTGAAGATCCGTTAGTTATAAATTCTTTAATACATTGTACCGTTTCTTCAGGATTACTCATATGAGGGCAATGTCCAACTGCGTTCATATAAACTAGTGTACTGTTTGGTAAGTGCTGATTTAAATACTGACCAACTTCAGTAGGAGCGATTGTATCTTCAGAACATTGTAATATTAGACTAGGTATGAGCGCTTTTGGTAAGTCTTCACGATTATCTGAAAAGAAAGATGCTTCTGCAAAAGCACGAGCGACAACAGGATCGGTTGAACAAAAACGTTCCTCTAAATCTTTAGTAACATCTTCACGCGCTGAGGTACTCATTAATATCGTTGAAAAAAAGTTCGCCCATCCTATATAATTTTTATCCATTAAATCGATTAAACCAATTAAATCCTTTTCTTCAAAACCTCCAAAGTAATCCGGTGGGTAATTTAAGTAACAAGGTGAGGGTCCAATCATAACTAACTGAGAGAAATATTCAGGTCGTTGAATGGAAGCAAGCATCCCGATCATACTACTGACTGAATGTCCTACAAATATCACATCTTTCAAATTTAAAGCTTCGCAAACATCTAAAAGGTCTTGGACGTAACCAGAAAGTTTATTGTATTTCATCGGATCGAAAGAAGAAATATCTGAATTTCCTAGTCCAACATAATCAAAAAGTATTACTTTGTAATCCTCTTCAAAAGCTTCAGCTACAAATTTCCATACAGTTTGATCGCAACCGAAACCAGGTGCAAATAGAATTGGTTGTATGCCAGCACCAGAAATTTTTACATTGTTACGAACTAATATATTTTGAACCATAATATTACCTCCTTAAATTAGTAGAATTAAATATTTATAGATGATTTAAATGGAGTGTTTAAAGGCATATTAGAGTTATTTTATCAGAATAATAGAAAAAGGTAAAAAAATTCCATGTAAGGTTAGCATTCTTTTAGAAAGTTAAATGCTTTTTAAAATATTTAACTCAAATAAAATTCTCTATGTAGTAGTAGGGTGTTTGTGGCGTTAGTATATTAAAGCAATTTTATAAAAAAAGAGTAGTTCTCTTTGTTTCAGGAAAGTTTTTTGATTATTGACATTATTTTGCGTGAAATATATAGTTCCTTTATAGGTATTATAAGGTATATAAGTGCTGTGAATTATTGAGAAGGAACTTTATTAGTGGCGATTCTAGGGCTTGTAGAGATACAACATTAAATATAGTATCAGATCGAATTACTACGAACTTGTATCTTTAATAAAAGAGTCTACTTGGGTCTAAACATTGGAATAGCCTATAGTGGTGGAGGTTCAGATGGAATCTTTACTGGGAATTTAGGTATTCCGACGGTCGAGTTTAGGGCCAAGAGGTGGAAATGCACACGAAGAAGATGAGTATATGGTTATTTCTTTAATTGCTGAACGAGGTCAGTTGTTAATCAATGTATTAAATAAGTTAGCGAATAAATAAAAGATTAGGGGAGTTTTCTAAAATGACGAAAAAAGTCTATGTAATCCATGAAAATGACGATTGGACAGTACATTTAACAAAAAGATTAGATGAATTAAACATTCCTTATGAAACATGGTATTTAGATCAAGGAATTGTGAATTTAAACGAAGCACCACCTGAAGGTGTTTTTTACAATCGTATGAGTGCTTCCTCACACACACGTAACCACCGTTATGCACCAGAACTAGCTACAGCTGTGATTGACTGGTTAGAATTCTATGGCCGTAAAGTGTTAAATGGCAGTAATGCTTTACGTCTTGAAATAAGCAAAGTAAAACAATATACACAATTAGAGCAATACGGTATACGCGTTCCAAAAACTGTAGCTGCTGTAGGAAAAGAACAAATAATAGAAGCGGCAAAGGCGTTAAATAAAGTGCCATTCATTACAAAGCATAACCGTGCAGGTAAAGGCTTAGGTGTTCAATTATTCTACTCTTTTGAAGCACTTCAAGAACATTTAGAAAAACCAACTTTTGAAGATTCAGTTGATGGAATTACATTAGTTCAAGAGTATGTAAAATCACCAGAATCATTCATTACACGTGCAGAATTTGTAGGTGGCAAATATGTTTACTCAGTCCGAGTGGATACGTCTGAGGGCTTTGAATTATGTCCAGCAGATGCATGTCAAATTGGGGACTTATTCTGCCCTGTAGGTGAAGATCCAAAAGACCAAATGAAATTCCGTATTGTAGAAAACCCACGCACAGAACTGATTGAAAAATACGAGCAGTTCTTAAAAGGCAACGATATTGAAGTAGCTGGAATTGAATTTATCGTTGATGAAGATGATACTGTCTTTACCTATGATGTAAACACAAATACAAATTATAACTCTGATGCAGAAGAGTTAGAGCAAAAATTTGGAATGCTAGAATTAGCAAAGCTTCTAGGAAGAGAATTAGATAAATTAAACGAGACAGTAAAGAATTAAATTTTTCTGGAAAATTAGCTATATATAAAGTGGAAGTTAAGTTAAAGGGCTTTCTCTTTTTCAATATTTACTATGGTGATATGAACGATAACCTCTATTAATCCTTATTAAGTTTTATAGATATGAGTCTGTACAAATGATGGGGTATGGTATAAATTTGGAAAAAGGTTTTTATCGATTCATTCAAAATGAAAAGGAAGTGAAATTATGGATTATTTACATCAACCGTTTCCATCGAAAAGACACACAATATTTGCGAAGAATGGTATGGTCGCAACGTCACAACCACTAGCTGCTCAAGTTGGGTTAGAGATTATGAAAAAGGGTGGTAATGCGATTGATGCTGCGATTGCAACAGCTGCTGCATTAACAGTATTAGAACCGACATCTAACGGGATTGGGGGAGATGCGTTCGCACTTGTATGGGTAAAAGGGGAGCTTCATGGATTAAATGCCTCTGGTCCTTCTCCAGAACTTTTAACAGCAGAGGCTGTAAAAAATTTAGGGTTCGACCAAATGCCGAAACTAGGCGTCGTCCCGATTACAGTTCCAGGAGCTCCGGCTGCTTGGGCGGAACTTTCAAAGAAATTTGGAAAGCTAACACTATTAGAAACATTAGAACCAGCAATTCGTTACGCAGAGGAAGGTTATCCTTTAACGCCAATTCTCGGAAAGTTTTGGCATAAAGCATATGAAGCATATAACAAACAACAAGGGAAAGAATTTGAAGAATGGTTTAAAACGTTCGCACCAGGTGGAAAGGCGCCTGAAATTGGAGATGTTTGGCGTTCACAGGGCCATGCCGATACGTTAAGGAAAATTGGAGAAACAGATGCAAGAGCGTTTTACGAAGGGGAACTTGCACAAAAAATAGAAGACTTTATGGTGGAGCATGGAGGCTTCTTAAGAAAAACAGATCTTGCATCCTATAAACCCGAGTGGGTAACACCGATTTCAACTAATTACCGTGGATATGATGTATGGGAGATCCCACCGAATGGCCAAGGGATGGTTGCTTTGATGGCTTTAAATATCTTCGAACAGCTAGCACCGCCTAAGTGGCAGTCAGCTGAGACGATACATCAACAAATTGAATCGATGAAATTGGCATTTACAGATGGTCAAGCATTTATAACTGAAAGTACTGAGATGCCAGTGAGTGTTGAGTATTTATTGTCAGAGGAATATGCACAATTGCGCGCGGAAGAAATCCATGAGAGTGCAATTGATCCAAAACCTTGTAAACTTCCTGTCGGTGGTACAGTTTATTTAGCTACTGCGGATTCTGAGGGCAATATGGTGTCTTATATCCAAAGTAATTATATGGGATTTGGGTCAGGTATTGTTATTCCAGGAACAGGGATAGCGATGCAAAATCGTGGTGCAGACTTTTCTCTAGAAGAAAATCATCCAAACTATTTAAAACCTAGTAAAAGAACGTATCATACGATTATTCCAGGCTTCTTAACTAAAGATGGAGAAGCAGTGGGTCCATTCGGTGTCATGGGTGGTTATATGCAACCACAGGGGCATTTCCAAGTAGTGTCAAATACGATTGATTACCATCTTAATCCACAAGCGGCTTTAGATATGCCAAGATGGCAGTGGGTTGGTGGTAAAAAAATCCATGTAGAACCAGAGTTTCCAAATTACTTAGTACAAGCATTACAAAGAAAAGGACATGCAATTGAAGTGTTGCCTGATACAGGTAGTTTCGGTCGTGGTCAAATAATTTGGCGCAACACTGATACAGGAGTTCTTGCAGGTGGAACAGAATCAAGAACAGACGGTATGGTAGCAGCTTGGTAATGAACCATACAGAATAATTAATTTAGCGAGGGAGAATACTCATAAGAGAGTGTTCTTCTTTTTTCATAGTAAAAATATGGGTGGATTATGCTGGGTGATACATAAAATTTGTAATTCAATAATAGTATGAATCGTTACAGTTCAAAATATCCTTAAGAATCAATTGTTGATTCGTCTAATAATTGGCTTACTTGAATACACATATTTGTTCAGATTTTTTTAATACTATGTCTAGAAGGTCATTATAAAACGTTGGAAGGGATGAGGCAATTTGGCGAAGCATTCAAGTGAGAGTTGGAAACAAGATCATCCGAGTACTTTGTTTGGGAACTCTGTTCAAAGAGCAGATCGCGCGGTTAAGCAAGCGATGTCGCATCCACAAGAAATTGCACTTGAGCATGCATTCAACTCAATTGAGCATGCTGAAAATGCATATCAAAATGCTTTAAATTATAATGAACATTTAGACATGGTCGAACAACATAAAGAGCAATTAGAAACGGTAAAGCAACAATTAGATGAAGTTGAAGGTATCCTGGAAGAGCATTAAAACTATGGAAAAGAGTCATTTTAGCACTTAAAGAAAGCCTCCGAACTTTACTCCCGCATAGTTAACTTTTGCGGGAGTCTTTTTATGAAACCATATCCTCCATAGGTAGCTTCCTTGTGAAAAAGACTAGTTATTAGTATAATAAGATGTAATGAAAGACAAATAAATGACCAATTGATGGTCGGACATCAATTGGCCGTTATAATAGTAGGTCCCTTCAAGGGCTGGCTTTTATACAGTAACCCATCTTGCGATTAAACGCGTAAGGTGGGTTTTTTATTTTTTATGGCTAAATGACAGAATCGTCACAACTAATGAAGCAAAACCAATTGAAAACATTAATGATTCGTATACTGTCATGGCATCATCCCTTTCATACGGGTAATACCAGCCACATCTCGAGTAGCCTTACTATTACAACTTAATAATAGCACATACGTTCTCCTTTTAGAAATTGTTAATCTTATTTATAACATAAATGGGAGAATAGTTTTGGTCTTATTAAAGGTATCTGACCTGGAATTAGACTATAAAAGTTCACTTAACAATTGATGAACAAATAGGTGATTAGAAAAAAATAGTATATTAACAATTAATAATATGAAAAATAGTATGAAAGAAATTAAATAATATATTCCGTTATATTTTCAAAAAATATCCAATTATTTTAAAAAATGGGTTAAGATAAAGTGTATTATCAAGCTTTGAAAAAAAGGACAACAATTCCCGTAATCGAAACTAAAGAACTAACATATATAAAAGATTAACTACTAATTATCAAACATATAAAGGGGGAAATAAACATGTTCAATTTATCAAGTGATTTTCAAATTACACCACTTTTTCATTATATCTGGGAAAAATCAAAAGAAGCGGGTTTATATCCGGATTTTGCGAGTGGCAAAGAGACGATTCAATTATTTATAGACCATGACATCTTAGAAGACAGGGCAATCCGCGTAGGAGCAATTCAATATGAAGGAAGTAATTCATCTGAAAGGGAACCCCATTTGGTGAACTGGAGATTTGAACGAAGAGTACTTCCAGAAGAGTTAAGAAAAGACTTAGAATCTATTACATTATTCCGTAGAGATAAAAATACGGGACCTAACATCAATACAAGTGCCCAATCCATTGCATTCAAGTTTGAGGAATTAAACGAAGCGACGAAAGAAGCTGTTGAGAATATTGTAAATGTGCTAATGAGACATTTGAAAAAATAGCAAAATGAAGGTGGGACAGTTCATGTTTGACTGTCTCTATTTCTTCTGTGCATCACCATTTATGTCGAGAAATTCTTTATTTTGGAGAAGGAATACAACGTAATTGTAGAGAATTTGCTAATACCTATATTTTCATAGAATTGGGGAAAGAAAATGGACATTAAGAAATTAAATGAATGTACCCTAGATGAAGTGTTGGTAGCTTGGAATAACGGTTTTGAGGGATATATTGTACAGATAAATTTAAATGCTGAGGCATTTTTAACTCGTCTTGTAGGGGAAGGATTGTCTCCGAGCCATTCAATCGTTGCGATTGACGACAATAACCCTGTAGGAATTGTATTAAATGGCTTTCGAAATATGAATGGGAAGAAAATAGCATGGAACGGTGGTACAGGTGTTTCAACAAATTATCGCGGAAAAGGTGTATCAAGAGCGTTAATGGAAGAAACGTTAGAAATTTATAAGCAAGAGAATGTAGAAATGGCAACACTTGAAGTAATAAAGGAAAATGAACGAGCAATAAAACTTTATGAAAAGTTCGGCTATGAAATATGTGATCACTTACTATTTATTGCAGGAGAGTATAAAACTGAAATAAGCAGACCTCTTGGGGTTAAAGAGGTGCTATTAAGACCCGAACAGCTTCCGAGTTTCTCGTTTTATAAAGAAGATGTACCATGGCAATGTAGTTGGCAAAGTGCAAAACAGGGTGAAGCGAAAGTATTTTATAATGCTGTGGAAGAACCGATTGGTTATGCTGTTTATAGAAGGATTTGGGATGGGAATAATCAGCTTGAGCGAATCATATTCTACCAATTAGAATTGTTTGATAAAGCAAACAAAGGAGATATTCCAAAATTGATTGCGACAATCACGGAAGAGAAAGTAAATATTACACTAATTAATTTCTCCACTTCAAATCCTGTTTCAAATTACTTTATCGAACAGGGGTTAAAGGTAACAACGGAGCAATATCTAATGAGGAAGAACATGAACTAGTTTATAAAAAATAGATTAGGAGACTCACACCTTGGTGGGTCTCCTTTTTTTAGGTGTTTAACTCTTTTATCCAAAAAATATGTTAATTTATATGTTTTTGGTACAAATACCCAATGATTGCTCTCTAATAAACAGTCTAAATAGTTGAATTTAAACTGTTTTCCAGTATGTATAAAGAATGTTAGGGTCATTTTAATTATCAAAATATAACAATTGCTATTTATTTCTTTATAAAGATGATATATAATCGTTTTAATAATTTTCGTAAATAATAAAAATTCAATCTAAAAATAAGTTAAAACGAGCATAATTTTAACGTAAACACGAACTAAATTAATTATTTTTATATTAATATTCGTATTTTTGGTTGAGTGATAAAGAAGGAGTTATTATATGAATAGTTTTGAGAATAAGTGGATACGGGCTGTACTTCCAGCATTATTAATTCACTGTAGTATTGGAACAGTTTACTGTTGGTCTTTATTTAAGGGCGATATTGCCACTTACATTGGGAAACCCATTGGTGAGGTAGAATGGGCATTTAGTATAGCGATTTTTGTTCTTGGAATGTCTGCAGCTTTTGGTGGAAAATTTGTCGAAAAAGATATACATAAGTCGTCCCTACTTGCAGCACTATTCTTTGTTGTTGGGATGGCGGCAACCGGTTTCTTTATTTATCAAAAATCATTAATCGGTATTTACGTTTCTTACGGAATTGTAATGGGAATCGGACTGGGGATCGGGTATTTAACACCAGTCAAAACATTGATGTTATGGTTTAAGGAGCAAAAAGGTTTAGCAACTGGTCTTGCGGTATTAGGTTTTGGATTAGCCAAGGTAATAGC
>JAPSJC010000099.1 GCA_031178355.1 Ureibacillus sp.
TTATGAAGGACTTTTCCTTACATTTCGCAGGCTCAAATGTCTTTCAACGACCTTATGAAATGAAGTAACTTTTTATTTTATTCAAAATACGCATACTCACTTCATTCTACGCATATATAAAATTAAATACCGTATATCGGTAACAAAAAGGAGTGAATTTGCATGATTCAGTTACCGACAGTCAAATTTACTGAAGAACAAGAGCAATTTCGTTTAGAAGTACGTCATTTTTTACATGAAGAACTAAAAAAAGGCACTTTTGAAACGAAATGTGATTCATGGTTAAGTGGGGCCGACCCAGGGTTTTCAAAGTTAATAGGACAAAAAGGTTGGATTGGCATGACTTGGCCAAAGAAGTATGGTGGGCAAGAAAGAAGTGCAATTGATCGGTACATTTTAACGGAAGAATTTTTAGCAGCTGGCGCCCCAGTTGCTGCTCACTGGTTTGCAGACCGGCAAACAGGTCCCCTCCTGCTTCGTTATGGTACGGAAGAGCAAAAAGAGTACTTTTTACCAAAGATTATTCAAGGCGATTGTTATTTTGGAATCGGCTTAAGTGAACCAAATAGTGGTTCGGATTTAGCTTCATTAAGTACGAAAGCCGAGAAAGTTGATGGCGGATGGATCGTAAATGGTCAAAAAATATGGACTAGCAACGCACACGTTTGTCATTACATGGTCACACTCGTGCGAACAAGTCCATTTGATAGCAGCAAAAAACATGCAGGTCTTAGTCAATTAATTATCGACTTGCATGCCGATGGGGTCACAATCGTTCCCATTAAATTTTTAACAGGGGAACACCATTATAATGAAGTTTTTTTTGATAATGTGTTCGTTCCAGACAGCATGCTCGTTGGTCAACTAGGTAATGGTTGGGCGCAAGGCTTAGCGGAATTAGCCTTTGAGCGTAGTGGTCCTGAACGTATACTTAGTACCTTCCCTCTTCTTGATGAGTTGATTCAAGAATTAAAAGGACAAAACAATATAGAAGGTCTTAAAGAAGCAACCAAGATTCTTTCCCGTTTATGGGGTTTACGTAATTTATCAATCGGTGTAGCACAACTGTTAGAGACAGGTGATGGTAAGGACGTTCAAATTCCAGCCGCGCTCGTAAAAGCACTTGGGACAAAGTTTGAACAAAGTATTCCTGAAATTACAAGACTACTCGTCCAGACTTATCCAAAACTTGATGCAACACGAAAACTAGATCGATTTATGGCGCAATCGATTTTACATGCTCCCGGTTTCACAATACGCGGTGGCACTACAGAAGTATTATACGGCGTTGTCGCGAAAGGAGTTGTTGCCCAATGAGTGAAATGAAGGACATGATTCTTGAGGTTGCTGAACGTATGTTAAAGGAAAATGTTGATAAAGAGATGGTTGATTTAATCGAACAAGGAAAATGGGCTAAAGATTTATGGCAACTACTCTATGAAAATGGCATGACCGTTGTGGCAATATCTGAAGAAAACGGTGGTGCTGGCGGTGATCTCGATGACTTACTAAATATCGTTCGTGTTACAGCAAAATACGCTGCACCCATACCTTTTGCTGAATCAACTCTAGCGAATACGCTACTAGACTATGTTGAATTAAAACCTACTAATCGTTTAGTAACATATTCAACTGCACGTGACAATTCATTTTCAATAGACCATCAACTAATCTCTGGAACAGTAGCCAATGTTCCATGGGCACGACATTCAGAAGAGATGGTTACATTGGTGCATGGTAATGATGGGGACCACTTGGCGCTAATTGACTTAAAACAATCAAGCATTTCTACAAGTAGCAATTTAGCAGGTGAACCTCGTGATACTGTAACATTTACCAAAAGTAAACCTATTTACATTTCACCACCTTTACAACCCAAACAAATCGACCATATAACTAAACTCGAAACCGCATTTAAACTCGCTACTATTACCGGAGCAATTGAGAAAACAAACGATCTAACGGTTCAATATACAAAAGAACGTGAACAATTCGGTCGACCAATTCACCGATTCCAACTTGTACAACAGCATTTAGTACACCTTGCTGCCGAAACTGCAATTACATTAGCCGCTTTTAATAATGTTACCGCTTCTTTACTAAGAGGGAATGACCAACATGAGATTGCTTATGCACGAATACGAGTAGAAGAAGCAATTACACAAGTAGCAACAATTGCTCATCAAGTTCATGCGGCAATTGGTACAACACATGAACACACATTACATCACTATACTCGCCGTTTATGGGCTTGGCGTGACGAAGGACCAACTCAGTCCTATTGGAGCGAACGTTTAGTGGCAGATTTAATTTCAAACAGTGGTGAAAGTTTATGGAGTTATTTAACAAAATCGCAAACTACTTTGTCAATATAGGAGGAATACAAATGAGTGATCTATTATTTGAAGTGAAGGAACATGTCGCAACCATCACGTTAAACCGTCCGGATGCTTACAATGCTTTTAGTGAAGAAATGATTAACTACTGGATTAAAGCTTTAGAGGAAGTAAGAGATAATGACGACATTCGTGTAGTCATCGTAAAAGGAAATGGAAAAGCCTTTTGCGCTGGTGGCGATATTAAAGCAATGCAAAATGGCGAAGGTTTTTACAAAAGTGAAAACGATATTACGTCAACAGGTTTAGCACGCAAAAATTCACTTTGGAAGAACATCCAACGTATCCCCCTTCTCCTTGAAGAAATCGATAAACCAGTCATCGCTCAAGTCCATGGCTTTGCGATGGGAGCTGGCCTTGATATGGCTTTAATGTGTGATATTCGAATCGCCTCTGAAAATACGAAAGTAGCAGAAAGTTATATAAACGTTGCAATCGTGCCTGGTGATGGCGGTGCCTATTACTTACCAAAACTAGTTGGTAAAGATCACGCTTTAGATATGCTTTGGAATGCCCGTATTTATAATGCGGAGGATGCAAAAAGTCTTGGAATATTAACATTTGTGGTCCCTCATGAAGAACTGGATCAATATGTTTGGAACTATGCTAAAGAGTTATCAGCGCGTCCTCAAACCGCTTTGCGCTTTATAAAACGTGCAGTGAACCAAAGTGAAAGAATGGATTTACGTTCAGCCCTCGACTACATCTCATCTCAAATGGCCATTGTTACAGAACTACCAGATTTTAAAGAAGGCGTATCAGCTATTGCTGAGAAACGGAAGCCAAATTTTGAATAAGGGGGCCTTTATTTGCAACCACTTGAAAACATAAAAGTACTAGATTTATCACGTGTTTTAGCTGCCCCTGCTGGATCTATGCTTCTAGCTGATTTAGGTGCCGAAGTCATACGAATTGAACACCCAGATGGCTCTGATAGCATGCGCGAATGGGGACCATTTATAAACGGGCAAAGCACTTATTATTTATGTGCTAACCGGAATAAAAAATCCATAACGTTAGATTTAAAACAAGAATCTGGCCGGGATTATTTTAAGGAACTCGTAAAAGAGGCAGATATTTTAATAGATAATTTCAAAACCGGTGATATGAATAAAATGGGGCTTCAATACGAAGAGCTACAAAAAATAAATCCTCGTATCATCCATGTAGCAGTAACGGGTTTCGGTCAAACAGGACCACTTGCTTCAGAACCCGGGTTTGATCCAGTTATACAAGCAATGAGCGGTCTCATGGATGTAACGGGGGCAAGTGATGGCGAACCAACGAGAGTAGGCATTCCTATTGCCGATATCTTAACTTCTCATTATGTTGTAATAGGGATTTTAGCCGCGTTACGTATGAGAGACAAAACAAATAAAGGTCAGTACATTGATTTATCGTTATTCGATGTTCAAATGAGCAGTTTAGCAAATGTTTCTAGCGCTTATTTAAATGCCGGTTTTCAATCGAAGCGCCTAGGAAATCAACATAACAATGTAGCCCCCTATCAAGTCTTCAATTGTAAAGATGGCTTATTAATGATATGTGCTGGGACTGATTCGCAATTTAAAAAACTTTGTAAGTTGTTAGGTCATGAAGAATGGGCGGACGATGAACGCTTTAAAACAAATGTCTCACGAAAAGCTCATGAAAACATATTGGCCGATTTGATTAATAACATTACCATTACAAAGAACCGAGAGGAATGGCTACAACTTTTACAAACATATAAAATCCCAGGTGGAAGAGTAAATACGATTGCAGAAGCTCTTGAACATCCCCAGGTAAAAGCACGTAATTTAATCGGTGAGTTGGAGCATCCGAGTTACGGTAAAGTGAGATTCGTGAAAAATCCACTACAATTTTCAGAGTTGAATATAGAATATAAAAATGCCCCACCTGTATTAGGAGAACATAATTCAGCAATTATCTTAAAATGAAATGAAGAAAAAATGAAATCCCTCGGTAAGTAGGTGAAAAAATGAATTTACAAACCTTTGAAAAAAATTACACCATGACATCACTTCACAAAGCCGTAAAAATTTTAAAGGCCTTTTCCAATAACGAACCATCCTTATCTCTAACTGAATTAAGTAAAAAGACAGGGATAACAATGTCTAGTTTACAACGCTTTGTTGCGACGTTTGTATATGAGGGGTTTTTAGTAAAAGATGAAAGAACAAAGCGATACCAACTGGGGTTGTCTTTATTATACCTAGGCAACTTAGTAAAACAGGAATCAAATTTAATTGTGATTGCTGAACCTATGTTAAAACGTTTAAACGATGATCTAGGTGAAAGTATTTCTTTAAATGTTATTGATGCGTATGAAAGAAGATGTATCTTAAATTTCGATTCTACCCATTCCCTTTCAACTCGAATGTTAGTCGGAGATACAGCACCCTTATACGCAGGTGCCTCCTCTAAAACATTATTGGCTTTTTTGCCGAATCGAGATGAATTTATTAATAGCATTGAGTTTGAACGAATTACAGAGAATACAATTATCTCTAAAGAAACCCTTCGTCAACAGATTGAGGAGATTCGATTAAAGGGCTATGCTATAAGCCAAGGAGAACGAGTAAAGGGTGCATGTTCAGTTACAGCCCCTATACTAGATCGTTATCAATCCATCATAGCTTCTGTTACAATTGTAATTCCTGAAGTGAGATACAAAGATTATGATGAAAATATGCTCATTGAGAAAATTAAAGCAGTAGCTAATGATATAGAGAAACAATTGTGGGGATGACGGCTGTATTATGAAATAGGCGTGTTTCGGTGGAAATACGCTTTCTTCTTTTTTGTGTTTTTCACTAGGTCGGAATTAATGAACTCCTTTTTTAGAAATTTGACACAATGCCACTTCTATTTCTTCTCTTGTATTTTCTTTTAGGATTTGTTGTAATTCCTCTTTCAGTAGTTTACGATCTTTATCTGAAAGTGTCTTCGTAGTTTCGTTGTGATTCATGCTGTTTTTCCCCTTTTATTTTACTCATAGTGATTACAATTTTCCGTTCCACCTGTTTCTTCAAATCATCACCAGAGTAATGAAATGGTATTACTTCTCCCCGACATAGAAAATAATACATACATTCAGTTTTCTTGATACTTTGATATTTTTCATATTTTATTCCCTGATTTAAAAGGGCTTTTGTTGTCTTACTAAATTCCTCTTTTAAGATTGATAATTGTTGCTCACAAAGCGATAAATAAGGCCTTTTAACCTTAAATGACTCGAATAATTTTTGATCATGCTGCACTGATTTGATAGCCAATTCTAAAATGACATATACGTGAATCATTGATTTTACTTCAGAGTTTAATTCCATGCAGCGCCCTCTCTTTCCTTATACTTATCATTATAGGAACATTTGTTCTATTTTACAAGTGGATGAATATGGAACATTTATTTATAATGAAAAAAGAGCATGTTCTGAGTTTTTCAGAACATGCTCATGATGGTATGACTCCGAAAGTAGGACTCGAACCTACGACCGATCGGTTAACAGCCGATTGCTCTACCACTGAGCTACTTCGGAATAATTTTGGAATTCTTATTTCTTGAACTCCCCTAATAATAATGGCTAACTTAACTAAATTTTAAACATAATATTTAAAATTTTTTTAATTCTCTACAGTTTAAAATGTATTTCGTATTTTATAAAACAAATATATGTATAACAAGTGCAAGCAAAAGTTAATATTGTAGATGTTTATGAAATTAATTTATTTCTTACCCCACTACAAAGAATAGAATCGGGTGAAAATCTTATGGTACATCGCGCTTGGATTGAACTAAATACAAGTCACCTTTCACATAACCTTCGAATCATCAAAGAGAATCTACCTAAAAATACGGAACTTATAACCGTTTTAAAAGCAAATGCTTACGGGCATGGAATTCAAGAAATATCAATGGAGTTACAGAAACTTGGTGTGGACAATGTGGCTGTTGCTACTTTAGGTGAAGCAATTGAAGTTAGAAAAGCAGGATATCAAGGTGATATTCTTATATTAAGCTATACACCCATAGATGATTCTTACGAATTACAGAAATGGAACCTTATTCAAAACGTAATCGATTATCCATATGCCAAAGAATTGAATGAAATGGATGGACCATTTCGAGTTCATATAAAAGTGGATACTGGTATGAATCGCTTAGGTGAAAAACACTCAGATGTTACTAAAATTGCGTCGATTTT
>JAPSJC010000100.1 GCA_031178355.1 Ureibacillus sp.
CGAGCTATAACATTAATTGAAAGCTCGAATAGTGTCCATAAAGAGCAAGCTCAAAAACTTCTGCAACAATTACTTCCTTTCACAGGCAATAGTATTCGTATCGGAATAACTGGTGTACCAGGTGCAGGTAAAAGTACCTTTATTGAGGCATTTGGTTCAATGCTATGTGAAATGGGTAAAAAAGTGGCTGTTCTCGCAATCGATCCAAGTTCTACCTTATCTGGTGGAAGCATTTTAGGAGATAAAACGCGAATGGAAAAACTCAGTCGTACAAAAAATGCATTTGTTCGACCTAGTCCGAGTTCCGGGACATTAGGCGGAGTTCACAAAAAATCAAGAGAAACGATGTTACTTTGTGAAGCTGCTGGGTTTGACATTATCCTTATCGAGACCGTAGGCGTTGGTCAAAGTGAAACCTATGTGAGAGGGATGGTTGACTTTTTCCTACTTCTTGTTTTAACGGGTGCAGGGGATGAGTTACAAGGAATGAAGAAGGGAATTATGGAATTAGCCGACGGTATTATTGTCCATAAGTGTGACGGGGATAATGTAATGCATGCGAAAAAAACTGTTCGTGAATATAAGCAAATTCTACACTTCCTACAGCCGTCAACACCGGGATGGTTGAGTACATCATTACCTGTTTCTTCAGTTACGAATACAGGTTTACAAGAGACTTGGGAAATGATCTGTAATTTCAAAGAAACCGTTAAATCCTCCTCTTATTGGGAAATTAGAAGAGCACAACAAACACGAGATTGGTTCCATTCAATGATTACGGATCATTTAATTGAAACGTTTTATAATAATAAAGAACGAAAAATACTCATAAAAAGTTTGGAAGATTCCATTCTATATGGAAAAATGACAGTTACACAGGGTGTAAAGAGAATTTTTGAAGATGATGAGAAATTATCCTCCCCTGAGTAAGACTTTTATACTCAAAACCAAACGTATTTGTGATAAAATATGAACTTGAAAGGAGCTGATTTTTGATGAATATGGATTATGATTTATTTATGCAAGAAATTACAAGAACTGCTCGTTCTGAAATGGAATCCGCAGGTTATGAGCAACTACGCACACCTGAGGAAGTAGAAGAGGCTTTTACTAGAAAAGGTACTACTTTAGTCATGGTTAATTCTGTATGTGGTTGTGCAGGAGGTATTGCACGTCCAGCCGCGATGAATGCTATACATTATGATAAAAGACCCGATCATTTAGTAACTGTATTTGCTGGACAAGACAAAGAAGCGACTGCAGCTGCTCGTTATTTATTTGGAGAAGATCACATCCCATCATCTCCATCGTTCGTATTACTTAAAGATGGCAAAGTAGTAGCGGATATTGGACGTCACGAAATTGAAGGACATGATCCAATGTCAGTAATTACGAATCTACAAGGAAACTTCGAAGAGTATTGCGAAGAGGTATAATACAATTCAAACTGTCCTTAAGTATTTAACTTAGGGGCAGTTCTTCATATACATACAAACATTTAATCATCCAATAGACTACCAATTATTGCGTTACAAAAGGAGGCATTCGGTATTAAACCATTTCGAATCGGTTATCGAACTGTTAAAACTGCAGTAGGTGTGGCTTTCTCAATCGCAATTGCGCAGTATTTTGGTTTGCAATTTTTTACTTCAGCGGCTATATTAACTATTCTTTGCATTCAAACTACAAAAAAGAAATCGCTTCAAGCTGTATATACTCGATTTGTTGCTAGTATAGTGGGTATGCTTTTTTCTTTTGTGGCATTTGAAACATTTGGTTACAATCCAATTGTTCTTGTATTGATGGTTATACTTTTTATACCAACAATCGTATCTTTAGGAGTTGCACCTGGTTTTGTCTCTAGTGGAGTTATAATGATGCATATTTATTCTGAGGCGAATTTCACACTTGCTCTGTTTTATAATGAACTTGGTCTCATGGTGGTAGGATTTGGAGTAGCATTACTAGTTAATATGTATATGGGTGATATACAAAAACAACTAGATGACTATCGAATTCAAATCGAGAACTTATACAAAAAAATATTTTCAGAAATTGTCAAATACTTAGAAAATGGCGATACTAATTGGGATGGTAATGAGCTAATCGAAGCTGAGGTTGTCTTAAATAAAGCGAAGGCATTAGCCTATAAAGATGTAGAGAATCATCTTACGCGTAAAGAAAATGAATATTATCTATACTTTGATATGCGTGAAAGGCAGCTAGAAATTATCGAAAGAGTTTTGCCGAAAATTACCACTCTCCCTGTAATGGTACAGCAAGTTAAATTAGTTTCTGAATTTATGCAGGATTTAGCAGAGCATGTCCATCCTGGTAACACGGCTCGTTCTTTCAGAGATAAATTGGAAATAGTAAAAGAAGAATTTGCAGAAATGCCGTTACCTGAATCCCATGAGAAATTTCTAGCAATGGCTTCCCTTTATCAGTTTATAGAAGAAATGGATGAGTACTTAGAAATTAAGCAAGCTTTTAAAGGTTTAAAAGAAAAGCAATAAGGCGATTACAGTGTAATCGCCTTATTGCTTTTTTCTTATTAGTTAAACATAGCCACTCCAAATGCAAAAGTGGAAATAATCATAATTGCAATCATTATATAAACTACTATTTTTTGAAACTTTTTATTGCTCATATGTAGTATCGCTCCTTTTTCTATTAATGATAGTTTATCAAATTTGAAAAAATTCTCAAGTACGTAGCGCTAATTCTTTAAATTAGTTACAATAGTGATGTACTATAACAGAAGGGGTGTTATAATGGAAAAAGTGGACCATATTGGTATTGCTGTAAATAATTTGGAACAAAAAATAACATATTATACAGAAATACTAGGTTTAAAACTTTTAAATATTGAGGAGGTACCATCACAAAATGTACGGGTAGCATTCTTAGATGCAGGCAATGTGCACATAGAACTACTAGAGCCGTTAAGTGATGAAGGTGCAATCTACAAACATATTCAAAAACGTGGGGAAGGTATACAGCATGTAGCATTTAAGGTTTCTGATATAAATCATAAAATGCAAGAATTACGTGAAAAGAATGTTCGAATTCTTTCAGAACAGCCAGTTGAAGGTGCTGGAGGCTCCAAAGCAGCGTTTATCCATCCGAAAGATTCTTTCGGTGTTTTATATGAGTTATACGAAAAAAGCAGTAAAGGGGAATAGCAGAATGGACATGTTCGATAAAATTAACGAGTTGTATGACCGAAAGCGTGAAATTGAGCTTGGCGGTGGCGATAAGAGAATTGAAAAGCAACATGAAAAAGGGAAGTTAACTGCTAGAGAAAGAATTGATTTACTACTAGATAAGGGGACATTTGTAGAAATCAATCCATTTATCACTCATCGTACAACAGATTTCGGAATGGACAAGCAAAATGGGCCTGGGGACGGCGTTGTTACTGGATTTGGTAAAATAAATGGGCGTAATGTTTATTTATTTGCCCAGGATTTTACTGTTTTTGGTGGAGCTTTAGGAGAAATGCATGCGAAGAAAATAGCAGCTGTAATGGATTTAGCTGCAAAGAATGGTACGCCATTTATTGGTATAAATGATTCTGGTGGAGCACGAATTCAAGAGGGTGTACTTTCTCTAGATGGATATGGTCATATTTTCTATCGAAATTCTATCTATTCTGGTGTAATTCCACAGATTTCAGTAATTATGGGGCCTTCTGCTGGGGGAGCAGTCTATTCACCTGCAATTACAGACTTTATCTTGATGGTTGATAAAACTTCACAAATGTTTATTACAGGACCAAAAGTAATTGAAACTGTAACAGGGGAAAAAATTTCTTCAGAAGATTTAGGTGGATCTAAAGTTCATAATACAATTAGTGGTAACGCACACTTCAGAGCGCCTAATGAGGAAGAATCTATTAAACAGATTCAAAGATTACTAAGTTATTTACCTCAAAATAATAAAGAAAAAACACCAAAAATAGCTCGTCCTGAGGGAGACGATTATCGTCCCGATATCATCGATTATGTACCTATTGAACCTACTAAATCTTACGATGTTCGTAAAGTAATAGAGCAAGTTGTAGATGAAGGCTCATTTATGGAAGTGCATTCTGAATTTGCTAAAAACATAGTTGTTGGGTTTGCTAGAGTTGCAGGTGAATCAGTAGGATTAGTATGTAATCAACCAAAAGCATTAGCTGGTGGTTTAGATATAGATTCTTCAGATAAAGCGGCCCGTTTCATACGTACATGTGATTCATTTAACATTCCGATTATCACTTTTGAAGATGTATCTGGATTCTTTCCTGGCGTTAAGCAAGAACATGGGGGAATCATTCGACACGGTGCAAAAATCTTATACGCATATTCAGAAGCAACAGTTCCAAAAATTACGGTGATTTTACGTAAAGCATACGGCGGTGCTTATGTGGCACTAAATTCTAAAGCAATCGGGGCTGATTTAGTATTCGCTTGGCCAAACGCGGAGATTGCGGTAATGGGAGCTGCCGGTGCAGCTAATATTATATTCGCCAATGAGATTGCAAATTCTTCAGATCCTGAAGCTACACGTGCTGCTAAAATTGAGGAATACAAAGAAAAATTCGCAAATCCATATATTGCAGCCTCTCGAGGTATGGTAGACGATGTTATTGACCCGAGAGATACACGTATAAAGTTAATTCAAGCATTAGACATGTTATCAAATAAAGAAGAAATTAGACCAGCCAAAAAACACGGGAATATCCCATTGTAACGATGTGAAAAAACCAAGAATGGGAACATTCTTGGTTTTTAATTGAAATAAGGATTATTTAATATCTTTAGCTTTTTTTGCCGCTTCTTCTTCTTCTGTTACTTCGTCAATAACACCTTTTGTAGAATCTTTAAAGTTTTTTAATGTTTCGCCAACAGAACGACCTAATTGAGGTAATTTTTTAGGACCAAATATAATTAAAATAATTACCAATATGATGATTAAACCTGGTATACCGATTGATTGGAACATAATTTTTTCCTCCAAGATATCAAACGAACTCAATGTAAAATCAATACGAATGATGGTACATCCTCTCTAGATAAAAGTACAAATATCATTCCACTTTTATCTAGAGGGGACCGACCAAAAGCAGATCATTGAGCATTTGATGGTTATTTTTTTTCTGTATCTTCTTTTTTATTGTCATCTAATACAAACTCTTGTTTCACATCATCCACTACTTCTTTTGTACCTTCTTTAAACTCTTTTAATGTTTGTCCAACAGCGCGACCTAGCTGTGGTAATTTTGAAGGACCAAAGACAATTAAAGCAATCACTAATATAATAACTAATCCCGGTACCCCGATTGATTGTAACATTAGATATCCTCCTCTAAGAGCTTTCTTGTGTTTCAGCGTTTTTTAACTGTCTTCTATACGCTTTTTCCGAAACTATAATACTGATTTCAAATAATAGTAGTAAAGGAATTATGATTAAAAAGTCTGACACAAAATCGGGTGGTGAAATCATAACACCAACTACAACTAATATGAAGTATGCCACTTTTCGCATTTTTCTTAAACGCTCTGGTGTCACAATTCCTAATCTTGTTAAAAATAATATAACAACTGGTAGCTCGAATACGATTCCAATTGGTATAAGTAAGTTAAACATTAAAGTGAAATATTGGTTCATACCGTAAGTTTCAACAGCACCAATTGATGCATTAATATTAGACATAAAGTTTAACATTAATGGGAATATAATGAAGTAGCTAAAAGTAACTCCTAAAATAAATAGGAAAAAAGCAACAGGAATGAAAGTTACCGCAACGTTCGCTTCTTTATTTGTTAGCCCAGGCTTCATAAATATCCAAAGTTGATGCATTCCAATTGGTAATGTAAAACAGATTGCTACTAATAGTGCACATTTTACATAGATTTGAATACCGTCAGTATATCCGAAGACGTTCCACTCAACCCTTTGAGCAACCTCTTGACCCTTTAAAAATTGTAATATATCAGGTGCAAATAGAAAGCCGATGATTAGAGTCACAAGAAAAATTACACTAACAATAATCAACCTTTTTCTTAATTCAGTTAAATGTTCAACAAGTGTATATTCTTGTTCTTCCATTCTTTCACCACCGTTTCAATGTCTAATTTTATTTGTTAGTTTTGTTTATCATTTATCTCGTATTGTTTACAAATTATTGCGTTTTGAACAAAATACTTTGCATTTGTATACAAATGGGAGTAGAATGAAGTAGTTTTCGTCGAACAAAGGTAAATTATACACGCTTTATTAAAAATGTAAACAATTTTCACTTTTAATAGAGTGAGAGGAGGGGATTTAGCATGACAGAGTATAACCGCGAGGAATTATCTGATATTCTTCAAGTGTTAGCCGGAATCTTTTTAATTTTCGGATTGGCTACCGCATTCTTATCATTTAATGGTTCAGTACCAGGTTTTGCTCTTATTGGATCGGCAGTAGGCTTAGCAATTATTGTAGGCTGTTGGGTTGGAGTAAGACATGTTTTCTTTATGACAAGTATGATTTTAATGTCATTTGTATTAGCACTCTATTATAA
>JAPSJC010000101.1 GCA_031178355.1 Ureibacillus sp.
CATCCATACTGATCCAGAATAAGACATTGATCCTCAGTTTCAATTCCTTCTGCCACTACATCTAAATTTAGATTATGAGCCAAGGAAACAATTGAAGAAACCAATGAGACATTCTTTTCACTTGTTAACTCCTGGACAAACACTTTATCTAATTTTAATAAATCGACTTCTAATTTCATTAAATAGGATAATGAAGAAAAACCACTTCCAAAATCATCAATGGCAATTTTTACGCCCATTTTCTTTAATTCATGGATGGCTTCCAACGTGCAATCAGTGTCTTGAATCATTGCATTTTCTGTAATCTCTAAAATAATTAAATTTGGATCTATGCCTGTTTTCTCGATCATTTCTGTTACATCCCCAATAATCGTTCCATTTTCGAGATGTTTTGGAGAGATATTAATCGAAACCGGAATGGTATCGCCATAAAGCGTTTGCCACCTTTTCGCCTGCAGCCCGGCATGGACAAATACCCACTTTGTCATCTGTTCTATTAATCCAATTTCTTCCACACGAGTAATGAATTTATCTGGAACAATTAATCCCTTTATAGGGTGTTCCCAACGAATAAGCGCTTCAATGGAAACAATCTTTTTTGTCGTTAAGTGAAACTTTGGTTGGTATACTAAATAAAACTCATTATTTGCAATTGCACGTAGAATGTCGTGCTTAAATGATTCGTTAGTTTGATCAACTTCGATTTGTTCAATTGTATGATTGCAGATTTGATAATTGTTTCGTCCAGATTGTTTTGCTTTGTATAGAGCTTGATCCGCATTCTTCATAATAGTGGTTTTGTCTCCAAAACATGAACTGATACTAATGCCGATGGATGAAGTGGTAACAAATTCATGCCCAAAAATTTGCCATGGTTCTTGGAGTTTCTCTAAAATCCTTTTCGCAATTTCTTCCACATCTTGTGGGGACGATATACCAGGTATTAAAATCGCAAATTCATCACCGCCAAGTCGTGCGAGCGTATCGATTTCTCGAATAACCGATTTTACCCGGTGAACAAACTGAACTAATAACTCATCTCCGACATCGTGCCCTAAGTTATCATTCACCCATTTAAACCGATCAAAATCTAACATCATTAATGAAAAATGTTCTTCGTTCCTCTTTGACAATGCCATTGTCTGTTCGAGGCGATCCATAAACAATCGCCGATTGGCAGCACCAGTTAAATAATCATAAAACGCCATATCTTCTAATTCAGATTCATATCGTTTCCTTTCAGTTACGTCTCTTGAAACACAAAGGACATGTAGGAGTGTTCCCTTTTCGTCAAAAATAGGGGTCATTTTCGTATCTAACCAAATATAGTTTCCTTGTTCATGTCGTATTCGGTATTCAACCCAACCTAGTTTTTTCGTTTCGACAACTTCATAAAATATATGTGAAACGAGAGCACTATCATCTTCGTGAATCAGTTGTTTTGGGAATGGCTTGCCATCTTCGGAGCTTAGCCCAAGAACCTTTTGATGGGATGGCGATGAATAAAGCATAACGCCATTAAGGTCAAGTATAGAAATAAGGTCCGTCATATTTTCTGTAATCAGTCGATACTTTTCTTCGCTTTCTTTTAACCTTCTTTCAGCTTCTTTTTTATCGCTTATATTTCGTGAAATAGCGGCGACGGATGTAATCTCTCCTTTATCATTCCGAATAGGGGAGAGGCTAAGACTTACATCGATGAAACTTCCATCCTTGCGCTGGCGAACCACTTCCATATCGTGTACCGATGTTCCATTTAAAACATTTTGGAAAAGAATCCCTTTATTTAACTCTATGGAAGGTATAATGGCGGAGATATTTTTCCCTATTAGCTCATCCCGGGAATAGCCATAAATCGACTCAAAAGCAGGATTGATATCAATAACATTTCCATTTAGATCGACCAGATCAATGGCATCCATTGTATTGTTAACAAAAGATTCAAGTGTTTCTTTCGTTTGAATCAGTTCTTTTTGTAACTTTTTTTGCTCTGTTATATTGCGGGCAATCCCAAAAACACCTGTTATCTGACCGTTTACAATCATTGGAACATTTGTTACGTCTAAAACAACAGGTTCACCTTGTTTATTAATAATTTCACTTTCATATCGTCTTGTCTCTCCTTTTGTAACCGCATTAAAATTTTCCAATGTAACGGCTAATTTGTTTTCGGACATAATAGGAAGAAAAGACTGATGCAATAATTCATCTAAACGATACCCCGTCACAGTTTCTAACGCATGGTTCGCATCGGTAAAGACTCCTTCCAAATCGAATTGAAAAACCGCATCAGGGTGATTTCTAACTAATGATTGATAACGTTGTTTTTCCTCTTCTAATAGTTGTTCAGCTTCGATCTGTACCGATATATCACGGTAAATACCAATTAACCCAATAACAATTCCGTTCTTCCCTTTAAGAGGTGAATAGGATGCACTTATCGGTACTAATTCACCATTTTTTCGTCTTCTTATAGTACGATAGGAAGATATGCTTCTTCCTTGCAACAGTTCACTCGATATATATTCATGTTCTTGCTCATATCCATCTGGAACAAGTTGTAAATCTTGAAAATGCAGGCCTTTGAGTTCATCTTCTTCCCAGCCAAAAAGGGCAGTAAAACCGTTATTCACTCGGATTATTGTACGATCCTTATTTGTCACCATAATACCATCTGTCGTGCTAGATAAAAGAGCATCATAGAAGGACTTAATCTCAGTTAATTCTTCTTGCTTTTTTTTATCTTCTGTAATATCCCGCGCAATTCCTAATATATGAGTACAAACTCCATTACGATCTAATATAGGTGTTAGGACAATATCTCCGATCAGTTTACCGGTAGTAGAAGGCAGTGTTTCATTATATCTAACTGGTTCTTTTGAAGTGTAGGCACGATTTAATAGGGTATTGATTGGCTCTGCAAATTCTGGAGGAAGTGTTTCTTCAACAAACTTTCCAAAACGTTCAGATTTAAAGCCTGCATCAAAAGCAGCTTGGTTTGCTTTTAAAAATATAAAACGCTCGTCAACGACTTTATATAAAATCGAAATATCAGTCATTTGATTAAAGACTTCTTCCAATAGTTGTAGTTGTGTATTTATCATGGTTATACTCCTCAAACCTAATCGTTGATTATTATTATTCCATTTAATTCAATGTTTATAATGTAGATTTAATCTTTTGATTTTATATGTAGTAAAGGTAATTACTGTATATCCATTTTTCCATATTCATTTTTAGATTCATATCACCCGTTACTCCTTTTTCACTAGGAATAGCTTCCTATAATATGGTCCATTGTTTTCCTATTTTTAATATTTGAAAAAGAAAGGCTAGGACAAAACGAATAAATTTTCGAATAATGACGAATTTTGATGACATTGAATAAGCTTGGCCCTTTTGTAAAATGTTCTCTTCAAAGGTGCAAAACATGGGATTAGGAATCCGATGTTTTCTAACCCATTTTTTAATTAGCATGTAATACCGAGTAGTCAATTTACTGTGCATGAATTATTTAAACGGAAATATTCCGCTTATATTTATAAACCCTTATATTTTTTTGAAAATAAGGGAAGTTTTTCCGGTTATTCATTCCAAATCTTTGAATTTTGCCTTAATTAAGCGGAATTTCTCCGCTTATTTTGGCTTATTTTGCACCCTCTTTATAGATTAAACGGAATTTCTCCGTCTATTTTAGTGCGGCAAGGTTGTAAGATTTTTGACTCTAATTATGTGAATTAAAAAGAAAAGAAACGTGAATACGCCGAAGCGATTTCACGTCTTTTTTATTGTTGAAACTAGTTTTGTCCCAGAAAAATACCTGTCTGCATTATTCGAACTAGTTTAGATTATAGAAATATGGACAATGTGGTGAGACGAGATATGCCCCTCATCCCAAATAAAAAAGCCTGTTCGTGATTACTCACAAACAGACTCTCATTTTACCTAATATTGTTATCCACCTAGAAACTAGTTTTGCATAATTTCATGGCTAATTATAGACGGTTAACTTAAGTAAGGGTTCAGCCTTAACTTATCCCATTTAATACTTGCTCATACCGCTCTACATTTATATTATACTTTTTCGCTAATGTAATAAGTTCTTGATAAATCTCCTTATCCAACTCAATGCCATGTTCAAGTTGTTGACATTTCTTTTCATATTCAATTTGCCCTGGGAACATGACACGATCAAAGCCTTCCATTGGCTCAGATTGTATAATTTGATCAATTCGTACTTTCATATCTTTGTAGAATTCATCTAAATCAATAAATTTAGAAATATCAATGACTCCAAAGAAATGACCTAAATTTTGAGGGATATCTTCTTCGTATTGTCGTGGTACACCACTTCCAAAGTTTGCACCTGTTAATACGCCTGTTAAGATATCAACCATGATTGCTAAACCAGAGCCTTTTGCACCCATTGGTAGAATATAACCTTTTAAAGCTTCAGTTGGGTCTGTTGTTTCATTTCCATCAACCGTGATAGCCCAGTTATTTGGAATTTTTTGATTTAACTTCTGAGCTAAGGTAATACGTCCTCTTGCTGTCACGCCTGTTGACATGTCGAGGGTAACAATGACATCTGTTCCTGTTGGTACACTAATACAAATTGGATTCGTACCCAAAGAAGGAGTTCTTCCCCCGTAAGGAACCATAACATTAGAGGAATTTGTAAAAGTAAACCCAATCATATTTTGTTGTGCAGCTATTTTTGAATAATATGACGCAATTCCAAAGTGATTCGACTGATTTACAGCTCCAAAACTGACTCCGTATATTTTGGCACGTTCAATACATTCCTGCATGGCCTTCTGTCCTACAACGGCACCCCAGCCATTATTCGCATTCCAAGTAAATGTAGTAATTTGATCTTGTTCAACAGTTATTTCAGTAGAAGCAGCGATTAAGTTTTTCTCTTGTCTCGATAAGTAATCGAACACTTTCGTCACGCCATGTGACGAAACACCTGACAAGTTGGCTTCTATTAAGTTATCAACGATAATTTCCGCTTCATGTCGTGGGATCTTACAAGAAAAAATGTCTATGCAAAGGGAAGATAATACATCCTCTTTTATAACGATTTTATCCATTAGATCTCACCTCCAATGGTTGAGAGTAATTCTTCTATGAATATCGTGTCAACTTCATATGATTTCGCCAAAGTGATTAGTTCTTCTACTACCACTTTTTGCAGTGGGATTCCTTGTTGACTATATTTTTGATACGTTTCATATGACTGCTCACCGGGCATATACACACGATCAAACCCTTTTAATGGTTCTGTAGAAATCGTCTCATCAATTTTGACTTCCACTCGATCATAAAATTTGTTTATATCCATGAAACTCTCAATCTTCATTGCAACAAAGAGATGGCCTAGATTTTGAGGTTCATTGCCTTCAAACTGAGAAGGTATATTAGCACCGAAATTGGAACCCGTTAATACTCCCGAGAGAATATCCAACATGATTGCCAAACCAGACCCTTTTGCACCTAAAGGTAATAAATACCCTCTCATCGCTTCCTCTGGATCAGTTGTATTTTTACCATCGACTGTAATCGCCCATCCTTCGGGAATGGATTTTCCATCCCGCGCAGCAATCGCAATTTTCCCTCTAGCTACATTACTTGTCGACATATCTAGCGTAATAATATAGTCATTTTTCGTTGGAACACTTATACTTAACGCATTTGCTCCCATGCTTGGTGTTTTCGCACCAAACGGTACCATATAATTCGAGGCGTTTGTGAAAGCAAACCCAATCATTCCTTCCTTGGCTGCTTTCATTGTGTAATATCTACCGATTCCAAAATGGTTGGAATTTTTAACACCTACGATACTCGCGTTAAAGGTCTTACTTTTCTCAATACATAAATCCATCGCACGAACAGAAGCAACTTGTCCCCAACCATTATTCGCATTAAGTAATGCTACAGCATTGTTGTCACGTTCAATTTGAAGATCTGTTTTATTTTCAATAAGTTTGTTATCTAAACGGTCTAAGCTAGCTTTTAGTTTTGTAACACCATGGGAATGCACTCCATATAAATCTGAAAAAACGAGAGAATCAGCAATAATTTCTGCCTCTGAACGCTCTAAACGTTTGGCTAAAATTTCAGTACATAATGCCTGCAAAGGTTGTTGTTCAACTAGCATATTCCCCATATACTACCTCCTTACCACTTGGTCGTTTAGACAGAATGATGGATGCTTTCCACTTTTCACATCGACAATTTGTGTAGCTGTTACGATAGCCATATCTTTCATAGCATCAATTGTTAAGGCTGCAACATGAGGTGTTAATACCGCTTTCTCTACAGAATACCATTGTTCATTAATGTCAAAAGGCTCCCCTTCAAATACATCTAATGCAGCACCAGCAATTCTACCGCTATGAATTGCATTTAATACAGCTTGCTCGTCCAGTATGCCTCCGCGGGCAGCATTGATTAAATAAGCAGTAGGCTTCATTAGTGTTAGTTGTCTTTCACCTATTAAATGGTGTGTTGAAGGT
>JAPSJC010000036.1 GCA_031178355.1 Ureibacillus sp.
GAATATTACAAAATTACCCTGTGTGGAGGAAAACTTCCCACAGGGTTTCATTTTGTGTGAACCTGGCACCAAAACAATTTAAAAGTTTTGAATGGTTTTGGTGCCGGGTAAACAAACAATTTGGAACATCCCTTCCCTCCTTAATTTCCATATAATTGTGTAATGATTATTAATGAAATACCCTCACCACGTGTGTTACAATGAGTGATGAGTATTTTATAGAGGTTTAATGTTTGAATTTTGTTACAAAGGAGCAACTCTCATGCTTTCAAAAAAAGAATTACAAGAGCAAATTGCAGAATTGAAAATGGATTATATCAATTTACAAGGCGATATGGAAAAACTTGAACAAACAGGTCATGCAGGTTCTGTTCTTCAGGCTACTGAACGCCTTGAAAGAATGGAAAAACAACTTGCAGAACTGAATAAACAGCTCGCGGCGTTGTCATAACCCGCGATTTTTTTATGGATTTTATAGAGAGTTTTTAATAGATTATTATTTTACTTTTGGAGGAACGAATATTTATGGCAATTTTAACAGTTGAAAATCTAGGCCATTCATTTGGTGATCGTACGCTCTTTAAAGATGTATCTTTCCGTCTCGTTGAAGGAGATCATATTGGACTTGTAGGTGCAAACGGCGTTGGTAAATCAACCTTAATGGGAATTATAACTGGACAAACTATACATGATACTGGTCGAGTTGAATGGTTACCAGGAACACATTATGGTTATTTAGACCAACATACTGTGTTGACAGCTGGTAAGTCTATGCGTGATATTTTACGTGACGCATTTTTGCCGCTATATAAAAAGGAAGCTGAAATGAACGAAATTACTTCTAAAATGGCGGACGCTACTCCTGAAGAACTTGAAGACCTGTTAGAACAAATGGCAGAAATTCAAGACGCTCTGGATGCAGGTGATTTCTATACATTAGATATTAAAATTGAAGAAGTTGCTCGTGGTTTAGGTTTAGATGCAATTGGCCTTGAACGAGACGTAGCCGCATTATCAGGTGGTCAACGTACTAAGGTTTTATTAGCTAAACTTTTACTAGAAAAACCAAAAGTATTATTACTGGACGAGCCAACGAACTATTTAGATGAAGAGCATATTGTTTGGTTATCACACTACTTGAAGAACTATCCTCATGCATTTTTATTAATTTCTCATGATACAGAATTTATGAATGGTGTTGTCGATGTTATTTTCCATTTAGAATTTGCGAAAATGACCCGTTATACAGCAACCTACGAGAAGTTTCTAGAATTAGCTGAAATTAATAAACGTCAGCATATAGATGCCTATGAAAAACAACAAGACTTTATTAAAAAACAAGAACAATTTATCGCCAAAAACAAAGCACGTTATTCAACAACGGGTCGTGCAAAATCACGTGAAAAACAACTCGACCGCCTAGAGCGTATCGATCGTCCAGAAACAGCTGTCAAACCCGAATTCGGATTTAAAGAAGCCCGTTCTTCCAGCCGTTATGTTGTTGAAGCTGAAGATTTATTAATTGGTTACGATCAGTCGAAACCTCTTTTACCCCCACTTACATTTGCAATTGAGCGCGGTGAAAAAATTGCTTTAATTGGAATGAACGGTGTTGGTAAATCTACATTATTGAAGACAATGCTAGGTAAGATTAATGCGCTAGGCGGAAAAGTTCGACGCGGTGATTTCTTGTTCCCTTCTTATTTTGAACAAGAAGTAAAACCAGGAAACATTACTCCGATAGATGATGTATGGAATGCATACCCTAGCATGGATCAACGTCAGGTTCGTGCGGCATTAGCGAAAGCCGGTTTAAAAAACGAACACATATCTCGCCCATTGAACTCCTTATCAGGGGGAGAACAAGCGAAGGTACGTTTATGTAAGTTGATGATGGAAGAGTCGAACTGGTTAATCTTTGACGAACCTACAAACCATTTAGATGTAGATGCAAAAAATGAACTAAAACGAGCAATGCAACAATTCAAAGGGACAATTGTATTAGTTTCCCACGAACCTGAGTTTTACGAAGGTCTTGCTACAAAAGTTTGGAATGTACAAGATTGGTTTACAACTGGTACAACTGACTTGTAATATATACACCAATTATTTTAAAACCGCGTTTGGGCTTCTATGCTCCACGCGGTTTTTTCTTATCCCCTATTAGTTCTTTTAGAGTCTATTACCCTCTAATTATTTCAAAAATAATGAGTTGCCTTTTACAAACCATTTTATAATTTTTTGAAACTTTTTTTTCAATTAAACGTATATATTGTTATAGAAAAGGTAATAAAAATAGTATGAAGTTGTTTCATATGTATATAATGTGAACACTATTGACTTACATTTATCTTACCAGTAAGATATTAATATAATGAATTTATTTTACTTGTAAGCTTTTATAAATTTATGAAAGCGAGGAGTTTTTATGACAGTTACAATTTACACACAATCAAGCTGTTCATCATCACGTAAAGCAATTAAATGGTTAAAAGAAAATAATATTGAGTTTGTTGAGAAGAGAATTACCTCTCAGCCACTATCTATAACTGAATTTAAAAATATTTTACGCATGACAGAAGACGGTACTGATGAAATTATCGCTACCAACTCAAATGATTTTAAGAACCTTAATATTGATATTGATCAACTTTCAATTCAAGAACTATATGATTTAATTCAAAAATACCCACGCATGTTACGTAGTCCTATTTTATTGGATGAGAAGCGAATTCAGGTTGGCTATAATGAAATGGACATTCGCCGTTTTATTCCACGTAAAGTTCGTGCGTATGAATTAGTTGCAATGCAAAAGCTTGCTAGCCAAATGTAATAAATGTTTAGTTTTGTGATGGAGCCCTTTTGAATCTTTCACAAAGCTAATCAAAAAAGATGGAGGCTTGCACTAATGGATAACCAACGATATGAACATCTTTCTACTCTATTTGAAGTAGTTTCTTCCCTAGAGCGAAAATGGGCTAATGAATGGAATCAAAAAAACCATTTAGGCTTTTCTAAATCACATATATTATTATTAGAGCTATTGTCAAAGGAAGGCCCAAAGCGTCCATCTGTTATTGCAGAACGTCTTAAAATAACCACTGGTGGCGTAACAGTCTTAACAACTAAACTCATCAACTCAGGTTTAATTGAAAAAACACAAAGTAATGCAGACCGACGTTCTTCTCAAATTGCGATTACCCATGAAGGTAAAAAAATTCTAGAAGAATCAAGGTCTCAAGTTACAGATTTGGTGAATTCCATGTTTGGCATGCTTACAAATGAAGAAATAAAAACATTACATACTATATTCGAAAAATGTTTATTAAACGGTAAATAAAAACAAGATGCCAAAAAGTGCATCTTGTTTTTATTGCTTTAAAAGGAAAAATTCCCTATTACAATTTATTCTTTCTCTTCTAATTATTTTTCAGGCTTTGTGGTGTCAATGCTTTATGCTGTTAAAACAACATCCGCAATTGCGTCATCTGATAATAAGATTTCTTTTAATCTTGCTTTCGCACGGAATAAGCGAGATTTAACTGTTCCAATTGATACTTTCATTAAGCTCGATATTTCTGCTAACGAATATTGATCAACATAGAAATACCAAAGAGTTTTTTGATAGATGCCATCAAGCATTTTCATTTTTTCTTGAACAATTTTCGTTACTGCTACTTTTTCTATTTGTTCCTCGGTAGAAAGTTCATTATTTGGAACCAAATCTAGTATAGGAACGTCTAATGTTTCAGGTTGATGCATTACATATTTACTACGACGAACATTTTTTCGATAACGGTCACGGAATGTATTCATTGTGATCGTAGTAAGCCAAGCTTTCACATGTTCGACTTTGGATACTTGTTCTTCATTTCGAACAACTTTCACCCATACTTCTTGCATTAAGTCTTCAGCCTCTTGTGCGTTTCTCGTTAATTTTAAACATAAGTGATATATATATCGGTTATATTCTTCATATACCCTAGCTAATTTGTTATTCATCATTAAACCCTCCATAAAAGTAAATGCAATTTATTTACCTTTCTACAATTACCATTCTGCCAAAAATTTGTATTACATCCCATCGCATTTGCTTTCAATTCCATTACATTGGTGTAAGATTTCTATTTCTAGAAATTGACTTAATATTCAAAATCATTTCTGTACCTGGCACCCAAACTATTCTAAATAGTTTGGGTGCCAGGTACAGAAATCGAGGTAGAATTTGTTTATATTTGGTATACTGTTTGTACCTTTTTAAATATGGAATGGGGGATTATGATGAATTATTTAGAAACATTAGATCAATATTTTTCAAAAAACCGTGAAAAACATCTTGAAGAACTTAAGGAATTTTTACGCATACCTAGTATCAGCTCACTATCCGAGCATAAATCGGACATGCTAGACGCTGCAAACTGGTTAGCGGAAGCACTTAAAAAAATAAATATCGAGAACGTATCTATTGATAAAACTAAAGGTCATCCCGTTGTTTATGGTGAATGGCTTCATGCAGAGGGCAAACCTACAATCTTATTTTATGGGCATTACGACGTGCAACCAGTAGACCCTCTACACTTATGGGAGTCAGAACCTTTCAATCCTGAAATCCGAGATAACAAACTATTTGCCCGTGGCGCTTCGGATGATAAAGGACAAGTATTTATGCATTTAAAAATGATTGAAGCACTATTTGCCACAGAAGGCACACTTCCTGTTAACGTGAAATTTATCTATGAAGGTGAAGAAGAAATCGGTAGCCCTAATCTACCTGCATTTGTAGAAGCAAATAAAGAGAAACTTTCTTCGGACTTAATCTTGATATCTGATACAGGTTTATACGCACCAGGTAAACCGGCAGTTTGTTATGGTTTACGTGGATTAACTGGAGTACAAATTGATGTCCGTGGTGCAAAAGGCGATCTTCATTCAGGTCTTTATGGTGGCGGTGTTCAAAACGCAATTCATGCACTAGCGGAAATTTTAGCTTCTTTCCGTAGTGAAGATGGAAAAATACTAGTTGAAGGATTTTACGACAAAGTCCTCCCTCTTACTGATGAGGAACGCCAGGCTTATAAAGATTTAAACTTTGATGAAGATGCTTTAAAAGAGGAAATCGGTGTAAAAGAACTATTCGGCGAGGAAGGATATTCGTATCTAGAACAAACATGGGCACGCCCTACTCTTGAGATTAACGGTGTATTTGGTGGTTTTTCAGGCGAAGGAATCAAAACAGTACTTCCTGCTGAAGCAGGTGCAAAGATTACTTGTCGCCTAGTACCGGACCAAGATCCTGATGAAATTGTTGATTTACTACGTAAACATATACAAAAACATCAGCCTGCTGGGGTAGAGATTACAGTTTCTGAATTCGATAAAGGTGCTCCTTATATCACGCCATTTGATCATCCTTTAATCCAAGCAGCTGGACGTTCTTATGAAAAAGTTTACAACGTACCAACTGCTTATACTCGTGGAGGAGGCTCGATTCCTATTGTCGCAGCATTCGATCAGATTTTAAATCTTCCTGTTGTACTGATGGGGTTCGGTCTTAATAGTGAAAATTTCCATGCACCAAATGAACATTTCCATCTAGAAAACTTCGATAAAGGTTTAAGAGTATTAGGTGATTATTTACACGAGGTATCTAATCTAGCACTATAATGTTTATATTAGTCAACTCACTTTCAACTCTCCCCTGTATAACTTAATAAAAAAATGGACTCTGAAAACAGAGTCCATTTTTTTACTAACCTTTTTAAAGCATATATAATTATAGGGGAGGTTATATATCTTGTCGAACAAGCTTTTTTAAAAGGTATTTATGAGCTTAACTAATCACTTTTACTAAAGAGCGATTGCCATAAAAAGTAGTATGTGTAACTCTCTTTATGATGAACTTAGTGTACCATTTGTATACATTATTGAAAATATGTATACAATACGTGTCACATTTTTATCACATTTATGTTCACAATTTAGATAAATTTGTTATATAACATCTTTCGTTAAATTTTAAAAAGTACATACATAACCTTAGAACCTTTGAAAATAAACACTTCTAACCATATCAACTGTAATACAATCTGTAATACTTTTCAGAAATATGAATTTCGCTCTTCAATCTCATATCAAGTTTTTGATAATTATAGATGTAATCGTTTTCAACTTTTATTTCTTTTACAGTTAAAAAAAAGAGCATAAAACGATTACGTTTTATACTCTAAGAACCAATAAAGATCGCTACTGCTGAATAAATAATAACCGTAGCAAATTCAATTGTCATAAAGAGTAAAGAATACACGAACATTTTTGTTGCCCACGTTTTCCCCTCCATTTTATGATAGCCTACAAAACTTAACCACAACCAAATAACAGCTAAAATTAAGGACACAAGTGTTAATCCCCAACTTATAGGAGCAAATAAGAAACTCGTTAACGTCAATATAATTAAGTAAATATTCGTTTGAATATATGTTCTACGAATCCCTTTTACAACAGGCAACATCGGGATTCCTGCAGCTGCGTAATCATCCCTTTTACGAATGGCAATAGCGTAAAAATGAGGCATTTGCCATATTACCATAATAAAGAACAACGCCCATGCTGCTGGATGCCAAATGTCTGGCGATACCGCTGCCCATCCAATAAGTGGTGGCATCGCACCAGAAATACTTCCAACCTCTGTATTCCAAATCGTTTTTCTTTTAGTCCACATTGTATAAGGAACTGTATAGAAAAACACTCCAAGCAATCCTAAAAAAGCAGCTAAATAGGAAGTAAGTGATAATAGCACTAGTCCTACTATCAATAGTACGATGGCTACAATGAAGACAAGTTTAGAATTTAATTCCCCAGTAACTGTTGGACGTGATTGTGTTCGCTTCATTTTAGCATCTATATCACGATCATATAGGTTATTAAACGTTCCTGCTGCACCAATAATTAATGCGCTACCAATAAACGCAAAAATGATATTTGGTATGTTGTCAATAAAATTTAAATTATACGTATAAATAGCAAGCATCAATGCAGCAATCATAGGAATTAGGTTTGATTTTATAATCCCTGTTTTAACTGTTTTTGCCCACAAGTCTAAGTAGTTTTGCATGTTATGTCAATTTCCCTTCACTTAAAAGAACCATTCATTAAAATAGGCACATGGTAATATCATAACATTGTTTTTAGATATAAAACAGATACCATACTTCTACAAATTAATGAAATTTAAGTGTTTGCTAGGAAAGTTTTAAAGTTAGTTAGTAAATTAGTAAATTATTAACAATCATTTATTCAAAACTACCTGTACCTCGTTAAAACATCTTTTGCCGCAAGTAAGCCAACTATTTTATTTTCGTTCCAAACTCTATCCCAGTACTTTATCGGAACAACTGACTCTTTTACATGTGGTGCTATTTCAATCGTAATTCCGGGCATTTTGTATGTCATAATAAACCAATCAGCAGATGCACCTGATCCTGTATCTCCTGTAGGTTCCATAACTCGATATCCCGTTACATCACTTAACTTTTTAGCAAGCGATAGATCTCTTTTCAGTTGTTCTCCCTTTTGATGATGATAATAAAATATAACAGAACCTGAACTATGATAAGAAATGTAGGATTTAAATTGATGTTTGGATACAAAATCTTTTAAAGCTTTGGTTTCTGGTTCAGAAAATGCCCTTTTTCCCTTATAATCTTTGTAACTAGGGTATTTACTTGTCTTGGTAATCATCCAACCACCATCGAAGTTTCGATTTAAGTCAACCCCTCTAATATTTGCTTTCCACCGATTAAAGTTTAAAAGACCGTTATTCATCAGTATATTTTCAGGCAAGGTATTTTCTCCCGTTTGTACAAGTGTGACGCCATCTGGATTCATCATCGGGACAAACCAAATACTTACCTGATTCAGTATATGTCTTACATCATACCCGTCAAAATCTTGACCCTCCACATACGCTCTTAAATATTCGTCCATCATTTCAAGTAACACATTGGTGGTCATATGTTCTCTTGCATGCATGGAACCATCCATAATTATCTCGTGATTACCTTTTCCAATTTTAAGTGCATACAATGGTCTTTCTTCAACGGATGCACCTATCTTTTTTAACTCTGTAAATTCTGGATAGAGCTGTGAAAATACACGCAGAATATATTCCATTTCATGAAAACTTATATTCTTTTTTGGATTTACTAGATTAGTATGTTTAAAGTTTTCTAAATCAGCATAGACAAGCTTTTTATCCAACTGTATCACAGCGCGGTCATTTTCAATAGAATGTAATATATATTCATTTCCCTTTTTAATTTCACCAATTAATGTGCCTTCTCTATTAAAGATCGGGGAATCTTTTTCAACAATTATGTTTGCTAAAGGTTGATTTTTTATTTTTAATTTAGGTTTTTCATTCGTATTAATAATACTGTTTTTTCCTTTCCCATTTATATAAAATGAATGTCGGTCATCAAGCAAAACTTCATGTATTCCACCCTCATTTGCATAAGCTTCGCCATAAATGGTCATAGTAACGAAAAATATTAAAGCCCATAATAATCCAATACATTTAATCATCTTATTTACCACCATACAAAGAATTAAAAAAAGAGAACTGTCTCAATTGACAATCCTCCATTATTATTTCATATTAAGTTCAATTAATTCGTTATTTTACGAATTACTAACTTCTGCTTCTTTTCTATTTATTTGTACATTTCTCCTATCAATCCATGTGCATGCAAGTTTTAGCAATGGAATAACGATGATAAATACAAAAAGTAAACGGAACATCTGAAATACAGAAACCACTGAGATATCTGCTCCAACTGCTGCTGCAAGCAAACCCATCTGATCTAATCCGCCTGCTGCTGTGCTTAAAAAGCTTGTAGCTAATGTATAATTAAATAAATGAATCATAAGTAATCCTTGTAAATATGTAATTAAAAGTAAAAATAAAGCACTCGAAATCCCCAAGATAAGCACACGTGAACCTAGCTTAAACATTTTTGGTTTTAATAAAAGACCAATATATGCTCCTATTAAAATCTGCGCTATATACAAAACCCACACAGGAACTTCAGGTGTTTGAATATGACTTAATTGCAGTATTATAACAAACAAAACTGGTCCTAAAAAGAAGGAAACAGGCAATTTTATCCTTTTACCTATTATCGCACATATCCAGGCAACTGCTATAAGTAACATTAATGGTAGTAAGGTTTGAAAACTAAATCCCAACTCTACCTCTTCGTTTACAACATGACCAGAAACAATGAATGGAATAAGCATAACGATACTAATGATTCTGACAATGTGAAAATACGTTACAATTGCAAGATCAATATCCTTCTCCTCTTCCGCAAAAGCTATAATTTGAGATAAACCTCCACCTACAGTGCTAGTAAGGGAAGTTTTCAAAGAAATATTCCCGAGCTTTTGAACACCATAGGCCATAATGACTGAAATTGCTACTAACAAAATGTTTAGGGCAAACATGAACATAACCATCCAACCCATACTAGTAAATAATACAAATTCAAATGATTGTCCAATTGCTACCCCTACAACAACTAGTCCAAAATTCCGAAAAGAAGCCGGCCATACTAAATCAATCTTTCGAATAAAGAATTGGCTAATTAAAACTGCAAATAAGGGTCCCAACATCCATGGAAGTGGAAGATTCAAACTGTTAAAAACGAATACTCCAAATAAACTAATAATTGTAATTAAACCAATTGATAAAAGACGCAAAGTTGTACCCCTTTTCATTCATCTGCTGATTACAAAAGTATATAATATTTCAAGCGTTTGTAACATTAGCTTCTTTGTTTTATATACTTATATTGATATTTATTCGATTTTCTTTTTCCTTCTCCTCCTAACACTAGGCATTTACACCAGTACATTTGCGTATGCTCTTGCATTTAATAATACAAAACTGATTTATTTTTTTGAATATCATGTTTTGAAGGAGCGAAGATAGTGGAAGAAGAAAAACAATTCATCAATGAAGATACAGCATGTGTTTCCTTTATACATCAAAACATTGTTGTTGAAGCAATTGTGAAAATTAAACCGAGAGTTATAATTGGCGACGATTTTCACGTAGAATGTGGTGATTCTATAATATGTAAAATCGACAATCGTCCGCCAAAGAGGAAGGTTAATCCAAGACGAAAGAAGCTATATTCTTCTAAATATCATTGTGATTTATGTTCTGCTGAGTCATCAGAATATTGTCAATGCCATGAAGAAGATGATGACTGTAGCTTCTTAGTAAAACAAGAACTTTGTTTAAGAATCCCTTTAATCTTTACAGCAAAAGCGATTGTTGAATCTGAAAAAGCAGTTTGCTTAGATACTTGTGTAGAGTCGTCAGATATAGAAGAAGATTAAAAAAACAGACAGCAACTTGCTGTCTGTTTTTTTATTATAAATCACTTATATTACGCGCCAGTTACTCTATTATTGTTCCATTCCCAGGTGTAGGTGGTGGTGGTGGTGTAGGTAAACAGGATGTTGTTGTTGGTTCAGCACATGCCATACTAGTAGTAATAGGATTTACATGAGCTTGGAATCGAAGTGGGATTCTTACGCACATAATCTGAGTTACTGTAAATGTACAATTTGTTGTGCTAAATCTTTCTGGACAAGTTCCATTATTAATGATTGGATCACCAATACATGAAACAGAAGTACCTAAAGAAATAACGCTTGGAACAACTGTAACTTGAGCTGTTGCACATACCTCTTGAAACACTACTGTATCACAAGGTTCATCTGGTGGTGTTACATTTCTGCACGGTACTAATAGGCCAAATACTGAACCTGCAGTATCAGTGCCGATAGGACCTCCACCAATTTTAACTCCGAAATTCCCTTGCACAAAATCCTCGATACCAAGGATTACACCGTTATATCTTAACTGAAGTTGGATACATGTTTGAGATTCAACACTAGCAAAGCCTTCTACTTTAAAGTTAGGGAATGTAAAGAAGGCGTCACCATTTTCAATTACTACCTGCTGACCATTTACTAAAGCCGCATCAGGAAATAAAGCTCCTTCTCCGGGACAGAATTCAAAATTCACATGACTAATTCCAGCTTGCGTTGTTCCTGGCAGGTTACAATTACAAATTGTGTACGTAACAATTGAATCTGCACCTTGAATTTCAACACCAGCGAATCTTACCCCATACCATAAACTTTGTAGTACTGGCGGCGGTGGTTGATTCTGTGTTCTCATAATATTAACACAAAGATAATCAGTATTTGGTGCAAAAAGTAGTGCACACTGTGGACAGCCTACTTGAGCTACCCCAATTTCGGAATTTTGCGCTGCTGTGGTATTTGTAGAATTTCCACATCCACAATCGCCTTGATTATTTACTGCCAATTTATTTCCTCCTATCAATTAGTTTCAATCTATGTTATTCAACTAGTGCTTTCGTAATTGGTCAAAATCACCATATAAAATATTAATTTCCTGTTAAAAATTTATAGACTAATATAATAGATTCATTTGACCCTATAATAAACGCCCAATTATTGTACATAATGGACAATCTAGTAATAAAATTTATTGCTAGTTGTTCTAAAAATATAAAAGAGAAAGTCGCAATTTACGACCTTCTCTTTGTGAAATTCGATAAGAATAAAACCATCCTAACCTACGCACATTAAAAATCTAGGAGGTGATTTAACCGTGGGTAATAAAAACAACAAAAATAATGCAAAAACATTAAATGAACGAAATCATAATCCTTTTGAAACATATAAACACTTGCATACGAATACAACAAGTCACCGTGATAATCCAGAAGACAATACGGCAGAATATTCAGAAGAGTTCGATTCAAAACTTAAAAACAAAAATAATGCAACAAACCATGATAAAAATCAAAAATCAAATAAGAATAGATAGTTAATAAATAAAGCCCTTTAACTTTCAAAGGGCTCTTTACTTTATTCATTCAAAATAGTATTTCCTAAGTAGTACCTTCTCATTAGTATAGATTGTTTAATAACCACTCATGTAAAGTAATCGTTAGTTCCTCTCTTTTATCTAAATAGTTATGATCAGATTCATAAAGCACAGACTCAAAATTAGCACCTGCTTCTTTTAAGATTTGTTCTAACGGATCATGGAAGTATTCTTTTGGTAATTCTTCATCATTCGTAACAGCTGTAATTAGAAGCTTACGATTTGCCAATGAAGGTGCAAAAAGAAACGTATTCCATTCGTCTTCATGGTCACGTATTTCTTGAGCTAATTTCTCTCCTGAACTTTCTTTTAGGAAGAATGATGCTTCATCCAACATTTTCACAACTTGCTTTTCCAACCCTGGATTTTCTTTAATCATTTCAATAAATAGTGAAAAATTCGCACCAGATAATGAAACTACTACTTGAATATTTGGATCTAGTGATGCTGTTTTTAAAGCAAGGAAACCACCAAAGCTATGACCAACTAACCCAATACGTTCTACATTTATCCGATTTTCCTTTGCTATAATAGGCTGCCTAATATAATTTAATGCAGATTGAACATCCTCAATTGCATTGGAGAAAGAATATGTCCCCTGACTACCCCAAGCTCCTCGGTAATTAATAACTAAAACATTCCATCCCATTCTCTGAAGGTTTGCAGCGATATCAAGATTTAATATTGCACCTGGAAAGCCATGTAACAAAAGAATGGTTGCTTTCGGTTCTTCCCCATCTGCAATGTACATTCTTCCTACAATATAATCATCACCACTTGGAATTTTTAATAAAGATAGCTTTCTTGCACCCAGTTGTTGTACTTGAAACACCCTAAACCCCTCTTTTCCGATACATTTACTTATATTTAATTATATAAGCAAACGACTAAAGGTTTCAATATAATTTTTATCATTCACATTCTCTTATAGTTCAATACTCCAACAAAGGAAGGTGCAATTTTTTAGTGTAGAGCCGATTGAAGTTTCAAATGAAGAAGGTGCGTATTAATTCAAATAGATTTAATTAATACGAAATCGCTACAATGAATAGTTAACCTACAGTTTCTAAAATGGTTATTGTAATTTTACATAAACCTTTAAAGATCCTCTCATATTAACAAAAGAAAGGAGATGATGATCATGACAGAAAGAAATGATTTTGATATGTATTCGAATTATGATGACAAAATACCGATAAGAAAGCGAAACTATAAAGCGCTACGTCCGAATCTAGAGGAGTTTGGGGTAGAGGAAACCTTCAATAAGGTTCACTCATATAATAAAGAGTCATTTAGTGACTGGATAGATAAAATGACGAAGGAACATGAAAAATAAGTATAAAAAAGAATCCCATCAGTAATAAAATTGCTAATGGGATTCTGCTCTCGTCTTCAATTTACTTTGTACCGCTAGATCCGAAACCACCTTCACCTCTTGCAGTTGTAGATAATTCATCTACTTCCACTACATGAACCTGTGGAACTGTTTGGATAACCATTTGTGCAATGCGCATTGATTTTTCAACTAAGAACATTTCTTTTCCATGGTTTATCAAGATTACGCCTATTTCTCCGCGGTACCCTTCATCTATTGTACCTGGGCTATTTAAAACCGTAATACTTTTATTTAGAGCAAGTCCACTTCTAGGACGAACTTGGGCTTCTGTCCCTTTTGGTAACTCTAATTGTATTCCTGTTTTAATGAGTCTGGCTTCACTTGGTGGAATCTCCACTGATTCAATTGAGTAAAGATCCATACCCGCGTCGCCTGGATTTGCTTGTAAGGGAATTAGTGCATCTTCGTGAATTCGTTTAATTTTTACTTGGTAATTCATTATTTTCATCCTTATCGGTTAAATTGGAAAGTGTCATCTGTTATTGGCGCTACTTTGGCCTTCGCGTACGAAGATCCCTTCTGACTAAAGAAGTCATAAGTAGATCCCTCATTACGTATCCCATTCATCACGATTGGATTCACTTCTTCTTCAGGGAACATCGCATCAAACCCAACATTCATTAAGGCCTTATTCGCATTAAAACGTATATACGCTTTCACTTCAGGTGATAAACCAGTTTCTGCATACACATCATCGGTATAGCTCATTTCATTTTGATATAAATCAAGTAGTAGCTCATAACCCCATACTTTTAACTCATCTTGTGTTTCTTGAGAGAATTGCTTGAAAAGATTTTGAGCGAAAAAGCCTACTGCTACTCCGTGGATTGATTCGTCTCTCAAAATTAAGCTAATAACTTCCGCGCTATTTCGTAAGATACCTTGTCCACCTAGGTATAATGGATAGAAGAATCCTGAATAGAATAAGAAAGATTCAAGCATAACGGACGCATACATCGCTTTCCATAAGCTTTCCGAATTACCTTCTTCAATACGATTATAGATGTCTGAAATTTTATTTGCTTTGTATTGTAAAAACTCATTTTTCTTAACCCATTCAAACAGCTCATCAATTTCAGAGTTTGTACAAAGAGTTGTGAAAATATAAGAATAGGATTTTGCATGTATGGCCTCGAAGGATCCAAATACAGTTAAAACAGCCTTTTCCTGTAGATCAGTGGTATGAGTTGCAATTTGATTCATCCCAATATTTGTTTGTACTGTATCCAGTAATGTTAACCCTGCGAATACTTTTTTGTATGTTTCTTGTTGCTCAAAATTTTGCCATTGTTTTACATCCTTGGATACAGCAATTTCTTCAGGAAACCAGATTTGTTTCCATTGTTGGTCCCAAAAAACTTGAGCAAGGTCACTCGTTGGTTTATTCCAGTTGACTGCTTCATATATTAGATTTGACATGCTACACACTCCTCAAGTGTTTGTAATCGTTGACGTACGTAGTAAACGGATTTAATGCCCTTCGTCCATGCATAAATATAAATTTTCGCTAGTTGCTCAGTTGTCCATTGATCCGTCACATATAGTGTCATTGAAATCCCTTGATCCACATGTTTTTGTGCTGCAGCATATAAATCTATCATGTCATATGCATTCACATCGTATGCCTCAATGTATAAATGAGCATTATCATTTGATAAGTGTGGCATTGGATAAATTGTACGGCTATCCGCATAATCTCGAACTTCTACGCGTTCTGTACAAGGTGCTAAGGATGCTGTACATGATCTTATATAAGAAATAGATCCCGTTGGCGCAACAGCATTTCTATAGCTATGGAAAACGCCATATTTCATAACATCTTCTTTTAGTGATTGCCACATTTGTTTCGTAATAATTGGAATATTGCCAAGTGCTTTTATGACAACTGGTGATACTTCTTGCTCTTCTTTATTCACATATTGTTCAAAGTAAACACCTGAGGCATAATCACTATCTTCGTAACGATAGAAAGTTTCTCTACGTTCTTTCGCGATTTCCATCGATGATTTTAGAGAATAGTAGTTCATAGCTTCCATAAAACAATCTGTAAAATCAACTGAATCCTTTGAGCCATAAAGAATACCTTGTGTTACTAAATGACCATGTAAGTTCATGGCACCAAGGCCTACAGAATGCATTAATTGATTTGCTTTTGCGACCGACGGAACGTTCTTAATATTTGTCATTGTTGAAACATTCGTAAGTAGGCGCATTGATGTGTCTACTAGTTTTTCAAAATTTTCTACTTTACTTGCAGCATGAATATCGATAGATCCTAAATTACACGATACATCTAAACCATATTCATTCTCTTGATCTTGGTCTGTGATATTGCTCGTAACCTGTACTTGCAATATTTCTGTACACAAATTAGACATCTTCACGCGACCAAGCCCTTTAAGTGGATGGGCATCATTCACGTTGTCATCAAAGATTTCAAAAGGATAACCTGATTCAAATTGCGCTTTTTTCACCTCTGTATAGAGCTTTCGCGCATTGAGTCGTTTGATTTTACGAATATTTGGATTATCAAGTAGCTCATAATACATTTCCGTAATTGAAATCTCAGACATACGTTTGCCGTATTCTTTATAAATATCGTAAGGACTGAATAATACGATATCTTTATCTTTTTTCATGAGTTCAAAGAAAATACTTGGAATGATAATGCCAGTAGAGAGCGTTGCAAGACGGATTTTATCGTCAGCGTTTGGTTTTTTACTTGAAATGAAGTTTTCGATATCTGCGTGGAAGATGTTCAAGTATGTTACACCCGAGCCGTTACGTTGTCCAAGCTGGTTAGAATATGAGAATGAATTTTCCAATAATTTTGCAACAGGGATTACGCCACTTGCACGATTCTGTATACCTTTAATTGGATCTCCTAATGGTCTTAGGTCAGTTAAGTTAACTCCAACTCCCCCGCCAAGACGAGATAGTTCCAAACAATACCCTATGTTTTCAGCGATACTATTCATCGAATCATCCATCGTAAGTTTGAAGCAACTCACTAATTCACCGCGCGCCTTCTTTCCACTATTTAATGCTGTTGGCGTTGCTGGTTGATATGCTTCCATCATCGCTTCTACTGCGCGTTCAGCAAGCTCTTGATCACCTTGCGCTAAGTATAGAGCAATAATGACAATACGATCTTCATATTTTTCTAGAATTTCTTGTCCATCCCGACTCTTCATGGCATAGCTATCATAGAACTTACTTGCACTCATGAAAGACGGGAAACGGAAATTACAATCATATGCTTTCTTATACAATTGCTTAATAAATTCCATGTCATAAAGCTCGAGGAATTCCTTCTCATAATAGCCTTCATCTACTAGGTATCTGATTTTTTCCTCGATATCAATAAAGTAGCGCAACCGGACATTAACATGTTCTAAAAAATATCGTCGTGTTGCTTCACGGTCTTTTTCTAACTCTAGTTGCCCAGTTGAGCTATAGCGATTTAGTACGTCATTGTTTAATTTTAAGTACGTTTTCATCCTTCACCCTCGTTTCATAAAACTGTTGTATTGTATCATAATCTGCTTGAAAGCCTCTTAACTCTAATTTACGGACTAGTGGAATTTGATAAGCGTTTGCTATCTTATCTCCAGCTCCACCAAATACCCTATGGCCAAAGTTACTATTCCCGCTTACTACAACGCCTCTACAAAGATGACTATTGGATTTCAGAAAATGCGATACTTTTTGGGGGACTTCACCTAAATGGTCTGTATATGTTATTAATAGGTACGGCTTGTCCATTATAAGATTCTCAGTAATTTCAATGGATTCAGCCTGTAATTTGGAAACGATGTAGCTCACATTTCCAGTCCGACTTGCATAAACAATCATTGTGCTACCAATTCAATTTTTGAAATAATCTCCTTTACATCCCCTAGTAGCTCGCCATTTAATTCAAGAACTGGTACGGAGAGAAATCCTTCATTTAGAATCTTTTGTTTCGCTTCTTCATCGTGGTCAATATTAATGATTTCAACGTCTAGACTCACTCGTTGTAGCTCTGATTTTACCCACATGCATTTTGGGCAGATTGTTTTAGTGTACAGTTTCATTAATGATCCCTCTTTCTTCTATCTATAGTGTTACTTAAATTTCTTTTGTACTTGATGTATTCTTGGCTTCAAATGTCTTTCATCAATTTTATGTAAGACATATCGAAGGGCTTTTCAGCTCCAAAAGACCTTCATTTGCCTTTTGTAAGACATATCGGAGGACTTTTCAGCTCAAATGTCCTTCACTAACTCGGTAATGGTCAGTTCCCGTAGCTTCCTCACACCACACTCCGCCTACTACTTAACCGTAACGTCCTCTTACCATTACGGACATATAAAAGGCTACCTCTTCTAAGAAGTGATAGCCTGGAAACGTTCGTCATTTGAAATGAATACACTTACGTCTCCATCCCTCAATCCCCGAAGAAATGATTGATCGGTTTTTACAAGGCAGGTCTCCTGGCTTAGCTTCATCCTTCGATTCTCCCTTCCCACGCGTTTATACACATAGTGGCTATTGAATCTTTCGTCAGCATTACAGTTGCGGGGACAGCGTCGGGCTTCACACCGAACTTCCCTATTAAACTACATATAGTAGTACCTCGATAAAACTAATACAATATATTGTTGTTTTTTATACAATCGTAAGTGTACCATATACTAACAATAGAGTAAATCTATAAATCTATATTAGTACTTTTGGAACAGCTAGAGTACCATATAAAACATTCTTTGAGAAATACTTATTTATAACTAATCGCCTTCTAGCAAGGAATTTGTAATGAACTACCCTGAAGAGGTTACTCTTCTATGCAACTTCATCTCATTTAAATTCTAGTAATAATCTATTATTGATATTAATGTTAAGTAATATATTTTACGAATTCTATATTAGAAAGTCGTTCGTTGGTGAGGCATACGGAGACTTCGTTCGAAAATTTTAGAGCATTTCCTCCTGCGATGAGAATTCAAAGAAGCATTCCTTGTCCTGCAGGAAAAAGGAGCATTTCCCGTTTTATAGAAATGCCCTGAAAATATACTATTACTTTTCATCATGTTCTTTTGCATGCATAGCATTTGCTTTTGTTCTGTGAACTGTGCCCTGAGGGTGATGAGGTGGTGCATAAATTGAAAAGACTTTTAGTGGTTTATCTCCTGTGTTAATTATATTGTGCCATTTACCTGCGGGAATTAAAACGACGTAGTTATCATATACATCTTCTTCAAAGTCATATTGTGTTTCGTTCCTACCCATACGAACGATTCCTTCACCTTCCTCGATACGTAAAAACTGATCTGTATCCGGATGCATCTCTACACCAATTTCTTCTCCAACATCAATGCTCATTAACGTTAGTTGTAAATGTTCCCCTGTCCATAAAGCTGTACGAAATGTCTCATTACGCTTTGTTACTTCAGTAATGTCTACAACAAACGGTTCTGGACCGTAATCTTTAATATCAACTGTAAGTGGTGGAATGTCCGTATTTCTTAAATTTTCTTTTCCTTTTGATTTAAGATCACTAAATCTTGACGCGTGTTTTATTTCATCTGAAAATGCACGGAAAAATACATCTCGAATGGCTTGATTTTTTGTTTTTAAATATTGGTTACGATAAGTTTCGTAATCCTTTAATTCATCTTCATACGCTACCTGTAATCCTTCTTCAAATGTATTAAAAGCTATTCTTTCCACTTGATATTGTGGATGTCTATTAGTTAAGGTATAAAATAAATTTACAAAACTTTGTAAATGTTCTTTTTCATCTTCAACAATTCTCAAGATGTCGTTTTTATCATTTGGATTTGGGGCTAACTCAGCTAATCTACTGTAAAAGTCTACAGCAGATGCTTCTCCTTTCATAGCATGTAGTAATGTTTGGAGAAGTCCATCATGAGTATACATTGGGGTAAACTGATTGTGGCCAGAATTATGATATTGTGGATAATAATTATTCAGGGAACTCATTCCTTTCAATCATATTCGCGTTAACATTCGATTGATAATTACTAACAGAAGTCAAAACATTCAATTTAGCATATGCCTATACTATTGAAAAAGTCATTTAGTAATTAAAAAGGCCAAGCTCTTATTTTAAGAACTTAGCTCATTATCGACTTCCGTTATTCATTTTCAATAACTATATCCTTTGATTATATAGTGTGCACTTTCTATTTCACCCACTACAGCAATCGCATAGTCTTCGTAACTAATATAACTTTCACCTTTAGAAAGAAATGCGAAAGAAGGATTTCTCCCTCTTTCGCATTTTCATGTCCCACAAAATGTTCTATATGGAATGTTTGACGGTTCAGGTACAGAACAATATTTTTCATCAATCGTATCGTAATTATACGGATCTGTTATTACCTTCAGAAGGCTTTCCATTACACTTATGTCACCTTTTTCTGCAGCCGCTAATGCTTCTTCTACTCGATGGTTACGAGGAATGACTACCGGGTTACTGATCTTCATTAATTCTTTAGACTCATCCTTTGATTGTTCTTGTCTTTCTAAACGTGCTTGCCATTTCTTATCCCATTCTTGAAATGCCTGCGCACTAAATAATGGATTATTATCAGATTGATTCATTGTTAAGGCTCGGAATGAATTCGTGTAATCCGCTTTTTGTTGGTACATAAGTTCAAGTAGCTCATTAATTAATGCTACATCCTCTTCTTCTTCGTTAAACAAACCTAATTTAGCTCTCATTCCTGATAACCAATTCGCTTCATACATTTTTGGAAATTCTTCTAGTATACTTTGGGCAATTTCCACTGCCTTTTCTTCATCTTGGCTAATTAATGGTAATAATGATTCTGCAAATCGTGCTAAATTCCACATGCCCATTTTGGGTTGATTTTCATAGGCATAACGACCGTGTCTATCTATCGAACTAAAGACAGTCTTAGTATCGTACGTATCCATAAATGCACATGGACCATAATCAATTGATTCACCACTAATGGTCATATTATCGGTGTTCATGACGCCGTGGATGAACCCTACAAGCATCCATTTTGATATGAGATCGGCTTGACGTTTTACAACTTCATGAAGGAAGTTTCCATAACGCATATCATCATTTTCAATATCCGGATAATGTCTCACAATGGCATATTCAGCTAGTGTTTGTAGGTCTTCCATATTTTGTATTGCCGCAGCATACTGGAATGTACCGACACGTAAGTGGCTAGCTGCTACACGAGTCAATATAGCTCCAGGTAAATTTGTTTCACGTATTACAGGTTCCCCCGTTGCTACAACAGCTAGACTTCTAGTTGTAGGAATTCCAAGAGCATCCATAGCTTCACTAATAATATATTCACGCAGCATTGGACCTAAAGCAGCACGACCATCTCCACCTCTTGAGTAATGAGTGCGACCGGCTCCTTTTAGTTGTATATCGAATCGATTTCCATCTGGTGTTATATGTTCACCAAGTAAAACTGCACGGCCATCTCCCAACATTGTAAAATGACCAAATTGATGTCCTGCATAGGCTTGTGCTAGTGGTTCAGCTCCCTCAGGTAAACGATTTCCTGCAAATTGTGCAACTACATCTTGATGTTCAACATTTTGTAAATCTAATCCAAGAGATTCAGCTAAAGATTTATTTACTATCACTAAACTAGGTGCACTCACAGATGTTGGCTCAGTCAATTTATAAAAAGAGTCCGGTAGACGTGCATAGCTATTATCAAATTTCCAACCTAAGGTTTTAGTCATTCCAATCCTCTTTTCTTCACTATTATGTAAGATTATTTTTTACCACATGTTTTGGTTTATACTCTTATACAATTTTACAAACATTAACAAAAGGACGTCTCAAAAATATTATACTATTTGTTGGATTAATTAACTTTAAAAGTCTCTACTTTACTCTTCATCCGTATCCTTTTTCACTTCAGCAATGATCCACTCACTTGCTGCATACAAATCCGGGAAAACCGCGTCTGCTAATGGATCGCTACCTCCAATAAACACTGTTTTCGTTCCTGCCTTTTTCCCCGCAATAATATCTGTATCGGTATCGCCTACCATGAACGACTTCGAAAGATCAACTTCATAGCGTTCTGCTAAATCTTGTATTAGTTTTGCATTCGGTTTCCTACATTCACAACCTGCTTTCGGTTTATGGGGGCAATAGACAGCTTCATGTATAGTTGCACCTTCTTTTTTCAACTCTGATATCATAAACTCATGAATTTTTTGTAATTGCTGTTCCTTCATAAACCCCAATCCTACTCCGCCTTGGTTCGTAACAACAAAAACATAGTCAAAGAACTCATTTAAATTTTTTATCGCTTCAGCAACTCCAGGTAAAAAATATAAATCCTTTTGCTTGTTCACAAATTTCACTCGATTTGTTAACACTTCATTTATGACGCCATCACGATCTAGAAATACTGCTTTTTTCAAAATCCTCGCTCCCTTATGTATATAGGTATAAGTATTTTTCCTTATTTATTAATGGTCTATTCAATGTGTTTTTCGATAATTCACACGTGATTCCATTATGGTTCTCAGCAAAATAAAAAGTTGGCACTATAAATACACTAGCGCCAACCTTCAATAAAAATTCTTTTATTATTCCTCTACTTCGTCTTCTAAAATTTCATCAAACGCAGAAGAAACCTTTTCAAATTCCTCATCACTTTCAATCGCTTCGAAGTCACCCTCATCATCAACTCTTAAGAAGAATACGTCAATGTCTTCATCCGTTTCTTCTTTTAAATCTTCAACAAAGCTAACTGCTACATATTGAGTACCTTCGATATTGATTGCAGCAAGAACTTCTACTTCTTGTTCTTGATCCTCTTCATCACCTATTGTGAAAATTTCCCCTACTTTAATCTCTTCCATGAAACTGTCCCCTCTCTAATCAAAGATACTTAAAATATTTCCACTACCGTAAATGTTCATGCACTTTACTATAGTTATTTCTTTGCACTGCCTAGTAAAATCCACTTTACTATATTATGGAGTTATATGTGCTATCTTACAATGCATTATTTAGGATTATTAATTAGACCCATAAATAAAATAACATCCGTTGTGTCATCAACTATTGCAATAAAAAATGGGCGATTCACTTCCATATGAAACGGTTCGAAAACGGATGGCATTGCAGTAGCTCCCATCTTTGTTGATGTCACTGCTGCCGCCTCTGTTCCCTCCTCATTGACTTCTATAAAGGTTTTCTGTTTCACTTCACTAATGTAAAAATCTAATTCTTCTTTAATCAAACTTGAGAAATTTGCACTTTGATCGAATGCGGAAGGCATACCTAAAGCCTTCAATGGTTCTTTAAGTTGTACTTCATACTCTAATTTAAATTTTGGTAGAAGAACAGTTCCTTTCCTTTCAGAGAATCCATTAAGCCATTGATTCCAATTATCGGAAGTAACCTTTCTCTCTAATTCCTCTATGCCAACACTTTCTTTTGGTAAAAATACTTTCATGCTCATACTCTCTTCCTCACCGTATGGAAGAGAAACTGCTTGGAACAAATCATTTTCCATATAGAATAAATCCGCATGTAATTCCATTAAGGATAGTTCTTTTGTTGAACCATCTTCTATTGTAAATGAACGCTCTTCTGTTAACGAAGCATCAAATGGATGTGACCAATTACCTTTAAAGTAAATCGCATTCATTAGAATCGCTACTAAATCATCACTTAATTTATTTTCAATAATTTTATCTATCTTACCATTTGTCTCTTGTTTGACCCAATCATTTATCATTTTTGGGGTTTGTGGATCTGTGATGTCAAATTCCTCTAGTTTTGCATTGAAGTAATTTTGATTCTTGAATGCAAAATCATCTTGAAAGTCGTATTTTTCGTTTAGCCACATAGAATTGGCAATACTCAACTGAATTTGATCTGTTTTTTCATTAAGTTTTGTCATTAAGGAGGCATTGGCTTTATTTAAGTCGTCCGGATTTAACCCTTGCAGATGAAGTACTTTCTCCATTTCCTTTTTTGTTTCTCCATCCGCACCGTTATAAATCATTGCAAGTGCTATGAACAAACTTGTTGGGGAAACAAAAATATTACCATCTTCATCTCTTGGTGCCTTTGCTAATAGCTCAAACCCCAATTGGTTATTAGATGAAACAATATGTTGATAATCATTTTCGCCATATTCTACGTCAGCAGAAATAATCAACGTATCATTTGTAGTGGAGGTGCCACAACCAACAACAAATAAACTCAAAATCACTATGATTAACATCATTTTTTTCAATACGTCCACCACCCATTAAAATAATTACTTTATACCATAATTGTATAGAAGAAATTACAAGCCAACTAGACCTTTCGTAACATCTTACGTTCCAAAGTATTACGAGAATGTCAATATATTATACGGTTATCCTAAATTTTTCGAGCATGTACCTTTCTTACAATTCTTACTCATTTTAAATACGGATATTCTCCTGATTTCCGTACACAATAATTATCGGAGGTGAATGACACATGGCAAAGAAACAAAACCGCAATAACAATAACAACAACAACAACAATAATAACCAAGAAATCGCACAAGAGTTAGATGTAAAAGAAGTTCAAAAAGCTGCAAAAAATAACAAGAAAAACAACAAAAATAAATAATTAAATACTATATAAAAAAGGC